>JAFRAK010000054.1 GCA_017405445.1 Bacilli bacterium | reverse complement strand
TATAGATTACGATATTAATTTTGTTAAATAATTATTATTAAATATTTTTAAAAAATTCACTATTGTGAATCTTTTTGTCATGCATAAATATTTTTATTTTTTATTAAAAATAGTCTTGACATAATATAGTTAGTTTACTATATTGCGAATATCTTAATTATTTATCAAAAACATTAACATTATCAAATAGAAACTCAATTTTATCAATTTTTTTATCAATATGAAAATGTCCACAATACCACTTTTTGTAATTGACATTTTCTTCAATAATATCTAAAAATTGCTCTGTACTATAATCAACTTTTGATTGTTCTATATTTGGCAGAAAGACTTCACGAGGTAAATACTTATAAGGACAAGTATGTGATAATACAATATCTATATCTTTATTATCTTTAATCTTCTTTAATATTTTCTTTTTTAATTCTTCACTTGGCTGTTCATCTTTCCACCAACCATAACCATTTGCAAGTCTTAATTCTTTATCAACACTATAAGCACCACCAATAACTAAAGCTTTATGATTATTAAAATTGTATATTTCACCATCTTTTGCAAAGAGTAGGTTAGGATATTTATCTTCATAATATACTATACCATCTTTAAATTTTTTTTCTTTATATGTATTAATTGTTTGTGGCCTTTTTTCGTGATTGCCATGAATACAAAAGAAGGTAATTGGCACTTTTGATAATTGTTCTTTTAATTGATTATCAATGTTATCATTATAATAGTTGATTCCTGCATCACCTAAAATAATTATTACATCATCATAAGTTGTTTTATTTTGAAAAACTAAAAATAATATTTTTGTGAACTCTCTATGCGTATCACCAGTTATATAAATCATACTATCACCCTTATTTAGAATAATTATATTACATTTTAGTAAGTTTAGGGTACTGCTATTACTACTTAATTATTATCTATTTCTTTATTCTTTTCGTATTCTTCTTCTGATTTTTTCCAAAGAATACATCTTGATATAGCAATATATCTTAAAGTGATCCACATAAGTGTATCATAAAATTGTTCTTCTTTTAGTTCAGTAGAAAAACAATAATTTTTAATAATAGAAATATCTATTGGTAATGATATTTTTCTATTATTTATACCAATGACTTTGAATAAAATATCATTGGCAACAAGATCTCCTTCTTCAATAACTACATCAAATTCTTCTTTTTTACTTGCATAGTAATCTGTTATTTCGTCAACATCTCTTTTAACACTATTAAATTGGTCTATAGTAATTGACTTAAGTTTTTCTAATTCATTATTAATCATAATACTATATACTTCGTCTTGTTGTTTAGTATCTAATCTTCCTACAATTTGAATTAATTCTTCTAAATCAAAATCCAATACTTCTTGAACTTTTGATAAATCTCTTTCCATAGTATTTGAAATTAATGTTGCAACTTCTTTTGAATCTTTTTTTGTTTTAATAATATTTTTCATAAACTTTAGCTCCTTCTTAAACCTAAACTTACAAAAATCATTATAACATATTTTGCTCGTAGTTTGTTCGGTTTTGTGAATATTATTACTTTTAATGTGAAAATTATTTGTAGGTGGTACCTATGGATAAAAATAGATTTGAAGAATTAAGAGAACAAAATGATTTAACTAAAAGAAGTATAGCAAGCAAACTAGGAGTTAGTGATTCAATATACTCAAGATGGGAAAACGGAAAAGATATTATTCCAACAAGAAGACTATATCAGCTTGCAAATATTTATAAAATTAATATTGATTACTTATTAGGACTTACAGATAAGAAAATAATTATAGAATCTTCTAAAGAAATAGATATGAAAATTTTTTCTAAAAGAGCAATTGAAATTAGAAAAGATTTTAATGAAACATTAAGAGAATTCGCTGATAGATTAAATACTTCTAATTCTACCTGGAGTGCATATGAAACTGGTAAAGTTTTAATATTATGTGCCTTCTTAATTGAAGTATGTAAGATGGGTAATTATTCTGCAGATTGGATACTTGGTAGAAGTGATATTAAAAAAATAAAATAAATTTATTACAATAAAAAAAGAGATATGCTATATACAAGAAAGTATACAACATATCTTTTTTATTTATCAAAAAGTTAATTTAAAAATTGATTGCTATATTTATTAAACTGTTCATTAAATTCATCTAAAGTTAGACTTGAATTTACATCAGTATTTGAATTAAATCTCATATTAACAAAAAATTGTTCTAACAGTTTTTTCGTTAAAAATTGATTATGAATTAATCGATTCATTTTATTATTTATATCAAAAATAAAGTTATTTAAATCATTTTGACTTGTACTTTTTTTAATGCATTGTCTAATAGCTTCTGACTTATTTTCAATATCATTTTCCTCCATAAATTTATTTAATAACTTAATATCTTTTTCTGATAATCTTAAACTTTCCATTACAAACCTCCATTTCTATTTTTATTAATTATTACTCAATTTTAACTAAAAAATAATACAACAGGATATGTGAATGCACCACGAAGTTTCAAATTCCTTATAAAACAAAGGAATTTTCAACCTCGTTTATGCACCAGAACACATTTCGCACTTGCGAAATGTAATACATTTTTTAGCTTTATGTATTACAATTATTTATTTTTAATTTTCTTTTACTTATTTTATAATCATTTCTTTGTATAACAATTGTATTACACTATGCTTTTTTAAGTAATAATTAAATATTTAATTATTAACTAGCTTTTTTATTTTCATAACTATCTTTTTAAATTTTTTTCATAAATTATTTCATCTTCTTTCATAAAATTTTCTATATCATTTATATATTTAGTACCAATAATTTTTGGTAAAAATTCTAATAATAATTCCTTGTCATTATTAAAGTATTCCATTAGTTGTGGTATTAAATATTTAAAAAAATAATTCATATTATCAACCCCCTCAAATAAAAATTGAAGCAAATTTTTATGCTCCAATTTGTAATATCGTAAATTTATTCTTTTCAAATTTATTATCTTTTTCTTGTGGAATTATTTGAATAATTTCATCTTTACTAAAGTTTTTTATATCAAATAATTCACCAATAATTTCCGTTTCTTTAATCTTATAAAAGTTTCTTAATGTTGAAATATAGCTTTGTTTTTGCTTTTCATTTTTATAATTTGATAAAATTATGTCTCTATTTTCTACATTAATTATCATATCAAAACAATCAGTTCTAAACATATATCCAATATTTTCTATTTCATTTTTATTAAATATAATATTCAATATTGAAACATTATAATCCTTATCAACATCTATTTCTATCTCATCAACATATTTGTTGATTAAATATTGTTTTTGATCTTTCGATAATTTATTCCATAAGTTATTCTTTTTTACATAGTCTGATTTTGCTTTCATTTTTTCAATTTCTTTAAGATTAAATATTGTTTCCATATCTTGTTTAATATCCAATGTTTCATCTAATTTTTGAAGTTCAATTATTTTATTTTTAGTATGATTTAATTCTCGTTCAATTTCATTTAATTCACTTTGTAATGTAGTAGGTTCGATTATTCCATCAACAAATGCTTTCTTAATTCTAGTTTCTTTTTCTTTTAAATCACTTTCTAATTTTTGATATTTTTTAATATCATTTTTAGTATTTCTATTTAAAGAAGGTTTAAAAGAATTATCAATAATCAAGAAAAAATCTAACATATCATTTAAAAATTTCATTAATGGTTTTTCAATTCTTTTTTCATTAATCCTCATTTTACAATTAGCACATTTGTAATATAAATGTTTTGTATTATTTTTACTTGTACTAGAACATCCACCCATAATTTTATTACATTTAGGACATCTAATCTTTTGCATAAAAATATATGTGAGTTTTCTCGTGTAGTTCTTTAAATTTTTTTCTTTTCGTTTTTGTACCATTTCAAAAGTTGTTTTATCTATAATTGATGGAACAACATCTTCAAATACTTGAATATCTCCATCAGTTCTTTTTCCATATTCCATATTACCAATATAAAGTTGATTAGATAATATTTTATCTACTGTTGTAGTAGGCCATTTTCTATTTAAGACTTCTTCATCGTTAAATAATTTACAAATAGAATTAACGGCTAGTCCATCTAAATATAATTTAAATATTCTTCTGACAACATCTGCTTGTACTTCATCAATAAATATTCCTTTATCTTTATCAACTTTTCTATAGCCAACAGGTGGGCGTCCACTTAAATGACCTTTTTTGGCAGCACCTACTAAACCAAATTTAGTTCTTTCTGATGTTCTTTCTATTTCTAATTGAGCTAGTATTGTAAGCATACGAATAAAGAATTTACCATTTGCTGTATCAGTATTTATTTCTTCAGCAACACTTTCTAAACTACAATCATATTCTTCAAGCATAGTACAAATACTTTCTAAGTCTTTTATTGAACGAGTAAGTCTATCTAATTTATAAACAACTATTTTGTTAATTTTTCCTTCTTTCATATCTTGTATCATTTCTTTGAATCTAGGCCTTTCCATATTCTTTGCTGAAACACCTTCTTCACGATACACCTTATAAATTTCATATTCTTTAAAATTACATAGTTGTCTTAATTTTTCTTCTTGTTCATCTAAACTATGTCCATATCTGGATTGATCCTCAGTTGAAACTCTAGGATATAAACCTGCTATTATTTTCTTTGGTTCTTCCAATTTTATCACTCCTTTCATAAATACGAAAAAACGCAAGAGATATTTTCCCTCGCGTTTCAAAAAAATAAATAGCTAGTTAATAATAGTGTAGAGTATAATCTCTACGATACATACTTTAACATATTGACAATGCAAAGTCTATGCAAAAATCCTGCAAATTTTCTGCAAAAAGTCTGCAAAATTCCTGCAATTATTAAATCCATATTCGTAGAATTACCATCTACGATACATACTATAGCATATTGACTTGGCAATGTCTAGGAAGTAAATCGTGCAAAAAGTAGGAAGTAAATTGTGCAATTTTTGTGCAAATATTAAAAGAATCCTACATTTTAACAATTTATAACTCTTATTAATCATTGTTTTTGCACTTATTCATATCATTAAGGATACTAATAAACTTAGTTATAGATACAATAGCATTATGATTAGGTAAGTATATTTTATTATTATTATCATAAACATAAGCAATAAGAGTATTTACATTATTATTAACTATAATTTTGTGTGGTTCTGTAATACTTAAATTAGTTTTATCAATATTGATAACATGTCCATTAATAAAGCTAATATCTAAATTACCTTTGCCAACTTTCATATTTAACTTATTTTTCAATTCACTAGGGAATATTAAACTTTCTATGGTCGTTTTCAAAAAATACACCTCCTAACATAAGAAAAAGCCCATAATATCAAATACTATGAACTTGTTTTGTATAAAGAAAAACGCACTCTCCAATAAATGAAGTGTGCGAGTTTTAACCTCAATGGAGCAATTGTGTGTCTCGTTTTAGAAACACATGCTTACAAATGTAAAAGAGATAAAACTCAATTACAAATTAATTATAACATATTTTTATAATAAAATAGAAAAAAATTTCAATTCTTATTAAAACTAAGCTTTTTATATGATAAAATAATTATAGTATATTTCTTTAGGAGTTGATTATTTATGAAGCTAGTAGAACTAAAGTGTAAGAACTGTGGAGCAACATTAAAGGTAGATCCAGAATCAGAAGAAATTACATGTAAGTATTGTCAAACAACATTTAAATTAGATGATGAAGTAAAACATGTAAAATTTGATGATATGGAACAAAATGGATATGAATTTGAAAAAGGAAGAATTAGAGCACAGCAAGAAAGCAAAACTAATCAAAGCGCTACTATTAATTATTCACAACCACAAAAGAAAAATAATAAAATGTTATGGCTAGTTCTTGCTTGGATATTCTTACTTCCATTTACTGCTACTTTTTTTATAATAAAATCTGACAAATTAGATAAAAAGAAAAAAATAATTTTTATTGCTATTATATGGGTTGTCTTTCTTGTAATAGGTATTACTGGTTCTATTCAAGATAAAAAAGAATTAAAGAATAAAATAATAGAATGTTATTCAGAAGAGACATATAACCAATTAGATAAGATTTTTGGGATAGATAATATTAGATCAAATTTATCAGATTACACAACCTGTGATAACTTAAAACTTAAGGATAAGAATTATAAAGAAATTACAATAAAATTAGATGATGATAAAAAATTAATATATATTAGAGTTGATAATGACTATAAATATGGAGTCGAAGTTGAAAATTCCAATAATAAAAATAATGAAGCTAATGAAACTAAAGAAAATAATCAAACTAAAGAAAATAATCAAACTAAAGAAAATAATCAAACTAAAGAAGAAAATAACGTTGAATCAGAATACATAGAATCAGATAAATATATGGATTATTTAGATGAAAAGATAACTAAAATATTAAATAAAAAAGAAACAATTTTTAAAAGTTATCAAACAGGAACACTTGGAAATGAAGTTTACGAATTATATGTATATGCCGACAAATATTATAACTATAATGATTATAAAAAAGATTCCATAAATATAACAAAAGAAATTATTTCTTCTATTAAGGAAAAGAAATACAAAAAAGTATTGTTATATCCTAAAACAGTTACAATTCAAATTAAATATTGTGGTTATGGAAAGGATTTAAATTCTGGTAAATTACAAAATAGTGTGTTTCCATTGGGAGTATTTAGTATTCAAAGCAATGAATTAAATGACGAAATAAATTATGAAGAAAAAGTAGATATTAACAATATATGGTTCTAAATAAATAATACTAATTTTATTCAACCATTTTGATGTAAAAAATATATTAAAGATAAAATAAGGAGTTATAAAACATGTTCAATTTTTTAAAGACAGATATTTCATTAACAAACAATCCGGATTTTGCACTGAAATTATTTGAAACTTTATCTGTTTCAACGAGTATTAATTTAAATGGCAAAGAAAAAAAGTAATAGATGATATTTTAAAAAACTGTAAGAACGGGCAAGATATTCTGAATAAAGTTATAGAAATATGTGGCAATCCTACTACAAGTAAACAAAGATATATTTATGCAATGGCATATTCGTGGTCAAATAAAGAATATAGAAAAAAAGCAATTGAATTATATCCTTATGATCCAATATCTTATAGAAAAAAAGTCGGTGTTCTTATTAAAATGGGAAAAATTGATGATGCACTATTATTTTAAAATAATATTAAAAGTTCAAAATACTATGCTACTAATAATGAGTATTATCCAAATGACTGGTTTATAAAAACAATAGATGAGTTAATTATTGACTGTAAAAACAAGATTAAAAATAATTATATATACAAACCTAGGAACAATAAAATTGATTATGTAAAATAAGGAGAAAAAATGAAAATATTTAAAGAATTATCAAATGCAATTTCAAAGATTTCAAAAGGCAGTAATAATTGTGCCATGCCTCAATATGTAATAGATGAAATAAATAGAGGTGGATTGCCAGTTATAAATGTAAACATTTTAAATTTATTAGAAGATGAATTTTGTTGTTATGCAGATTATGCAAGCACATATAAAGATACAACTAAAGTTGCTGGATATACCGGAAAAAATGCAGGTTTTAATGTTAGAATAGCAAAAGGTTTAAGTTATAGAACTGGTGGATCAGGCGGTCAGGCAATTAGAAACACTCAAAGAACAACATATAATGGAATGCTACTACTAACTAATAAAAGAATTATTTTTGCCTCAAATGGAATATCTTTTGATAAACCAATTAATAAAATTTCTTCTATTATACCAACAAATAATGGATTAGTTTTTCAGATTGGTCAAAAAACATATGAAATACAAGTTGAAAGTGCAAATTTGTTTAATCGTGCATTAACTACATTAAAAAATAATCCCAATTGCAAAATAGGTGATAAAATTAACTCTATTTGTCCTAATTGTGGAATGAAAGTTAATGGGAATTATTGCTCAAATTGTGGTTCAAAAATAGATTGAATTATAATAAAAAATATATAACTATTAAAACGACTATAGCACATAGTCGTTTTCATTTGAATTCATTCTTTGATTATAAAATTCTTCAGCTTGTTCTTCCATTTCTTGATTAATATGATGTAATGCTCGTTCTATTTCTGATTTACTAATACCAAATAGAGGCCTTAGTATAACTCTATGTTCATTTTTAGAAATCAATCTCTTTTCTTTAAACTTATTACTAACTTTTCTATAAATATCTGATGTATAACTATTTTTAGAATTGACTCCCTGAGCTAAGTGAGTAATTAAATTTAAGTGTTCATCATTTCTAGCATTAATTAAACTCTTTAATAACGAATTTGAATTCTTTTGATTTTCTAGTTCAGTTTTTAATTTTTTATTATCAACTTCCAAACTATTAACTTTATTACCAAGGATTTTAGTTTCTTTCCTTTGATATTCTAAATCATCATTTATAGTGGCGATATTATTTATTATATTTCTATAATTATCGAAATAATCAGTTAAAGATTCAACATCTTTTAATAAACCTTTTAATCTTTGTTTTTGCTGATTATTTAATTTATAACCACCAAATCTAGATTCTTCCAAATTATCTAATAACTCTTTCAAGTCAGTAGCTGACTTGTTTATCGATTTTATCTTATCATTATTTTTCTCAATGCTTTTTTTGTTCTGATCAAGTTCATTTTTTAGTTCTTTATAATTAATCATATCCTTAACGTGGATATCATGATTTCTACCTTTTTCTTTTTCTTTGAGAGAATAGTTTTCATCATATGCTTTATTAAATTCTTTAATACAATTATCTCTCATTACATCTTGTATTTGTTCTAATCTATCTTTAGTAAAAACAAATGATTTATTGGCTTGTTTTGATAAACCAGTTTTGCAACCATCTTTAACAGGAACACCTACAATATGCATATGAGGTGATCTTTCATCTAAATGTACTACTGCATTTGTTATTTTAAATTCCGGAACTAACTTTTCTAAGCATTTCATGTTTTCAAAATAAACATTTACCATTTTTTCTCTATAATCTTTATCTTTAGAATCCCAAAATTCTATATTTCCAAGTTCTATTATAATCTCACATGCTAAATCTCTTTTTTCATCATCTGATACATTTTGAAAATAATCATCAATTCTTCTACTAGGTCTGGATTGTTTATTGTTGTATTCAAGTCTAGCTTCCTCAAATTCTTTCTTATAAAAATTCTTAACATCATTAACAACATCATTTGTTCCTTTAAGAGTATAAATACCTCTAGTGTCTTGATCATACTTTCTAAAATCATGATTGTTTACTTTTGATAATTGCTGATAATTTTGTATTCCATTATTTGCTAGTGAAGTAGATTTACTTAAATTATTTTTAGCATTATTTCTTGATGAAGTTGTTCTATTTTTATTTCTTCCTAAATGAAATGAATAAGGTAATTCAGACATATAATTCCTCCTTTTTAGTGTGGGTTAGTGTGGCCCATATCGTGGCATCCAAGATATATAACCCCCTAGGTATCTTGTACATCTTCGACATACAAGATTCCGTGGGCTAAGAATTTTCCTTAGAAACCTCATCGGTATTTTTGACAAGTGATGTAACTATTCCTAACCTAAACTTATTTGATATATCTTCTGGATTATCTATATCCTTTATTATTGGAATTAATTTTAAAACTTTTTCATCTTTATCAAGGTCGAAAACAATCTCTTCCGGTAAATCTTCTAAACTATAATTAAATGTAGGATGAATGTGTAACTTAACACCTTCGATATCTTTCATCTCATCAAGATATTTTTTTATTTGTGATTCTTTCATTGGATAACTAACACTTAACATAACTGATTTATTATTAGATATAAATTCTACGGGTACTTGAGATAATCCAAGATTAGATAGTTGATTTACTTTTTCATTAAATAAAGATTTTAATTTTATATCTACTAAATGTATTCCATTATGATATCTTTCATCTTTTTCAAAAGTTAGTGATTCAATATATCTTACTATAAATTCTTGTCTATCTTCTTTAGTCATAGATTCCCATTGATCTAAAAATATAGAAACATCTTTTCCATTTTGCATAAAGATTCTTTGTATATCTCTATCAGCCATCACTTTCTCAGGTGTAAATCTGTTTCTACTTTTTAAATCTTGTTCTTTTTCAAGTTGTTTAGATAGATTATCAAGTTTTTCATTTATTACTTTTAAATCTTCTTTAAAGTCATCGAGTTCGACGACTTCAGACATATACGCTTTTTTAATTCTTTCTTTTTGTTTTGTTAAACTAATAATTTCTTTTTCTATATCGGATTTATCAAATGGTCTTTCCTTATCAGCTAGTAGTGGTAAAAATAATTCATTATACTCATTATCAAATCTTAGTAGTTGTCCTACAATCTTCTTAAATTCTTCTTCGACATATGATTCTCTAATATTTACATGACAATCTTCACAATTGTAATAAACATAATTTCTTTTCTTTCCACCAGAGCCCTTACATTTCATTATCTTTCCACAGTTAGGGCATTTAAGTTTTTGAAAGAAAGTATAAACTCTATCTCTTGTATAAGTCCTTTGATTTACAATCTTTTGAGCTTGGCATTCTTCCCAGATGTACCTTGGTATAATTGGATCAACTACATTCATATAAACAATTGGTTCAACATCTTTCCATTCTTTTAATCGTTTATACATTTCATAGTCACCCATATAAAGTTTATTATTAATAATTCTTTCTATATGAGTATCTTTCCATTTTTTATTTAATACTTTTTCTTTATTAAAGATATTTGATATTTGCAAAAATGTTTTTCCTTGTAAATATAAATCAAATATCCTTTTTACTATTGGAGCAGTAGATGGATCAATTATAGTTTTTCTATTTCCATCTTTTTTAAATCCTAGTGCAACCGGCCCAGGTAAATGTCCAGACTTTATAGCACCATTTAATCCGAACTTAGTTCTTTCTGATACAATTTCAATTTCAAGTTGTGATAAGACAGTAAGCATTCTTACAAAGAATCTACCATTAGCAGTAGATGTATTAACGTCATCTCTATCACATACTAGATAAGTATTATATTTTTCTAGTTGTGAAATCAGTTCTTCTAAGTCTCTTACTGAACGAGTAACTCTATCAAGTTTATAAGCAACGATATAATTAATTTTTTCATCTTGCATATCTTTTAACATTTCTTGAAACTTTGGTCTATGTTCCATATCTTTAGCTGATATACCAGCATCACAATATACTTTATATACTTTATAACCTTTGTAATCACATAATTGTTTTAACTTTTCTTCTTGTTCTCCTAAACTAAATCCTTCACGTGCTTGATCTTCTGTTGATACACGAATATAAATACCGGCTATTTTTCTTTCTTCCACAATGAACCTCCTTTTTTATAACAATCTTCTAATTTCTTCTCACAATTTTTAACTAATAGTTCATATTCCTTTTTGGTAAAATCTCCTTTTTTATACATTTTATCGAATATACATATGATGTATTTTATAGTCATTATTTCTTTTACTTTCTCGAACAACACTTTCTGTTCTCTTTTCTTCATAATACCTTTCTAATACTAAAAAAGAGGAGACAGTAGCGCACATAAGTCTATGTACTACTGACTCCTCTAAATAAATCAATATTATAAATTTTAAATTTGAGTTTATTGTTCAAATCCATGATGTACCTCCTTTTCTAGAGAGTACCTCTTTCACTGGTTATTTATAATATCACTTTTTTATAATAAGTCAATAGTTAGCAACTTTTAGCTAGTTTAAAATATTTTTCTAATTCAGATAAATTATGTTGTTCTTTCAATGAGTTAATATAAAATGACTCAACACCATTAAAGAATAAGAAAGTATAATTGTTGATTATTACCTTATGAGGATCTACGTAAGCAAGATTAGTAGGTTCTAGCCTAATTAAATGACCTTTCTCGAGAGTTATTGATGCGGAAGTATAATTCTTAGCCCAATTAATCTTTTTCTTCAATTCAGGGCTTAAATCAAGTTTTTCTTTAATAATATTTAACATATCATCACAACCTTTCTTAAATGACAAAAAAACTCAATTCTTTCGAATTGAGTTTTATCTCAACATCGCTTGGTGCGACGATTTTTACAAATGGAGCGGATGAGGAGAATCGAACTCCCGTAGTCAGCTTGGAAGGCTGGGGTTCTACCATTAAACTACATCCGCATATGTCTTAATCAACCCGGCCTTCCGACAAACCAAGTCGACTAAACAAAGTAGACATATTTAATTATACTATATTTCGTTGAATTGTCAACATTTTTTTATAAAAATAAGAAAAGAAAAATCAATGCATTTCTGCATTGATTATGATAATGTAACTTCTACATCCTTCTCTGTGTATGATCTTCTATCTGGAACTGCCACTGTTATAGTAATAACATCTCCAGGTTTTTTCTTAGATAAAACTTTTTTCATATCATTTAAAGAAGTAACTTTATTTCCTTCAATTTTAGTAACAATACTTCCAATAGATAATCCAGCATCATCTGCACCAGTACCACTAATAACTTCTGAAATATAGAATCCTTGTGGCATACCTAAAGTATTATCTTGATTTACAATATTACCTTTAATACCAATTTGAGCACCGCTAGCAGTCGGAGTTTCACCATTCATTAATTTTTCAATAACATCTTTTACATCAGTAATAGGAATAGCAAGAGACATGCCTTCAACAATACCAGATGATGATGAAGATGAATATTTAGCTTCACAGATACCAACAACTTCACCTTTACTATTTAATAAAGCTCCACCACTATTTCCACCATTAATAGCAGCATCCATTTGAATCATATTTCTTGTTGTATCATCAAGAGTTACTTCACGATTTAAAGCACTTACAACACCAGATGTAACACTTTGTCCATATCCTAAAGCATTTCCAATCGCAATAACACCATTTCCAACTTTTAATTCATTGCTATCACCAATTGTCGCAATTTTAATAGATTCTAAAGTATCATTATCAATACTACTTAGCTTAACTGAAATAACCGCAACATCATCATCTGCAGAAGTTCCTTTTACAACAGCATCATAACTTTTTTCATCATAAAATTGTACAGATAATTCTTCTGCCCCATCAATAACATGATCATTTGTTAAAATTAGTAATTCGTCATCTGTTTGTTTAATAATAATTCCACTACCTGCACCTGTAGCATACTGTTTTTCTGTAGATCCTCCACCCCAGAAATAAAATGGTCCATAATTACCAGAATTAACTAAAGTCTTACTAGTAATTGCTACAATAGAAGGCATAACTTCTTCCACTACTTCAGATACATCTGTTATATATACACCTTCTTTTTGTTGATGGTTAGGAGTTGTATAATTTAAAGTTACTTTCTCTTTTCTATTTAATTTACTGAAATCAATTTTACTAAAATCAAGTATTCCAACATTTTGTAATGCAATCAAAAGAGCAGCAACAATCATAAGGACAAATACTAGGAAAACAACCATAGGAGTTTTTCTTTTTTTCTTCTTTGTTCTTTTTTCTTCAACTATTTTTTCTTTCATTTCTTCATTCATTAAAATCACCTCTAAAATATTTACATATTAATCATAAATGTAAAATGTGAAAATTATATGAAAAAAACAAAAATATTATTTTCACATTTTTCTATTTTCAATAATAGTATATCACATTTTTTTATTATTATCTATTATTATGCTACCTTGTCTTAAAACATGAATATGATTATTTTCAACTCTAACGATAGTAGATGCAATTTGAATTGGAGATACTCCCCCATCAATAATAGCATCTACTTTCCCATTAAAATAATCAAGAACATCATCAAATGAAATTCCTGCTTCTTCTCCAGAAACATTTGCACTCGTTGTTGCAAGAGGAAAATTAACTTCTTTTAAAATTTTTAAAGCAATTTCATTATTAGGAATACGAATTCCTACTGTATCAAGTCCTGATGTTAATAAATTTGATATTTCTTCTTTTTTATCAAAAATAATTGTCAAAGCTCCTGGCATATATCTCTCTACTAAGTCTTTTTCTATTTCTCCTACATGAGAAGCAAGCATCGACATTTTAGAAACAGAATCAGTAAGAACATTAATTGGTTTATTTTTGGCACGTTGTTTTACTTCAAATATTTTTTCAATTGCCTGATCACTAAAAGAGTTACATCCTAAACCATAAACAGTATCTGTTGGAAAAATAATCAATCCATTATTTTCTAAAATATTTTTTACTTGTTTTAATTCTTCCTGTGGAATACTCTCTTTCCAATCGAAGATTAATGTTTTCATATTTACACCCCAAACCATATTATACTACAAAAAAATAGAGAATACTCTCTATTTTTAATAATCACTTTTATTTGGTATTGTCATTGCTTTTCCTTGTCTGTTTGTAACAATCCATGCATTTGATACAGTTCTTCCACCATATTCTCCACCAACATAAGGATTATTCCACAAACTACCATTTACACTCATAGTAGTTGAAGCTCCTCCATCTAAGTTAGCAGCATTATAGGCCTTATAACGAAGTAATACTTCAATAACATCATTCATAGAAGCACCAATACTATATCCAGGCATTCTTCCATCAATAACTAAGAATAATACAACTCCATCTTTTCTTTGAGCAATTACTGTTCTAGGAGCAATTCCCCAACCACCATCACCATGGATTTTAGAAACATTTCCATTAACAATCAAGAATGGTCCAAAATCAACTGCTTCCATCATACCATCAGCAATAGCTTCCTCAGGAGACTTCCAAGTAAGATACATTTTATGATCTTTAGTAAATCCAATTAATCCTCCAGAACCACCTTCATGATTCCAAATAAGTTCACCATTTTTAATAATAGCACCATAAGGTATTGAACCATTTCCCCAACCATCTAAATCTTCGAAACCTCCACCGTTAATACCAATAATACCACCATTGTCTCTTGTTAAAGTACTAACATTTTGTCCTGCTCTACCTAACTTACTACTAACCGCAAGTTCTACATCACTAGGATCATAAATAACTGTTAACCATCCTTTAAACATTGGCTCACTAATACGAATTAATTTAAATACATCATTACCTTCTGTCTTTGTAAATATTTCTTTATCATACTTATTCGTATATCTTTTAGAAAATAAATCTGTATCATTAACCACAATATCATCCAAATTAATAGTTTCTGTATTCTGTTCAATGTAATTCTCACTCATTATTTTATTAATAGTATTTTCATCATATAACATATAAGCTAGATATTGATGAGTCATTGTAGTCATTGCAGATGTAACCCAAAAGGTCTTAAACTTAGGCATATTAATAACATACAAACCCGTCGCAACACATAAATCCATTAAAAAGACTAGAATAGTAAAAATACTTATTTTAAATTTCTTTTTTACTTTTTCTTTCTTAACCTTTTCCTTTTTTACTTTCTCTTTTTTTACTTTTTCTTTTTTCTCTTTAACAGGTTTCTCTTTTTTCACCTTTTCTTTACCACTTAATAATTTTTTCTTCTTAACTTCTTCATTACTATTCATTTTATCACTCCACAACATAAGGATCATCTATTCTACCAGATCCCTTTTTAATAGAACTTTTATTAATAGATACCCCTGGTACTATATGCTTTACATCTGTAACTTCTGCTTCTTCTAATAAACCATTTGATAAAACAGCATACTGTGTAGTAGACATTTGAGCACCTGTATTACATCTGAAAAAGTCAGATAATTCGTTATTAGATACATAATCAAAAATATTTAATAAAGCCATCTTACCAAAATATGTAGTACTATAAACATTTGGAAAAGAATAACCAGTCTCAGCACTCATTTCTCCATAAGGATATGAATTATCAATTAAAATATCTTTATAACTTAAACTATTTAAATAATCATTCATTAAGAAATAACCTATATTATCACCAGAATAATAATCAAATCTATTACCATAATTACTATAATTTCTAGTAACTTCATTTCCATCAAATGTAATATATCCATTTAAATACATTTTAATAGTTTCTTCATCTTCTCCATAAACTTTCCAAACATCATTTCCTAGTTTAACATAACTATCAACATAATTATAATCGTTACCTTGATCAACTACATAAGGATCTTTTTCAGTACCAGAACCATGTGAAACAGGAACATTCTTAGATAATGTAATAACAGCTCTTACTCCATATCCATCTAATGAACTACATTCTACAATACTTCCATCCTCTTCAATGTACAAGTTAGAATTTTCTTGATTATATCCAAGAATAAAATAAAGTTTTCCATTATTCAAATAACTATTCTTTCCTCCTGCATTAATATAATCATTTAAAGATAGTGAAACTACTTTATCTTTAAACTCTGTTTCTCCATATTCCACACTATTTTCTTGTAGTTTATCAACAGTGTAAGAAGTATCAACAACAAATCTTCCAGGAGCTGGTATTGTTTTATAATAAACTCCAGAAACATCTATATCATCAACTGGTGTTAACCAAACTCTTACATTTGAATTATCATAATCTTCTTTTTCTCCCCACATAAAAGAAGATACTAAATCATTAGATACTAATTTTACAGAACCATCTGTATTAACTCTCATTATTCTAAACATACGATTTGCAAACCAAACATAATTATTTTGAATATTACCTCTAAAATAATATCCATCTTCATCTTGATGAAGCCCTTCTGCAGTATCTTTTGCTAATTGATTATGACTTAGTACTAAACCATTAACAGTATCTGCAGTTTCTTTAGAATGCTTGCTTTGTAAACTATAATAATAAAAACTTCTTCCACCAAAATATAATCCTACACAGATAACAAACACTAAACTAATAAAATTAAAAGAGAATTCAATAGGACCAAAGACATATCGATTCTTTCCTTTTTTTTCTTTTTTAGGTTTAATCTTTTTTTCTTCCATATCTAATACTTCTATATCATCATCTTTTTTCTTTTTAAGTTTAATCTTAAAAAGTCCTTTTTTCTCTTGGTTATTATCTTTTTTCTTTAATAGTTTTTTTTCTTTTTTTTCTTTACTAGCCATATCAAACACTCCACCTTTAAAATTATAACAAAATTACCTCTAAAGTACAAGGTAAATAACCCTTTTTTCTTTAATTAAACCACTACCCAAAAAGTAGATTGATCTCTTAAACCATTAGTTCCTCCAGCTACTGGAGTATTTATTATTTCTTGATTAATCACAAGTTCAGAAGAACTTCCTCCATCTAAATTGGCAGCATTATAAGCACCATATCTTTCCATAATATCACATAAATCAATCATATCAGCACCTATACTAGAAGCAAGTCTTCCATTAATCACAAGCATTAAAACAATTCCATCTTGTCTTTGTCCTATGGCAGTTCTAGGAGAAACTCCCCATCCTCCATTGCCTCGAATAAAACTTCTTTTACCATTGACAATTAAAAAAGGTCCAAATTCTACAGCATCTCTAAGTCCCATGGAAAGTGCTTCATATTTACCCATATTACCTAAAATCAAACGATTTTCTTGATCAAAACCAATGAATCCCCCATATCCTACCGATGTAAACTCACTCACAACTTGTCCATATGAAATAACCACTCCATGAGGAAGTGCCCCATTACTATTCCAATCCGGATCATAGAATCCACCAGCATTCATCGCAATAATCGCATTTTCTCTTTCACTAACTGTAAGAATTGATTCTCCTCTTTCTCCCAAATAAGCTGTTGTCGCAAGATGAATTCTAGAAGGATCATAAACTGCCACTAAAAATCCATGATAAGTATTCTCATGTATTTCTATTACTTTATATAATGCATCCTCATCATGTACTAAAATTTCTTTCTCATATTGATTTTTATAAATAGATGAAGTATATTTACGAAACTTAATCATATTAGGATTCGTAACTTCTTCTACTTCAATAATACAATTCTCTTTTAATACTTTTTGAATTGTTTCATCAGAATAAAGCATTGTCGCTAAATATTGATGTTTCATAGTAGTCATAGCTGTAGTAATCCAAAAAGATCGAAAAGAATCAATTGGCCCATAGAATAGAAATAATAGTCCCAATAAAGAAACAATAAAAAAAGCACAAAAGCAAATCAAAATTTTACGAACAATTGAACTTTTTTTCTTCATCTAGAATCATTCCTTACCTTCAAATGTTTTATCTCCATTATAATCAATAAATTTCTTATTAGTAGAATAAATCTTTATAGAAGATGTACTACTAATAGATGCTTGATACTCATTATATTTTTTTACATTTTCATTATAATCTTCAACATCTAATACAAAATAATTAATAACTTGTTCATACATAATTTTATAATTTAAACAAATATTATTAATTTCTCCTTTAGGATAATAAACATCTTTACATAAACGATCTAATTCTTTAACAGAATCTCCAATTTCATCTACCATTTCTTCGTATTGAAAAAATTCTTCTTTTACTAAATTATCAGTAGGAAACATCGTATCATAGTATAAATTTTCTAAAACACTTTCATGAAAATCTTCCCTATAGTCTCCAAATAAAGAAACTTGAGTATTAAAAGTTTCATACATAGCAGAAACATCTTCCATTCTACGATATACCAACTCTTGATCCTTTTTTAATCCAACTAAAAACGAAGAAAAACCACCTGATATAATCATAATCATACCAAAGGTTAATAACACATAAGCAAACTTTCTTATCTTCATACTACCACCTAATTATAATTCTAACAAATTTTATAATTTTTGTCATTGATTTTAAAAAAAAATATCTAAGTTTCCTTAGATATTTTTAATTAACAAATACTGCAAAATCTCTATCTGTCATTTTTTCTAATTTGTAGCTTTTTATTTCATTTAAATCATGATCAGAATAATTCATATATCCTTCATCACTTTCCCCTGCTTTTAAATGATAAGTTGCATACATAACATAATCATCATTAAAAATCATTTTAATTCCACCATCAGCCTCTTTAGTACCCTTATTTTTTATGACATATGTAATATATCCCTTATTAGGATAAGCATTTACTTCTAGCTTACTGACACATACCTTTCCAACACACTGTTCTTTGTTAAGACTACTATTGGTAATTGTTTTAACTTGAGAACTTTTTACCACCTGACGTGAAAATTTTATTTTTCCATCATCCTTAGAAGAATCATCATCCTTCTTTTTATTAGGAACTAGACTAAAAACTATAATAAATATTATACAGACAAGCAATATAGATCCAAGTATTATATAATTTCTCATATTGCTTTTCTTAGTATTTTTAACCATTGTTAACCCTCCTTTGACATATCAGGTTCAAAGATTTCAGATTGTTCATTCTCATTAAATAAAATGTAAGGGGTATTAGAAGTAGGATCATACACAAAATTACCTGGTCGATCATTAAAATATTCAGGACAAATACGTTCCCCTGTAGCCTGTAAGAACCATGCATTATTACGCATATGACTTTCATATACAGTCAAATATCCATGACATTTATATTCAGCTTGTACTTGCTCATATTCATCTGCACAATTAATCTTTTTATAACATACCTTTTGACAAATACTATTTTCAAAATCTTGAGCACTACAAGTATCATTTTGATAACATTTACCATTCAGACGATCAGTTCTACAATTACGTACAACAACATTTGGATCAGATTCATTCTCACTATTACATGTAACTTCATACATAGATTCTTCTAATCCTTTATTACAGAACTGATTAAGAGAATTCATACACTTTGTAGTTTCACTACTAAAGCATTGGTCATAATTACTACTATCATCACAAATAGTATCTGCTTGAGTATTACAGTAACTTGTTTTATTCTTACATCTATTTTCACAATAACTATCATTATCACAAACAAATAATAATTGTTCTCTTTTCTTTAAATTCTTACATTCTGGTTTATCAACTAATACTGTATTTGTGACACCTGCAGGTTTATCAGTCCATTCTTTATTCGTAGGTTGAACTACCAATCCTACAAAGATTCCCGCAAATGGTGTACTTTGACCAGGTAAATATTCAGGATGGTCAAAACAAGTATAATATTCACAAGTCTTAGGTGTTTCTTCTTCAGATGGAGGACATGCTCGTCCAATATTATTATCACGATAATTAACTTTTTTAATGTAAGTAGCAAATATCTCGTTTGGATCACGATTATAAGAACTTGGATAATAATGTAAACATTTTCCAGAACAATAATTCATACTTATTTGACTATTTGCATTTGCTGGAGTAAAAATAGTATTTAATTCAGCCATATTCTCTTTACAAGAAAGATATACAGTATAATTTAATTCTTGAGAATAATTTGTAACATTACCATGAGAATCTTTAACAGCTAAATAGAATTCCTTTTCTGGATTTGCTTCTGTATAATCAGAAGACCATGAACCTTTATACCTTAAAGATCCCATACGAACATTTTGACCACTTAAACTACCATTATAAGGAACTCCATCATTATCACGATAATCGGCATCAGTACATACTCCATCTTTCTTTTCTTTAAAGCAAACTTCATAGGTATCTCCAACATCCTTTACTTTAAAATGAACGATAATAGTATTACTATTATATCTAGTTTCATTAGATTGAAGAATAACATCTTGAATTTCTGGATAATCATCTGTTAATAATTCATAAAGAACATGAGGAGACTCAGCTTGAAGCCCTCTATGATCAGTAATTAGTACATAAGAATCTATTTTTTGTCCTTCATAAGATTGAATAGAAGATCCATCAGCGTTTTTATAAATAAAGGCAAGTTTAAATTTATTTTCAAAATCTGTCTTAGACATATTCTCAGTACATATTGTTTCTCCACCATCTACAGAATAACAATAAGCTAACATATAATGATTAAAATCATCTTTAGGTACCAAATTCGAAAAACTAATCGAAACAGATTCATAATTGTATTCACCATTAACTGCTGATCGAATAACAAATGGCTTATCATTTGCAAAAGATGGTGCATCATTGGAATAAACTTTATAATCATATGGATCAGATAAAGAGTAATAATATTCAGTATGATCGTTATATTTTTCCTCTTCCATTAAAGCAATATATAAATGTTTTGTTTCAGGTTCAGCATATTTTTCAAGTCCTTCAGGAGAACTAAAAGTATAATCAAATGTTTTCTTATATGCAACGAAATTTTGTGTTTTATCTTTAGAACACTCAGAAGGATTTTCATTAATACATACTTTAACACTTTGATTAAAATCTCTTTGTTGAGTTAATAAAGCATCCCCTGCTGTAAGATTAACACTTACAGTATATGAACCACCTTTTTCAGGAGCTATATTAGAAGCACAATGATTATTGGTATTATCTAAACAAATAGTTCCTTTACTAGTAATTGTTGCACTTTGAACAAAAGGTGCTTCATTTTTATAAACATGAGTAATAACTCTTGAAGCAAAAGTAGCTACTTCTTCTGTTTGATATTTATCCCAAACTTCAACTATAACTTCACGATCTGTACCATCAAATAATCCTGGAGCTCTATGCTTTTTATTAGCATTTCTTTCCATACGAATAAATTCATTATAAGTAATTGGATCTTCATCTCCAATTCTTATCATAACATCTCTTGTATTAAGATCATCTTCAACAACTAAATTAATCGTATAGTATAAACTATTATAAGTATCTCCATTAGCATCAATAATTTTTTCAGGTAGAATACTAAAACTAACTATTTTTGGATCTTCATTACGATAAAGGGAATACTCTGCTGTACGGAATCCAACTCTATCTTTTGAATCTTTAACAAACATTGTTAAAGTATGAGTACTACCATCTGGACTTTCTATAGCTGTTCCATCAGGTTTTTTAAAGAGATAATCCATATGACCAGTTTTACTAAATACATCATAGTAAGAAACATAGTCTCCATGACAATCCGATATTTCTTCCTCAGAAGGAATATCTTGTTCAAAACATACTTTTAAGTCTTCAACTTTATCATAATCAGAGCTTACTTCAACTGATAATGTAGAAGTAGGAAGATTTTCAACATCTTGTGTACGTCTTGTAAGAAGCATTTTACTAATCTTTGGTCCTTCACTTTGGTGAATATTATACTCAACTAGTTTATGAGTAAAATTACCACCTGGATCAGACACTGTAATATACACATAAGCAATATGATTATCCTCATAATTAAATCCATATTGACCAAAATCAACATTCTTTATATAGTACTTACGTTCACCATAGCTCTCACATAAACTAGAATTGTTTGAAACAGAAGGATATTCTCCATCTTTCTGATTATCAATTCTTACACATACAGTTAATGTATTTAATGCATCATCTGCATCTACTGCAGAAACAGTTAACGTTGCGCCTAATGTTCCAAAATCTTCATTTACCTGATTAGAAGTAATCTTAGCAGTAAACTTAGGAGCAGCAGCATCTGCAACAGTACCTTCTCTCATAGCTGCTTCATTATAAGTACCAATAATACTATTATCTTCTACCCATCTATTAGTACCAGCACCAGATTTAGTTAACTGAGAGTTAATAAATAAAGTATCAACAAAATCTCCATTATTCTTTTCACTAACTTCAATATCGATATAGCGAATATCTCTTGATTCAAAATAACGAACATGTTTAATGGCATCTCTTGCATTTAATTGTTGTTCTGTAACAAATTCTACACCTTGGAATAAACCATCCTTACGATGTTCAATTAATAAAACAGCATAATCAAAATTACCTTCAACATTTCGAACTACAACAAAAGAAGACTCATCCAAATAAGTACCATTATTAGGAGGATTACGGAAATCATTAATGTTTAAATATTTCAAACTAAAAACAATACATTCTCCCATTTCAGGTTTTTCAATTTCAATACTATTTGAATTCATACGATATTGAGCCTGAGCCAATAATTTTTTGGCATCTTGTACATATATTTCTTCTTTAGTTTCTAATACTAAATCGGAAATCTTAGGAATAACAATAATAGATAAAATTCCCATAATAACAATAACTGCCATTAACTCAACTAGTGTAAATCCTTTATTATTCTTTTTCATATAACACCTACCTATTTCTTTTTAAAAACAAAAAGTTTAGAAATAATATAATTTAAAACAATAACCAATACTTGTGATATTAAAGTAATAATAGTTTCATTCCAATGAAGCAAAGTAACTCCTACAAACATAATACCCATATCCATAAATAATGTAGAAAGTCTTCCTAGTACAAAACTACTTGCTTCTTTTAATTTATTCTTATTCTTGCTTTCAAATACAAATAATCGATTTGTTACATAAGCAAAAGCAATTCCAACAGCATTTGAAATAATAGTCGCAATTTGTACATCCAAAGCCTTATCAGCATTACAAACAGTATGAAACAATACAAGACGTACTGTTACACTTAATAATGTTGTTAAAGCTCCAAAAACCAAATACATTAATATTTCTTTATATTTATGATACCAAGCTGTATGATTAGTATTATTTATATATTCTTCAATTAATTTTATCATATTATTGGTATTACTTTCAAACTTTTTAGGTTTAAATTTTCGAATTTTTTCAATCATTTTACTTAATTGATTAAAATCTCTTAATTCTAATAAGTATCCCATTTTCTCAAACTCTTCAATAATCTGTTTTTGATGATCATTGTGATGTTCTTTATACTTAGATAAACGAGGAGTAGCCAAAATCTTTTTACCCTTTTTAATAGCGGTAAGAATAGTTCCTGCACCACCATGTGTAATAATAATATCTGCATCATTCATCATCTTTTCAAATTCAGGAGCAGACACAAAATCAAATATTTTCATACAATCAGATTCATATTTTGTTTGACCTGCTTGAACATATACATCTTCTTTGATATTACCCTTTTTTATTTCCTTTTCTACAGCTTTTAATAAACGGGGAAACTCTTTATCCTGAGTGCCTAAAACAACAAGTATCATTAGAAAATCCACCCCCCATAAACTGAATCTGGGTATAATTTTTTCATACTTTTCCATTGAACTACAAATAAATCACTAATTGGATATAGTAATTTACCAGTAGAAGTTTTTGTAATCATATTGGCAAATGTTTCAATATAAATAATTTTACTTCCTAATAATTTTCCAATACAACACATTGGTCCTGCTGTATGAGTACCAGTAGTAATAATATAATCAGGATGATATTTTAAATAATAATATAGACTTATAAAACAATTCACAATTAATTTAAAAGGATAGGTAATAAAATGAAATTTTGTACCATAAACTAAATAAGAAACTTTATCCTTATATTTTTCTTTTAAATATAAATTTGATTTTGTTTTTTCAGTTACTAAATGATAATCATAATTTTGAAACATGGGACTAAGTTGTAATAATTCTTCTAAATGTCCCCCTGTAGAAGAAATAAATAATACTGATCTATTCATCATAATCACTCTTTTCTAATAGTTTAAACCATTCTTCTTTTACAACATCACTCGTATATTTTTTAACACTACTACGAGCTTCTTTTCCCATTTTTATTCTTAAAGAATCATCACAGACTAATTTTTCTATTTTTTGAATCATTTCTTCATCATTTCGATTAGAAATTAAATATCCATTTACTCCATCTTTAATAATATCTCTAGCTCCTTCAGCAGAATCAAATGCAATACAAGGAATTCCATAACTCATAGCTTCAATTAATACAATTCCAAAAGACTCTGTATAGGAACTCATTAAATAAATAGATGAAGATAACATTATCTTTTCAATAACATCTTTTCCTTGAAATCCATGTAATGTTACTTTTTCTTCTAAATGATGATCTTGAATATATCTTTCTAATTCAGACTTTTCTACTCCATCACCAACAATATCAAGTACCCAATCTTTGTTTTTCTTTTGAAAAGAATTATAAATTCTTAACAAATCCATATAACCTTTTTCACTAGATAATCTTCCAACACTAAGTAATCTTTTATCATTTAATTTAGATACCTTTTCCGGTAAAAGCTCAATACAATTAGGTATTGTAATACAAGTACAAGAAGTGTTTTTTAAACGTTCCTCATAATACTTTTTTAATTCCTCAGAGACTAATACAAAATAATCTAATTTTAATACACTACTAACAACTTTATTAGCATATTTCAAGTTATTATGAAAATGATTATGTTCCCATCCTATTTTTAAAACACCTTTTTTTCCATAAGAACCTAACCAAGTATTAAAAATATCTCTTGTAGAAATAATAATATCGCTATCACATTTTTTTATATAATCTACTATACTTTTCTTACGAAAATAAAGTACTTTAACAGCAAAAAAACCCTCTTTAATTATCTTAATTATATTTCTAGAATGAAGTGCTTCTTGAAAAGAAGATTTATTTGGAATAATTGTTTGATCATTTAAATATTGAACTTTAACTTTCTGATCTAAAGGAAAAACACTTTTCTCATATAATTGATAACAGCAAGCAATCTCCACATCATATTTTGAAGACAACATATTCGCTAAAGCAACAACAGATTTTTCAATGCCTCCATATCCTAGGTGTAAAGATAAAATGGATACCTTTTTCATAAGATCACCCTAATAAAAGTATAACATTTTTTTAGTGAATAAAAAACCCTTTCAAAAAAAAGAATAAAAAAAAAGTATATATTTATACTTTTTATTGTTGATTTGGCATTGTTCCAGCAGGAGCAATAGGTATTGTTGGCGTTGGAGCCTGAGTAGCAGGGCTAACTGGAACTGCAGGATTTACTGCAGGAGCAGCACCTCCATAAGGAACTGAAGCTGGTGCAGGGCTAACTGGTGCAACCGCAGGGTTAGCAGCAGGATTAGCACCTCCATAAATAACTGGACCATTAGGATTAGCAGCAACTGGTGCTGGACTAACTGCTGGTGCAGGGGTAACTGGTGTAGGTGCAACATTTGGAGTAACATTTGGAGTTGCAGTCACAACAGCATCTGGAGTCACTGGTACAGCATTAAGTGCAACAGAATCAACTGCAGGAGCAACTGGCATTGATGAAGACATTGCAGAATCTGTAGATGCAACAGGAGTAACTGCAGCACCCGTATTAGAAACTGGAGTAATTCCAGCAGGTTGTGCAGGATTTGCCATATCTCCTCCAACTTGTTGTCCTGGGAAAGCCATCGCAGGTTGTTGATTATTTAAAGCATCTGCCTCTTCTTTTGCTTTCTTTTCTTTCTTTGATTTCTTTCCAGTCGCAATCAAAAGAATTAAAGCCAACAATAATAAAACAACCCCACCTGTAATAAGTAATCCAGGAACGGTAGTAAACCAACTCATATTAAAATCACTGAAACTCATATAAACACCCTCTATTCTATCTACATTTAACTTATCCTATTAATATAGTAACAAAAAAAATATAGAAATGCAAACATTTTATTTTTTGTACATTTTTTTACAGTGTAAAAACTGTATAGACTATCTTAACTTTGTCTCAAAAATCTTCCAATACCCACTAATTTTAGGATATAATTGAAACTTCATTTCTTCCTTAGTAACAGGATGAATAAAACTTAAATAATAAGAAAATAAACATATTTGTACATGATCTAATACTCCATATCTTTGATCTCCTAACAAATAATATCCACGTGAAGAAAATTGTACTCTAATTTGGTGATGTCTTCCTGTTTTTAAAAGAATTGATACTAATGTGCAATCATTCTTTTTATCATAGGCTAAAACCTCATAATCTAAAATAGCTTCTTTTCCAGAAGGAGATACAACAGAATTCCCACTATTATCTTTTAAAATCTTATCAACCCATTCCCCTTTTCCTTCTAATTTTCCATGAACAATCGCAAGATATTTTTTCACAACTTGATGAGAAGAAAATTCCTTTGTAAGTCTACTTGCAGCTTTACTACTTCTCGCAAAAACCATAATTCCCCCTACAGGTCTATCAAGTCGATGAACAAGTCCCAAAAAGACATTCCCAGGCTTATGGTATTTTTCCTTAATATATGCTTTTACCATATCCATTAAAGAAAGATCTCCAGTACTATCTCCTTGACTTAATATATTATATGGTTTTTCCACTACAATAATATGATTATCTTCATATAAAACATTTAAACTATTCATATTCTTCCCATCTTCCATAAATACCACAAGGTAATACTAAATGACTATTAGTAATAGGAAGACCTATCTCTCCACAACTAAATATTCCACCAAATCTTTTTGGCATATGAACTTCTAATAAATTTTTCATTACTTCACTAGATAATCCAGTAGTATAAGAATTAATTAAGAAAAATAAAGGTTGATCACTTAATAATTCACAACATAATTCCACCAAATAATCTAAATCCTTTTCAATATCCCATACTTCGCCATTAACCCCTCTACCATAACTAGGAGGATCCATCACAATTGCATCATAATGATTTCCACGTCTAATTTCTCTTTGTACAAATTTTACAACATCATCTACTAAATAACGAATAGGTCCATCAGAATATCCACTGGAATTAACATTTTCTTTACACCAATCTACCATCCCACGAGAAGAATCAACATGAGTAACAGAAGCTCCAGCAGAAAGGCAGGCAACAGTTGCTCCTCCAGTATAAGCAAATAAATTAAGGACTTTAATCTCACGATTACTATTTTGAATTTTTTGAATCATATAATCCCAATTAACAGCTTGTTCAGGAAATAAACCTGTATGTTTAAAACCCATTTGCTTAATATGAAAAGTAAGATTTTTATATTGAATACTCCAGGAAGAAGGAATACTTCTTAAATTTTCCCAATTTCCTCCTCCTTTATTACTTCTATGATATATCGCATCAATTTTACCATAGTACTTTTCCATTAAATTTCCATTATTCCATATGATTTGAGGATCTGGTCTTAATAAATAGTAAGTTCCCCATCTTTCATATTTCATACCACGGGAAGCATCTATCAATTCATATTCTGTCCATTCATTATTAATAAGCATAGAATCACCTCATTTGTATACTACATCAAATCAATAATTTAGTCAAAGACTAAGACCAATAAATAATATCTGGCCTTAAACGTTCAACCGTAGCGCCAGAATCCAATGTATCGATATTTGGATTTACTTTTTCTCCTTGATATACAAATGCACTGGAACCTCCACCATCCGCATTATATAAAATGCGTATGTTACTATTAATATTCTTAGAAACAAAATCATAAATTTCTATCATGTTCATACCTGCTTCTCCCTTACGACGACCATGACACACTCCTACAATATAATTCCCATCATAATCTTGTCCAATAAAAGTCCTTGGTTCTCTTCGACTAACAACCTCTTTAGAGTTTTTAGCAGGATCCCACGTTGAAACAAACTGACCATCTTGCACAATAGTATAAAACCCTTTTGATGCCCAAACGGGATTTAAAGCGAGAATATCTTCTGTAGAATATTGACTATTAGGAACTGATTTTAACAAGCCATCTTGTGCTAAATATAAAGTGTCTCCTGAAGTTATATTGTTTCCCCTAACTAATTTACCATCTGCATAGAGAATTCCACCTTGCTTTGTATTTTCAATACCAAAATTAATAGCCAAAGCAGCATTTTTTCTCTTAGCCATAGAAGTAGGTGCTTCCTTAGATACTTTTGTATAATCATCATTAGCAATTCCCAATTTTGGCATCATATCTTTTGGAATAACAGCATACCAAACAGTCACACCAGAATTTGTATCAGAAGAATAACGTGTTTTTATATAACCGATTGTTCCATCTTCTAGAAGAGTAGTTTTCGTATCTCCTCCAACAATAGATGCTTGAACAGACGGAGATTCTAATCTTACATTAATAGAAGCTAAACAAGCATTAATATTATCAGCAAGTTGCTTAAGGCTATTTTGAATAGTAGTGATATCATTATTAAAACGATTCGCATCGATAGTATTTTTATTCAAAACAGCAGTATTATAATTATTAGTCGCAATCGTTAAATTATTTTTATAATTCAAATAATCTTGATACAAAGTAAGTGCTTGAGCATAAGAAGTAACATGACTAGAAACAACATTAGCATATTCTTCTAAAAAAGAAACAGATTTATTAACTAAATTCTCATAAGATATACCATTCCAACTAGTTTGTAAAGAATCCAAAATAGATTTATAATTCTGAATTAAAGAATGAAAAGTATCAAGTTTTGAACTAATATCTACATTATCTACCATACTATCTTATACTCCTTCATTATAAGTATATCATGAATCAAAGAAATAAAAATAAAAACTACGTTGAATTATAAACAACGTAGTCAAATTTACACAATTATTTAAGAATTTCCACCGATAGTAAAGATTTTCTGATATGTTGTAATAATAGTAGATCCACTATAAGCAAAAATATAATCCATATATTTTTCAAATGTTTCATCGTCTGTCATAATATAATTACATTTAATATCTGCATAAGTAGTACAATCCTTTTCATTTGTCATAGTTAGATGATAAATTCTATCATTAGTACGTACATAAGTTGCTACACTATCTCCAGCATATTTAAAATCAATAATATCTCCATAATCTGCTTTACTAAAAACCGTAACCATTCCTGCAACAACCGGATAACTATCTCTATTTTCACTATATAAAGTATATCCATATACATTTCCATCTGTACTTAATCCATAATAAATACCATTTTGACTATCCATAGTCATATATTTTATCCCAGAAGTTGAATAAAACAAAGTAGAATAAGTACCATAATTATTATCCGAACTATTAATTTCTGAATAAGCAGCTTGATTTCCATTACCAAAAGTATAAATACCTCCATTAGTTGCTAAAAACACACTATCATCTAATATTGAAGAAACCTTTAAAGGAGTATCTGCCAACTTACAATTTTGATTATTAGAAAACTTCTGCCCGTAAGACAATTCATAAATTGAACCATCCTGTGTAATTGCATGAGAACCTGCTAAAAAACGTATTTTTTCAGTACTATCTTTAGAAAAGAATGCATCACACTCAAATTTTCCTTCAGATACACTATACCCAGAATGTCTTAAAGCACGAGTTACATCTCCATCACAAGCACTGCATAATAAACATATACATATAATAGTTAAAGAAACAAAAACTTTTTTCATTAATCCACCTCTATAATAAAAATATATCATATTTTTTAAAAGAAAAGAATAAGAACTATGATTTATGATCATATTTTTTTAATTCTTTTTTTACCATTAATACTAAATCCATAGGTCCTTGTATTTTGTTTAATACAAGTAAAGCATCCTGTAGTTTAACTTTTTGAGATATCTTATCCTTAATATAAAGAGCTTCTTCTTTATAATCGAAATTAGAAATAGGATTAATTTCTATAAAATTTCTAATATAATCTTCTATATCTTTTAATATAAATTCTTTAAGAGGATAAGAATCCATTAATTCTACTCCATAGTATCCTCCTACTAAATATCGAAATTGATTTTCTAATTCTTCCATAAATCACCTAGAAATAATTTTTTTAATTTTTTTATACATAGAAAAGCTAAAACGATATAAAGAATATCTACTCTTATCAATTACTAAATCAAATTCTCCTATGAGTTCATGAACGCAAGCATTAAATCCTCTTTTAAAATCAAATAATCCATACCCTTTCGATTTCTCATCAAAATTTCCATCTATTCCGTAGAAATTAAATGCATCATAATGATTCTTAATCGCATAATCAATCATCTCATATTGAAGTAAATATTGAGAATTATATTTCATAAACTTTTTATAACTAGCTCCAAATAAGTAGTTAATCTCATGTCCATACAACATATACCAACCACCTGCTATAATCTTGCTGTTTCCTTCTTCTTGAATAGTATTCTCTAAAACAGCAATCTTTTCCACTAATCGATCATGTTCTAAACGAACTTCTTTTAATTGTTTTTCTTTATTTCCATGTCCTTCTAATTCCTTCATTAATTGATTATTTTCTTCTAAAGCTTTTTTAGAAAAATCTAATAATTGATCAAAATGTATTTTAACAAGTAATACTTTCACTAAATTTTCTCTTTTTAGTATTTTAAACATATTTAAGTAGTAAGATAAAGGTCTATCAACAAATTCTCTTCTCTCAGCAGTATGTTTCATTAAATTCTTAAATTCAAATAAATTCTCTTCATCCGCTTCAATAATTTCTAAACAATTCTTACGAGAATTATTAATTCTCCATTTCGTACTACTTCTCATATTTTTATAAGCATCATCAATACTAGAAATATCTTTTAAATCAAGTACACTAATCCATCTTGGTTCTAGATCTGTTTTCTTATCTTGATCAATATAAAAACCATTATGAACATATCCTAGTTCTTTTAATTTATTCATTAAGGAATCTTTCGCAGTACCCTCAACAATATCTCCATCAACAGTTCTTTCTTGATAATCTACATAAGGATTTATCTTTAAAAATAAAGCATTCTTATCTTTTAAAAAATCTTTTAATCCTTTTGTAAATTCCTCCACCTTCTCAAAATCTTCATAATCCAGTAAAAACCCACGAGGAGCATAAAACATATTTTTAAAAAACTTGATCTTTTTAGAAAGTAATAGTGTTGCGGCAACTACTTCACCATTATCTTTTAAACCAACATAATAGGAATCCCATCCATTATCTTTCTTAACTTCTGCCCATAATGGCATTTGAAAAAAACTAGTATAAGGACTTTTCAATGAGTAATCAGAAAACTCTTCTTCCGTTAAAGTAACAAATTCCATATAATCTCTCCTATCTATAGAATAATTATATCATGAAAAGAAAAAAGATAAGAATAATTCTTATCTTTTTATGATGTAGGTCTTGTATAACCTGGAATCATAGATTCTCTAAAGTCTTCGATAATATCTTGATCACCAGTTATATCAGATGATCCAGACATAAACCAAGTATAAATCTTTTGATTTGTATTATATGTATTTGCCATTGTAGTAAATCTAGGATTAATAGCTGATCCATCCAAATGATCATGGAAACGATGACGATTTAACAATCCGTAGAAGTAAGATAATTCATAATCTCTTAATTTATCTTCATGGGATACACCAAGTAGTCCTTCTAAGAAGAAAGCCATAGTTCCCGTTCTATCAGTACCAATCTTACAATGGAAATAAACATTTTCCCCAGAAGCAATATCAATCATTGTTTGACGAAGAGCTGCTCTAAACGTTGCATAATTAGTTGCATAAGTGTCAGGATAAATCAAATAGTTTGTAATTTCTCTATTTTGATATAAAGCTAATTTCGCATCAGATGCTCCATCACTTGCAGCTCTTAAATCAATTTCTTCTGTAATTCCAAGTTTTGCCAAATTAGCAGAATCTGTAGAACTACTTGATAATTTTGCTCCTCTAAAGATTCTTCCATAACTTAATGCTCCATCGATATTACCATCACCATCTACATCGACTGATAGTCCTCCAATATCACGTACATTTCTAACAGTAGTATGAATAGTTCTAAAATTACCACTAGCTTTAACATATCCATGAACAGTAGAATCAGCAATAGATTCCCAATAATATGTAACACCAGGAATCATATTATAGATAATTCCAGTATCAGATGTAGTATAAGTTACTTGAGCACCTTTTACTTTTGTAGTCTCATCTGATAAGAAGACATTAACTCCACCAGAAATTCCAGTAGGATAACCCTTAGATTGATCACATAGCACAGTACCAGCAGCAGGTGTATTGCAAGATTGATAATTTGGTCCAACACATTCTGAACAATTATGAGCAGCGAAATTCGTATCCATATTCGTTTGGAATGTAGATTGATCATTTTTCCAAGTATCAATATTTTGATAATAAACACTCATCGCATCACTATCGATATTAAAGTGAACAATTTCATTGTTATCCTCATAACTCCATTCAGCAATACATTGAAGATGTCCGGTAGGAATGGTAGAAGAAGTTACCTCAATACCAGCTTGAGTAAACCATCCATCGAAGTGATAATTGGTTCTTGTATCTGGTACAGGTAATTCTCCTATCTGACTACCTATATTAACAATTTTGAATGTTGGAGAAACGGTTCCTCCGTTAGCATCAAAACTAACTGTATAAGTATTTCCTTGAGTATAATAAGCAGTTTGATATGTATCAGAATCAATCGTTTCCGTTCCAGCTGTATATGTTGCACCTGGTTCATAATCAGAGACTCTTGCCTCTCCTACATTAATACTTCCTACTTTACCTTTTGCAATTCCATCATAGAATGCAAAATTCTGTGTCGAATAGATACCATATCCAGGATATTGTGATGATCCACTTGCACTAGTATTTTGATTTCCTTTACCAACGAAGATTGGAGTAGTAACATCAACACCATCAAGTTTAGTACCTATTGTCAAAGTACCAGTATTTCTAACAGCACTATGATTTATTGAAACAATCTCTGCAGAAATAATAGTCATTGTTGCACTAGATTCATTTTGTACTGCTGCTCTTTCATTTGATGTATTCTCAAAATAGTTATCTCCTTGAATAGTTATTATTCCTTCATTATAAACCGCCTGTCTTGCACCAGTAGAATAAACCTCTAAATCTTCAATTGTCATAACAGGAGCAGGAGTACTAGATGAAGCTTGAGTTAATCTGTTATTAACAGCAGCAGCTCTAGATCCTGTACGTACAGTACCATTTTTCAGATATAGAACTCCACTATTCTCAATAGCAGCTTGGGTATTAGAAGCATTTCCTTCATGAGTAATAGTATATCCTGCTAAATCTAAAATGATATTTTTATTAGTAGGAATAGTTACTTGTGGTTCAGTAGTATTACTAATTAACGTAATTAGAGTTTGCGTATTAGTAGGAGCATCTGCTACTGCAGCAGAAACTGTAGCATATCTTGTACCATTCATAACTGCTACATTATTATCAACCCATTTAGCATAGAATGTAACATCTTGAGTAATAATAGTAGAAGTTGTAACAGGAGTTGTAAAGTTTTCATCCTCATACCAACCACCGAAATCATATGATGACCAAGTTGGACTAGGAAGAGTTCCTATTGCAGTATTTTCAATAACTTCCATATCCGCAACAGGAGGTCCATCATAATCATAAGTTTCAAAATGTACAGTATATTTTTCTAATTGATCAATATATAAATAAGTAAATGGTACCTCAATTACAGGCTTAGATGAGTTTTTACTAGTCTCAGCAAGATTATTCTCATCAATTTTTCTAGTGTCTCCTCTTAAACGAACATATTTAGTTCCATCTTTTGTTAGCCACAAACAAGAACGTCCTGTATTAGCGGCAAATCCAGTACTTGCATAAAGGTATTCACAAGAAGTAAGTGTTCCAGTTAATGTTCCACAAGCAGCCAACACATCATCTTTTGTTAATAATCTTGCTGGTTTAACAGAATTATCATCTAATGTAAATGATACATTTAAGTTATCCCAACTTGTAGAATTAGGTAATGCTGTCAATGCATCTGTATACGTTAATTGTGCAATAGTAGGCCCAACCACACCATTCTCAGCGATAGAATGATGAACTAAAACAGCATTCTCATTATCAGTTCTAATATAATAGAATCTATCGTCATATCCCCCAGTTGTAGTAACTTTACAATCAAAAGCAGTTCCGCCAACTAAAGTATCATCATAAATCACACCATATTCAATATCATCACCAGTTTCATAACCTGCTGTTCGACATCCTTTACCAGAATCAGCATTACATGGTTCAGAAAGTTTTTCTGTTGCAGGGATACAAATTGGTTCATTCCAATGAGCATATAATGTAATTTCTTCTGTTGGAGAATAATTATGGTCAACTTTAACACCAGCTAAAGTATACCATCCGTCTAGAACCAAATCAGTCTTTTTAGAAGTTGGTAAAGTTCCAATTGGATCACCATAAGTAATAGTTCTATCCGCTACTGTAGTTCCACCCATAGAATTAAAGTGAACTGTAATTTGATTTGGAGAATAAAGTGGTTCTAAAGTAATATTACTTTCGATTGTAATTGTAATATTTGGAGTAGTTTCTTCATTTGACCATCCAGTAAATAAATAACCACTTCTTGAAATAGCAGTAAGAGAAACTTGTTCTTCATAATAGTAATCTCCAGAAAGATCTCCTTGAGAAATATATTCAGGATGAACTAATGTTAAATGATATTGATTCCTTATATATAAGTATTCAACTACTGTATCACCAGAAGCACTAATTGTAACTGTTTGAGTTGAAGGAGATGTAAATCCAGTATAAGTATTAACTGCTGGAGTTACACTGCTTCCTGCTGGTGCAACCAAATTAAGTGTAGATACTGTTGTATAAGTTAATCCATTTAAGTCCATCTTTTTATGAAGTACGGTATATGTTACATTAGCAGCTGTTGCAGTATAAACAGTAGTTAATGTTGTATCTGCAGTTAAAGTAAATGTTCTTACATAATCTGTATTATCATCACTCCATTTGAATGTATATCCAGCTCTTTCTTGTGCTTTTACAGTAATACTTGTTCCATATTCATATGTTCCATCAAGAGTTGAGTCATAGACATAAGTACGATCTGTAATACTAAATGTATATTCTTCTCTATCATATAGATATTCAACTACTGTATCACCATTTCCACTGATTGTAGTTGTTTGTGTACTTGGTGATATAAATCCTGTATAGGTATTAACACTTGGAGTAATTGTTGCATCTGTTGTTCCTGTAAGATTTTGAGTAGATACTGTCGTATAAGTATTTGCTCCTAAATCTTTTTGTTTATGTAGTACGGTATATGGAGTATTTGTATTTGCTGTATAAGTTGGATTTAATGTAGTTGCTGAAGATAATGGGAATGTTCTAATATAGTTAGAATCTCCATCACTCCACTCAAATGTATATCCAGCTCTTTCTTGTGCTTTTACAGTAATACTTGTTCCATATTCATATGTTCCGTTAGCAGTTGATTCATAGACATAAGTACGATCTGTAATACTAAATGCATATTCTTCTCTATCATATAGATATTCAACTACTGTATCACCATTTCCACTGATTGTAGTTGTTTGTGTACTTGGTGATATAAATCCTGTATAGGTATTAACATTTGGAGTAATTGTTGCATCTGTTGTACCAGTTAAATTCTCAGCATCAACAGTTGTATAAGTATTAGCTCCTAAATCTTTTTGTTTATGTAGTACGGTATATGGAGTATTTGTATTTGCTGTATAAATTGGATTCAATGTTGTAGCAGAAGTTAAAGTAAATGTTCTAATATAATCAGTATCATTATCACTCCATTTGAATGTATAACCTGCTCTTTCTTGAGCTTTAACTGTAATACTCTTTCCATAATCGTATGTACCATTAGCAGTTGATTCATAGACATAAGTTCTATCTGTAATACTAAATGCAAGTTGTTCTCTTTCATATAAATATTCAACTACTGTATCACCATTTCCACTAATTGTTGTCGTTTGAGCACTTGGTGAAACAAATCCAGTATAAGTATTTACTGTTGGAGTAATTTCAGCATCTGTAGTACCTGTAAGATTTAGAGTAGACACTGTTGTATATGTTGCTGCTTCTAAATCTCTTTGTTTATGAACTACTGTATATGGAGTATTTGTATTTGCTGTATAAACTGGAGTTAATGTTGTATCAGCAGTTAAAGTAAATGTTCTTTCATAATCAGTTACACCATCATTCCATTCAAATGAGTATCCTGCTCTTTCTTGAGCCTTTGCAGTAATACTAGTTTCATATGGATATGTACCATTTGCAGTTGAATCAGATGTTATATAAGTACGATCAGAAATACTAAATGCATATTCTTCTCTTTCATATAAGTATTCAACTACTGTAGATCCATTACCATTAATTGTTGTTGTTTGAGCACTTGGTGAAATAAATCCTGTATAAGAATTTACTGTTGGAGTAATTTCAGCATCCGTAGTACCTGTAAGATTTAGAGTAGATACTGTCGTATAAGTATTAGTTCCTAAATCTCTTTGTTTATGAACTACTGTATATGGAGTATTAGTATTTGCTGTATAAACTGGAGTTAATGTATTAATTCCTTCTAATGGGAATGTCCTTACATAATCAGTTTCTCCATCACTCCATTCAAATGAGTAACCATCTCTTTCTTGGGCTTTTGCAGTAATGCTTGTTCCATATTCATATGTTCCATCAGGAGTTGATTCATAGACATAAGTTCTATCGGAAATACTAAATGCGTATTCTTCTCTATCATATAAATATTCAACTACTGTATCACCATTTCCACTGATTGTTACAGTTTGAGTACTTGGTGAAATAAATCCTGTATAAGTTCTTACTGCTGGAGTAACAGTAGAATCTGTTGTTCCAGTTAAGTTATCAGTATCAGCAAGTGTATAAGTATTAGTACCTAAATCTTTTTGTTTATGAAGTACTGTATATGGAGTATTTGTATTTGCTGTATAAACTGGAGTTAAAGTAGTTGGTTCTTCTAATGTAAATGTTCTTACATAATTAGAATCTCCATCACTCCATTCAAATGAGTAACCAGCTCTTTCTTGGGCTTTTACAGTAATGCTTGTTCCATAATAATATGTATCATCAGGAGTTGAATCATAGACATAAGTTCTATCAGAAATACTAAATGCATATTGTTGTCTTGTATAGTAGTATTCAACTACTGTACTTCCATCTCCATTGATAGTAGTAGTTTGAGGATTTGGTGAATCAAATCCAGGATATGTATTAACCACTGGAGTAATTTCAGCACCTGTTTCTCCTTTTAAATTTAGCGTAGAAACAGTTGTATAAGTAGTTCCATCTAAATTCATTTGTTTATGAATTACTGTATATGGAGTATCACCTTCAGCTGTATAAGTAGGAGTTAATATTTTATCCTCAGTTAATGTGAATGTTCTAATATAATTAGTATCCCCATCACTCCATGTAAATGTATAACCACTTCTTTCTTGAGCCTTAACAGTAATACTTGTTCCATACTCGTATGTTCCATCAGGAGTTGATTCATAGACATAAGTACGATCAGTAATACTAAATGCATATTCTTCTCTATCATATAAGTATTCAACTACTGTATCACCATTTCCACTAATTGTAGTTGTTTGTGTACTTGGAGATATAAATCCTGTGTAAGTTCTTACTGCTGGAGTAACAGTAGAATCTGTTGTTCCAGTTAAGTTATCTGTATCAGCAAGTGTATAAGTACTAGCTACAAGATCTTTTTGTTTATGTAGTACGGTATATGGAGTATTTGTATTTGCTGTATAAACAGGAGTTAATGAAGTTGCAGCACTTAAAGTAAATGTTCTCTCATAATTAGTTTCTCCATCGCTCCATTCAAATGAGTATCCTGCTCTTTCTTGTGCTTTTGCAGTAATACTTGTTCCATAGTAATAAGTTCCATTTGCAGTTGAATCAGATGTTACATAAGTACGATCTGTAATACTAAATGCATATTGTTGTCTTACATAGAAATATTCAACTACTGTATCACCATTTCCACTAATTGTTGTGGTAATTGGACTAGGAGAATCAAATCCAGGATAAGTATTTACTGTAGGAGTAATTTCACTATCTGTTGTACCAGTTTCATGAAGAGTAGATACAATTGTATAACCTTCTCCATTTAAATTCATTTGTTCATGAAGAACAGTATATGGAGTATCAGTATCAGCCGTATAAACTGGAGTTAATGAAACATTTCCTTCTAATGTAAATGTTCTTTGATAAGCAGTTTCACCATCACTCCATTCAAATGAGTAACCAGCTCTTTCAATTGCTTTCATCGTAACACTTGTACCATAATAGTAAGTTCCATTAGCTGTAGTTTCTTCTACATAAGTACGATCAGTAATTGTAAATGTATATTGTTGTCTTACATATAGATATTCAACTACTGTATCACCATTTCCACTAATTGTTGTTGTTTGAGCATTTGGTGAATCAAATCCAGGATAAGTATTTACTGCTGGAGTAATTGTAGAATCAGTTGTTCCAGTTAAATTCTCAGTATCAACAGTTGTATAACCCTGTCCATCTAAATCCATTTGTTTATGAATTACTGTATATGGAGTATTTGTATTTGCTGTATAAACTGGAGTTAATGTTGTATCAGTAAATAATGCAAATGTTCTTTCATAATCAGTATTATCATCACTCCATTTGAAAGAGTATCCTGCTCTTTCTTGTGCTTTAACTGTAATACTTGTTTCATATGGATAAGTACCATTTTCAGTTGAATTATACACATAAGTTCTATCTGTAATAGTAAATGCATATTCTTCTCTTTCATATAAATATTCAACTACTGTACTTCCATCACCATTAATTGTAGTTGTTTGTGTACTTGGTGAAATAAATCCTGTATAAGTTTTTACTGCAGGAGTAATTTCAGAGTCTGTTGTTCCTGTTAAATTATCAGTATCAACAGTTGCATAAGTATCTGCTCCTAAATTTCTTTGTTTATGTAGAACTGTATATGGAGTATTCGTATTAGCTGTATAAATTGGAGTTAATGTTGTAGGTTCTTCTAATGTAAATGTTCTTTCATAATCAGTATTATTATCACTCCATTTGAATGAATAACCAGGTCTTTCTTGAGCTTTTACAGTAATTTCTGTTTCATAATAATATGTTCCATTTGCAGTAGAATCAACAATATATGTACGATCAGTAATACTAAATGCATATTGTTCTCTTTCATACAAGTATTCAACTACAGTAGAACCATTTCCATTAATTGTAGTAGTTTGAGTACTTGGAGATATAAATCCTGTATAAGTATTAACTGCAGGAGTAATTTCACTATCTGTTGTTCCAGTTAAATTTAAAGTAGATGTTGTTTCATAAGTTTCTCCATCTAAATTCATCTTTTTATGAAGTACTTTATATGGAGTATTTGTATTAGCCGTATATTGTGGAGTTAATGTTGTATTATCCTCTAATGGGAATGTTCTTTCATAATCAGTATCTCCATCGCTCCAAGTAAATGAGTATCCAGGTCTTTCTTGAGCTTTTACAGTAATTTCTGTTTCGTAATAATATTCTCCATCTGAAGTTGAATTTTCTACATAAGTACGATCGGTAATACTAAATGTAAATTGTCTTCTTTGATAAACATATTCAACTACAGTATCACCCTCACCACTTATTGTAGTTGTTTGTGTACTTGGTGAAATAAATCCATCTCTAGGACTCAATGCCGGACTAATTTCCTCATCTGTTGGTCCTGTTAAGTTTTGTACAACCTCAGTATAAGTTGTTAAATCTAAGTTTTGATATTTATGAAGTACTTTATATGGAGTATTTGGATTCGTAGAATAATGTGCTTCATAATTTAATGGACCAGTAGTCCCAGAATGAACAGTTACACTAGTTTGATAAGAAGTTCCATTAGATCCAGTCCATCCCGCAAAAGTATATCCTTTTTTGGTTGGATTTACCAAAGTAAATTCATCTTCAACAGTATAAGTAGTTTTATTATTTGCAGAACCACCGTTTAGAGTATAAGTAATATTGTATTCAATTAAATCATATTGAGCAGTTACTTCCATAGGTCCAGTAACAACAGTTTCCGTAGTTACAGAGTTTCCTTCTCCGTCAGTCCATCCCGTAAAATTATATCCAGTTCTTGTAGGAGGTGTAGGCAAAGCTCCTAATGGTTCTCCATATGTAATGTGTCTAACATCTGGAGCTGTTCCATCATTTAAACTAACTGGAACATCAAACACTTGAAATTCACCTATGATATTAACATCAGTAAAATGAATGTTAATTGTATATAGTTCTATTGCTAAAACCATAAATGGAATCATTAATAAACATAAAGTAAATAAGTATTTTCCCAATTTTTTTCTAATAAAATATAATCCCGTTAAAGAAATAATTAATAATACTAAAAAATGATAAATATAAGCACCCGTATCAGGATTAACAATAATTCTTTCTTGTGCTCCATCGAAATCGATTAAATTAATAGAAATTGTAAGATCATTTAAAGAGATATGATCAACATTCCATAATTTGTTTTTATAAGTCATAGTAACCAAAATCTTAGTTGTATTTCCAGTATATACAAATTCTTCTCCGTAATCATAAGTAATCTCAAGATTAGAATTCGTATTATTATCAGTAATACTGTCAATTTGATAAGGCATACTTTCATTATTTTGTAACTCTAATTCAAAAGTAACAAAATCATTTAGTTCATTAAAAGTAATTTCGCTTGAAACCTCATTCAACGCAAAAACGGGATCACTTACAGTAATGGTCCCACTTTTATCTTTAACACCTATATTTGTAATCTCTATATCCTTAGAATCTGCATATACTTTTATACTATGTAATCCTAATAAAAGAGTTAGTGTAAATACAAATATTAGCAATAAGGTTTTATATTTACGAAACATACTCATATAAACACATCCTATTTTATATAAATTATAGAAAAAAAAGGGGAATAAGTCAAGGAAAATGCCCTTTTTTTTCATATAAATCTTCATTAATTAGGATATCCAAAAAAATTAAAAAAAAACTACTTTTTTTGAAAAAAGTAGTTTAAAAATCATTATGGTGCTTCCATCCGGACTTGAACCGGAACTCTATCGCTAGAAGCAGATTTTGAGTCTGCCGCGTCTACCAATTCCGCCATGGAAGCAGTACACATTGATTGTAACACATTTTAAGAAAAAAAAGCAATGAAAAAAAGGATTTACTCTTCTTCAACATATTTTGATGAAAATAAATCCTTGCTATCATTTTCTTCTTCTTCAACACTTTTTAAAACATCATCAATTTTAGGTAAATCTTCAATAGAAGACAATCCAAAATAATCTAAAAATTCATGTGTTGTTTCATATAAAATAGGACGACCAGGTAACTCACTTCTACCTGCTTCTTTTATAAATCCTTTCGCTACAAGTTTTCTTATAATAGAAGAAGAACTAACTCCTCGAATAGAATCTACTTGAACTCTAGTAATAGGTTCATTATACGCAATAATTGCTAAAGTTTCTAATGCTGCTTGAGATAAAAAATTAGTCTCAGGGTTTTCTAATAGTTTTTGATAATATGCTTTATGCTCAAACTTTGTAGTAACTTTAAAACGATTCCCTAGAAAATCAATTCTAAGTCCCCTAGATTCATCTTCATAATCTTTTTTTAACTCCATAACTAAGTTTTTAGAAGACTCTTCATCTAATTCTAAAACATCTTTAATTTGATCTATTGTAAGACCATCTTCTCCCACAACAAACAATAATCCTTCTAAAACTGCTTTATGCACGTTCTACCACCTCGCATATAATATCCTCAAACTCTTTCTCTTGTTTTAGTAATAATTCTTTATTTTTAGCCATTTCAAGAATCGCTAAAAAAGTCGCTACAATGTACTCTTTTGTAGGTATAGTAAACAATTCGAAGAAAGAAACTTTCTTTTTATTCTTTAATATTTTTTTAATATCACTTCTTCTAGAAGAAACACTAATTTCATTCATAGTAACCTTTGTATTTAAAGGTTTACTATCTTCTTTTCTCTGATAATACTTTTGTAATGCTAACACTAAATCATCTAAAGTAACATCTGCATGTATTTCATTAGATTCTTCTAGATAAAGATGAACATTTTCTGGTGTTTTTGTATAAATATCTTTTCTAAGTAATTCTTTTTCTTGAAGCAAATGAGTAATATCTTTATAAGCTTGATATTCTAATAATCTTTGTACCAATTCTTCTCTAGGATCTTCTTCTTCTATTTCTTCCTCATGATTTCTAGGTAATAACATTCTAGATTTAATTTCTAATAATTCTGAAGCCATTACTAAATATTCAGAAGATATTTCTAAATTCATTTTTTCAGACTGATGAATATAATCCATATATTGCGTAGTAATCTCTTCCATTTGTATATTCATAATATCCATCTTGGATTCTTTTATCAAATGTAATAATAAATCTAATGGTCCTTCAAAATCTTGTAGTTTAAAATCTAATTCCATATTTCTCACTCCGACGATACCATTATAACATTTTCTTTTGCATTTTCCAAAATACAAATATATAATATTGATAGAAATAGGTGATGATATGAAGTTATTTACAGAATTAGATGAAGGTTTTATATGTGAAAATTGTCATAAAGAAGTATCTCCTTTAGGATATTCTTCTCGAGATCATTGCCCCTATTGTCTATATTCAAAACACGTTGATTTAAACCCAGGAGATAGACAAAATTCTTGTAAAGGACTATTAAAACCTATAGATATTGAAAAATATAAAGACACTTTAAAAATCATTTATCAATGTGAAAAATGTAAACAAATACATAAAAACATCATCGCCAAAGACGATGACTATAACGAAATAATAAACTTATCTTCTAAAAAATAAAATTCCACAATATTGTGGAATTTTTTAATCTTTCATAAGTTTTGCATGTACTACTTTTCTTCCAGTATTATCATCAGTACAAGTAGATAAAGTAATAATCTTATCATCTGATGTTACTTCAACACCATAGTCATAAATACTTCTTGATTTCAAAGTGTCTAAAAAAGTTTGATAAGATGATTTTGATGAAAAATTAGTTTGTAAATAATAAACTTCTGGATCAATATAATAATTAGAAAATACTTCATAAACGTAACTACCATTTTCTGTTAATACAATAATTCTATGAGTAGAATTATCAAACCAATCATCAGTAAAGATATTTGCTACACTACCAAATGCTGTTCTATTTAAAAGATTATGTCCATAAAAAATAGTATTCTGATCTGTCATAGAATAAGAATTACGATAATCCATAAAAGTCCATCCACTAATTTTACTAACTCCATTAATATCATGATATAAATAATATTCATTATCACCAGATTGAACAATAGGATAATTAATATTGGTACTATCAACGATAAGCCATGCAACAACATCAGGATTTGTTGCTTTTAAATTACTAAAATTAATCTCGTTTAATGAAGTTGCTCCATATCTACGATATAAATTATCATCAGTATAGCCATCTTCTTCCGTAGAATCAGCAACTTCTGTAGGTTGTTCAGCAGGTTTAGCTACATATCCAAGTTCTGATAAATCATCAGGTACATGAATCATCACATTATTTGCAGAATACAAATATACATAGAAAAATGCCCCAAATAAACAAACAAGTATAACAGATAAAGAAGATACTGGGTTTTGTTGTAATTTTTTAAAATAATTCTTAATCTTCTCAATGAAAGAAAATCGGAAAACTTTTCCGATTAAAGAAAACAACGAATAAAAATAAAAGAAAAATCCCTTTGAAATAATAAGACAAACATAGTATAATCCCATCCAAAATGTTTCAAAAAAATATTTGATGGCTGATATAATTTTTTTAATTAATTTAATCATAGAGAATCATCATCCATTGAAAGAGGGATTAATACTGGAACACTGAAATATTCAGGTTCATTTGTCTCAGAGATTTGAATTTTATGATCTGTATTTGCATTTGTAATAGCAGGGATAATAGAAGGTGTTTGAGAAACAACACTTGGTTGAATAGAAGGCTCTGATGCAACCGTAGGCGCAACAATATTTGGAATACAGATATTATTAGAAGGTGTTTCAGGAACGTAACAAGGTTTTTGAACATAATAACTATCTTGTACAGTAGGAACTGTTGGAACACTTGGTTGAATTGGAATATAAGGAACAACATTGTCAAATACTTGTTCTTGAACATTAGAAACAGGAACAACAAGACTTGGTTTATTAATTTCAGTACTAACAACAGACTTAGAAGATTTTTTATCAGACTTCAAGTTGATATTGTCAATAATAGTAATTACTAAACCAGTAACAAATGAAACAACAATAACAGCTAAGAATATGTAATATACTGGATTCATTATATCAACTCCTATTTCTTCTAAAACTTTACACTTTAATTATATAATATAGTTGTAAATTTTTGACACATAAATTGATAGAAAATGTAAATGTTTACACATTTTAATCTTTCGGTTTACACAATAAACAAAAAATAAAGGAGAAAACAATTGCACAAGTTATCCCAGTTGCAGTTAAATCAAACATTCCCATAAAAATACCTAAAAACCCAGAACTATCTGCCTTTTCTAAAGCTCCGTGAATTAAAGAATGCCCAAAACTAGTAATAGGAAGCAACGCACCACCACCAACCTTCTCAATAATTACATCATAGAAATGAAAACAGTCAAGAAATGCTCCTAAGCAAACAAACATACTTGTAATATGCCCTGGTGTGAGTTTAGTATTATCGAGGATTATTTGTCCTAATAAACAAATAAATCCACAAAATAAAAATGAATATAGTAACATTAAATCGCCTCCAAACTAATCGCATGACAAATAGACTTAATATTATTTCCTTGATGAATCATTGTAGGAGAAAAAAGGGCTCCTGTTGCGAGAAACAAGACTCTTTTTAATTTTTTTCTCTTCATTAAAGAATAGATATAAGAATAAACAACTAAAGCACTACAAACAGGGCCACTTCCTCCGGCTTTGATATTTTTTTGTTTCTTTAAATCATAAAGTAATACTCCACAATCTTGATAAGAATCATCTAAATAAATATCAGAATAACTTCTTAAATAATCCTTTACTATTTCTTGTCCATACAGCCCTAAATCTCCAGTTAGAATAAGATCATAATCTGTTACTTTACGTCCAGTTTCCTTAAAATGTTTGGTAATTGTATCAATCACACTAGGAGCCATAACACGTCCCATATCATTAGGATCATTTTGACCCATATCAATCATTTTACCAAGAGTTGCACAATCAATTCTTACTCCACTCTTAGAATGACTAAGAAGTGCACACGCACCTCCTGTTGCGGTAAATGTTGAACTATTTTTTCGAGGTATTCCATACTCTGTAGGATAACGAAACTGTTTCTCAGAACTCATATTATGAGAAGAAACAACACACAAAGCATTATTGATATGATGTGAATCAATAAGACAAGAAGAAAGAATTAATTCAAGTACGCAAGTACTACAAGCTCCATATACACCAACAAAACTCTTTCCACAATCAATTCCATAAGTAGATGCAGTTATTTGATTTAATAAATCTCCACCTACTACAACATCAACTTTTTCTTTAGAAGTTTCTGTTTTTCGAAATAAAATATCTATCGCATCCCTCACAAGTCTAATCTCAGACTTTTCCCAAGAATCTTCTCCTATACTTAAATCATCATAACATTGATCAAAATACCTTCTCAAAGGTCCTTGTTTTTCATAAGGTCCACAAACAGTAGAAGTCTCCTCTATATATACATTTTGAAAATGAAAAGTCATGTTAAACCTCCTATCAAATAACGAATTGTGCCAAAGAACCAAGCTGAAATAATTCCATATAAGATAACATTCCCAGCCAATTTAAACATATTGGAACCAATTCCATAGATTAATCCTTCTTTGCGATAATCCATCGCACTACTAGTCATAGAATGAGCAAATCCTGTAATAGGAATTAATAGTCCACACTTAAAAATAGAAACTAAATTATCAAAAAATCCAAGTGCAGTAAAGAAAGATCCAATAAAAATAAAAAACACAATCATAATTGTTGAAGCATCATCTCTTGCATAAGAATAATAGTTACATAATATTTCTATGATTCCTTCTCCAAGTAATCCAACTAATCCTCCAGAGAAAAAAGAAATAATAGAATTGGAAAACTTATTTTCAACAGCTTTATGTCTATTTGCGATAACTTCATACTGAGTTTTATTCATCTTAATCACCAATATTAATTTGTCCCAAAATAAAAAAAGAATACAAAAAACTTAGAACTATAGATTTGTTCTAAGTTTTTGTAGTATCTTATTCTCACATCTTGATACCTGAGTTTGACTAATACCTAATAAATTTGAAGTTTCCGATTGTGTTAGTTCATTATAATATCTCGCATATATTATTTTTTTCTCATCTTCTTCTAATTTACTAAGTTCTTCTTTTAAATCTAAAACATCGGGACTTGTCTCATCATAATGAAAAATATCATTATCCTCAATTTCTTTTACTTCATCACTCAGAAGTGCTTGATTGATTAATTCTTCTTCAACATCTAAATATAAAGACAACTCTAAATTACTCGGTTCTCTACCCAACTTCTGTGTCATAACTTCTTTTGCTTTCAAGATACGAGACTTTAACTTAATAATCTGATCACTCACTTTTAAACTACTACTATTTCGTATATATTTATTAACCTCACCTAATATATAGTAATATGCAAAAGAGGAAAATTTTGTATTCTGATTTTTATCATAATGCTTATAAGCATTAATTAGTCCAATCATTCCAACTTGATATAAATCATCTCGATCAAACCTCTTTGAATATTTATTAATAATACTATATACTAACCCTTCATAGTCTAAGAGCTTATCCATTATCCTCCTTTCCAAAAAAAGAATACAATAAAAAAAGAATCTTATCTAGCACTTCGACAGAACTAGATAAAAGATTCTTTCGACCATTTCTAACTTTTCACAACAAATGTAAGCCCACTTGGTTTGTTACTTGATGCATTAAATTTTGTGATATCAGAATTTGTTCTACCATAAGCAGTAGTTACTGATGTACAATCTTTAAACATATCATCTGTATTAGTGACATTAGAAGTATTAAAACTACTTAAGTCTAATGTTGTTAAAGAAGATAGTCCTTGAAACAATTGAGACATATTTGTAATATGTGAAGTATCCCAGGTATCAAGACCAATGATTCTTTTTAATCCTGTTCCTCCAAATCCATTAGAACCATTTGCAGCAAACATTCCAGAAGCATTTGTAGTATTAGATAAATCCCATCCTGTTACATCTATTTCTTCTATTGGTGAAGAACTTGCTGTACCACTTCTAAATATAGCATGAGACATATCAGCAGGAAGTTTCATATAACTTAGATTTAGTTTTTTTAAAGAAGAAGTTCCATTAAAAATAGCACCTGCAATTGGATAAAATGAATTACCACCTCTTAAATCAAAACCGCTTAGATTTAGTTCTGTTAAACTACTACATCCATTAAACATTGCTTGCATATTTGTCACATTGCTTGTATTAAAATTTGTTACATTAATCTCTATTAAACCACTACAACCAAAAAACATTGCTTCCATAGTGATTACATTGCTTGTATCAAAATTAGATACATCAATATTTGTCAAATCACTATTATCTGCAAACATAGCATACATACTCACAACATTACTTGTATTAAAACTAGATGTATCAATGCTTGTAGTTTTTGATTTTTGAAACATATAACTCATAGAAACAATTGGTTTATCGTTGATAGAAGTACATAGTCTTGATGTTACGGGATCTGTTGAGGTAGTGTCTGATAAATGGACTCCCCATCCATCATTTTCTATATTACCCCAATTAGAACCTTTATATTCTTGCATATATCGATAAGTATATTGCCCATTGGTATATTCTGCCCCTTGGACCATTTTCCCATCAAAAGTACATGCATAATATGGTGTTTTCTTTATCGCAGTATCATCTGCTTGTATATATTGTGGTTCTAAACTTGTACTAATTGTTGCGGCTTCAGGTAACTCTTCTATATCTGTTTTAAATTCTAATCTTACTTTATATGTTTCTTGTTTATTCTTTTCAAGTAAGTGATTTTCAAGTATTTCAGATCCATCTTCATAAGTTACAGTATAATTTAAATAATCTGGTACTGTATCTACTACTACATTATCTACTTTTAAAGTTGTAGTAAGAGACCCAATCATTCCATCGATTGTACCTGCATTTACAACGTCAACAGTAAATTCATAAAAGTCTCCTGGAGTAGATAAAGTAACAGAAAAATCAACTTTACTAGTATCATTTGGATCAATTGTTGCAGGAGAATCTCCTGTACCAATAGATACAGAATCTTCATTTACTTGAATATTATCAAAATGTATATCCCATGTATTTGATTTAATCTTCGCTATTCCATTAATTTGTAGATTTGCTTGTAGAATTGCATAGACTATACCTATTACTAATAAACTAAGTATTACAAAATAAGATGTAATTTTCTGATTTCTTCTATTCATAGAATTTCTCCTTATGATTTCACAACAAATGTAATATTAGATGGTTTATTAAGAGATGCATTTAGTTTTGTAATATCAGAGTTTGTTCTACCATAAGCTGTAGTTACTGATGTACAACTATAAAACATATTATCAGTATTTGTTACATTACTCATATCAAAACTACTTAAATCTATTTTTTCTAAAGAAGTAAGACCATAAAATAAATTACTCATATTGGTAATATTAGAAGTATTCCATGTATCAAATCCAATAATTCTTTTAAGTCCAGTTCCTCCTGCACTGCCAGAACCAGTAATACCAAATAATCCAGAGATATTAGTTGTATTACTTAAATCCCATCCAGTGACATCTATCTCTTCAATTGAGCCTTCCCCATACATCATTCTGAAAAAACCATCTGCAAAAGATCCTGGTATAACCCAGTTTTTTGCCACTACTTTTTTTAATGAAGTTGCACCTTGTAGCATGCCATTTAAATCAGACATTGATGAAATATTATCCATAACAAAACCAGATATATCAATCTCAGTTATATTAGTACAATATCTAAACATTGCTGCCATTGTTACTACATTACTTGTATCAAAACTTGAAGTATCAATACTTGTTGTTTGACTTTCATAAAACATTAAATGCATTGATACTATTGGCTTATTATCAATGGTTGTACAAAGTTTTGTTGTAACTGGTTCTGTTGATGTAGGATCTGATATTCTTACTCCCCATCCATCATTTGTTATATTGACCCATCCAAAAGAACTAGTTGAATTATTATACTTATAATCTTGCATATACCTATATGTATATTGACCATTTGTATATTCCGCTCCTTGTACTAACTCTCCACCATAAGTACATGGATTATATGGTTTCTTATTCTCTATGGTTTCCTCTGCTTGAATATATTGAACACCAAAAGAAGATGATATTGTAGTTGCATCTGGTAATTCTTCTATATCTGTTTTGAATTCTAATCTTACTCTATAAGTTTTTTGTGTATTCTTTTCAAGTAACTGATTCTCTAATATTTCCGAATCATCTTCATAAGTAACACTATATTCTAAATAATCCGGTACTTCAGAAACTATTTCATTATTTACTTTGATTATTTTATTTATCTCTCCTATCATTCCATCGATTGTTCCTGCATTTACTACGTCTACAGTAAATTCATAAAAATCTCCTGGTAGAGATAACGTTACCTCAAAATCTACTTTACAGTTATTTTCTGGATCAATTGTTGCCGGAGAATCGTTTTCTCCAATACTAACACTATTTTCATTGACTACAATATTATTAAAATGAATATCCCAAGAATTTGATTTAATTTTGGCAATACCATTTATTTGTAGATTTGCTTGTAGAAAAGCATAGACTACCCCTACTACTAATAAACTTAGTATTACAAAATAAAATATTATTTTTTGATTTCTCTTATTCATGAGTATTACCTACCTTATAATAGTATTTTATCATATATCATGATAAGAATAAGAAGGAATTCTTAGATTGACATTTTATTGACAAAAAAAGAAGTATTTCTACTTCTTATCCGTTGAACCAAAACCACCTTCTCTTTTACCTGTTGCTTGATCATCATCACAAACTAGATATGGAGCAAAAACTCCTTGTCCAATTGCTTCCCCTTTTTTAATAGTAATATCTTCATCTTTAATATTATAAAAGGCAAACATAATATGACCATCATTATCAGGATTACCATAATAATCTGCATCAATTACTCCTACACTATTTGCCAAAACCAAACCTTTTTTCTTTGGATTAGAACTTCTATTATATAAATATAATACTTCATCATCCTTCATATAAGCTTTTATTCCAGTAGGAATCAATGTAGGATTACATCCTGGCACAAATTTCGGTACTACAGTATCCTCTGCTGCTTCTATATCATATCCTGCTGAATGAAGAGTTTTTCTAACAGGAAGATTGATATCTTTATCTTCCCAACCCTTTGCTATTTCAAAACCTCTATTTTTCATATAAACCTCCTAATCACAATATAAAACTACCTTACCCTCTTTTAAAGACTTTTTCACATCAATAACTCTTTGATTACTAGAACCTCTCCATTTTAAATTAGGATTTCTTAGATCATTTTTAAATTGTCCATCTACAATAACATCTAAATATTTTAATACTTCTTTATCTTTTAAATAATCTTCATATAAAAATCCAGACCATGCCCAAATACTTTTCTTTGGATAATTTTTACGAAACTTTTTAACTAATTCTGTTGTCCCAAGAATATTCTTCGGATGCATTGGTTCTCCTCCTAAGATAGACAATCCAGAAATATAATCAGGTTCTGCAAGTTTTATAATTTCATTAATTTGTTCTTCTCCAAAATCATGTCCACCTAAAAAATCCCAAGTTTCTTGATTAAAACAATTCTCACAATGAAAACTACATCCTTGAAAAAATATTGATATTCTAATTCCCGGTCCATTGGAAATATCCATCTTTCTTATTTTATTATATTTCATTATAGATCCTTATTATCTAAGTGAATAACTCTTTCCTTAATCTCTTGAGTTCTTCCCCTATTCCAAAAGTTATTTCCAATATAGCCACAAGTTCTTCTCGCAACATTTAGTTTATCATGGTCTCTATTTCCACAATTTGGACAATACCATTCTAAATTCTCATCAATTAGTATTTCTCCATCATAACCACATGCTTGACAATAATCTGATTTAGTATTTAATTCTGCATACATAATATTTTCATAGATAAATTTTATAACTTCTAATACAGAATCAATATTATTATTTAAATCAGCTGTTTCAATATAAGAAATAGCTCCTCCTGGACTAAGTTTTTGAAATTCACTTTCTAATTTCAATTTCGTAAAAGCATCAATCTCTTCAAACACAGGAACATGATAACTATTCGTAATATAATCTCGATCAGTTATTCCTTTAATAACTCCAAATCTTTCCCTTAGACACTTGGCAAATTTATAAGTTGTAGATTCAATTGGAGTACCATATACTGAATAATCAATATCTTCTTCATTTTTCCATTTTTTACATGCATCATTTAATAATTGCATAACATGAAGTCCGAATTCTTTTCCTTCTCCATTATCTGTATGAGAATGTCCTGTCATATATTTTACACATTCATAAAGACCTGCATAACCAAGAGAAATAGTAGAATATCCATGATGTAGTAATTCATGAATAGATTCTCCCTTCTCTAATCTCGCAAGAGCTCCATGTTGCCACAAAATAGGCGCAACATCACTCGTAACACGAGAAAGTCTCTTATGACGACATTGTAATGCTCGATGACAGATTTCTAATCTTTCATCAAGAATTCTATAGAACTCATCCATGTCTTTATCACTGCTTAACGCAACATCTACTAAGTTTAAAGTCACAACACCCTGATTAAATCTTCCATAGTATTTTCCTTTACCTGGAACATAGTTTTTTGCCTTTGCAATATTACCTAAAGAAATGCTTCTATCTGGAGTTAAGAAAGAACGACAACCCATACAAGGATAGCAATCTCCTTCACCAAGTTCATTAATTTTTAATTCTTTCATCACTTTTTCAGAAATATAATCTGGTACCATTCTTTTTGCTGTACACTTCGCAGCTAATTTTGTTAAATAATAATATTTACTTTTTGGTTTAATATTATCTTCTTCTAATACGTATAATAGTTTCGGAAATGCAGGAGTAATCCAAACTCCTTTTTCGTTTTTCATTCCTTCTATTCTTTGCTTTAAAAACTCTTCAATAATCATCGCAAGTTCTTCTTTATATTCATCAGTTTCACCAAGATACATATTGACGCTTAAAAAAGGTACTTGTCCATTTGTATTTGTTAAAGAATTAATTTGATATTGAAATGTTTGTACTCCATCTGTTATTTCTTTCTTTAAATCTTCCATCACAAATTCATCAATTTGTTCTTTGCTTAATTTATGTTTTTTATATTTTTTTTCATAATACTCTTTGCTTAATCTTACGAAAGGAGCTAAATGAGTAAGTGTTATTGTTGCTCCCCCATATTGAGAAGAAGTAACAGCAGTAATTAACTGAGTTGCAATAGACATAGCTGTTAAAAAACGATGTGGTTTTTCTATCATTACTCCATTCATATTTGTTCCATTTTGTAACATATCATCAAGATTTATTAAATCACAATTATGTAATGCATTTTGTGCATAATAATCTGCATCATGAAAATGGATAATACCTGCCTCATGAGCTTCAACAATATCTTCTGGTAATAGAAAACGTTTTGTAATATCAGTACTAGTAATTCCCGCAAGATAATCTCTTTGTGTAGTAACTACTCCTGCATCCTTATGAGAATTTTCTGTATTCCAGTATTCACTACCACCATCAATCAATTCTTTAATAGATTGATCGGTTGTATTACTACGTCTCACTAATTCCCTAGTATAGCGATACGTAATATAATGTTTTGCGAGTTTGTATTTTTCAATACTCATAAGTTTCATTTCTATGATGTCTTGAATGTCTTCAACTAACATTCTTTTTTTGCCAAGTCTCTCAATATATTTAATAATATTCTTGATTTGAGTTGAGGAAGCCCTATCTTCCTCTTCTACTTCGAGATTAGCTTTTTCAATTGCTTCTTCAATCTTAGATGGCATATATTCGACCATATGGCCATCCCTTTTTATTACTTTCATAACCTTTGACCTTTCTTATTTTTATAAAATAACTATACCACTCTATAAATAATAATTATTGTTGCATTTGCAACACTTTACATTTTTTGATAAAATATTTTTAAGGTGATTAAAAATGTCTAATTTGTTCGAAAATATTTCAGATAAAAATATATTGAAATTAAAAAGAATTTTAAGATCAAGTACCATAAAATATCCTAAAAATGTCAATATATTGTCAAATGTAAACCATTCAGATTCCATTGGAGTGATGGATTATGGAAAAGTTCAATTGGTATATACAGATTATGAAGGAAACAAAATAGTATTAGAAGAATTAAATGAAGGAGACATTATTGGTACCTTAAATTCCTCTATCTATTTAGAAGAAATAACAGGCATGACCAAAGAAGAAACACAAATTACTTTTATTGAATATAATCAAATAACAAATGATGATATTATTAAATATGATTTCTATATTATCTTTATAAAAAACTTAATAAGAATATTAACAGAACAATTAAAATCTAGAAATACCAGAATAGAACTACTCACAAAAAAATCTACTAGAGATAAACTCTTAGCTTATTTTAAACTACAATCTCAAGTTAAGAAGAATAAAACATATACTCTTCCAATGTCTTATACGGAGATTTCATCCTACTTATCAGTAGATAGAAGCGCAATGACTAGAGAAATAAAATATCTAACAGAAGAAGGTTTTATAAAAAAAGATAATAAACAAATTACAATTAACTATTAATTGACAAATTCTAATTATTTTGATAAAAAATAATAGAATAGAAAGGTAATAATTATGAAAAAGAAAAATATAAAATACATTTTATTAATAGTTCTATTATCAATATTTATCATAGTTGTTTTATTTCCGAAGAACAAAGAAACAGTAAAAGATAAGAACAATAATATAGAACCTGTAAAAGAAAGTGTTGAATATAGAGATAAACCCATTACAAAACAAATATTACATAATCCAAATAATCGAATCATAATTGACAACATTTTAGACAAAAGACTTATGGATGATGATGGAGAATACTATTATTTAAACCACAACTTAGAAGGAAGATATGATGAGGTAGGAGTTCCATTTGTGGATTATAGAACGAATTTTGAAACGAGAAAAACTCTTATTTATGCACATAGTACTCTAGCAGGAAATGGTCCTTTTCAAGTACTACAAAATTATCACAATAATAAAGCTTTTTATGATGAACACAAATATATTGATATTACATATAATGATAAAGAATATCATTATGAAATATTCTCAGTAGCATTATCTCTTGCCGATAATGAAAAAAGCCCAGAACTAGAATATTTTCACACAACAGAATATTATGATTCAGATTGGGAAAAAATCATACAATGGTATAAGAGTAAATCAGAATATGATACAGGAGTTGAAGTATCAAAAACAGATAAAATATTAATATTACAGACTTGTATTTTAGATCCTGATTATTATGAAAAATATTATCGATACAACATATTAATATTTGCAAAAAAAATATGAAATTAAATTTCATATTTTTTATTGACCTAAATAAGTAATACGAGCATATCCATTGCCTGGGTGACCAATCTCAGATTCACCACTAGGAGATATAAACGAAGTATTACCGGCAATAGTTTGTGCATCACTTAAATAATAAGAACTATTTAGTAAGCAACCAGATGGATAATTTGAGGCACTTGAGGAAGTATAAACATAACCTGATCCGCCTCCTGCAGAACCAGAGCATTGTGCACCATCAGCACCACCGCCACCGCCGTACCAGCCGCCGCCTCCTCCGCCGCCTCCGGCTTGTCCAGATGCTCCATTACCACCAATACCAAATGTTCCAGAATAGCCAGCTGCAGAAGTCCCACTAATCCCTCTAGAACCTCCTTCTGTTTGACTTCCTCCAGAACCACGTCTAGCGGAATAGGAAGAAAAATAGGTTCCTATACCACCTTCCAGTCCTCCTCCAGTTCCTCCTGATATTTCGTTTTTTCCCTGACCATATCCAGCTCCTCCCCCACCAGCCGCAACAATTACTCTGGCGTATAATGAGTCACTATTAATTCTTATATCAGATGCTCCTCCACCGGAACCTCCTATATATAAATAAGATGTACATTTTCCTCCTTCTCCTCCACCATTAAAACCTCCAACAGCAGCAGTTGTTGAAGATTCAACTTGAGCTCCTTGTCCTCCAACATAAACATATAACGTTAATCCTTGGTTAATGTTTATTGTTCCATATGAATATCCTCCTTTTCCACCTTGCCAAATATAAGAATTATAACGTGAAAGACCACCTTGTGCTCCCCATACTTCTAGTTTATATCTTCCATCAACTGGTACAGTATAAGTTTGTGATGCCCCTGTATAATAAAAATTAGTTATAGTTATTACCCACTTTGCATAAAGGGCAAGATTATCATTTAAATCAATTAATTCTTCTTGATTTGTATATAAAATTTCTCCATCAGAAGAATTAGCCCACCCAGCAAATGTATAATTCATTTTTACAAATTCATTTTCTGGTAGGATACACTCTTCTCCTTCAACACAAATAATACTAGACATCAATCCACTGGTAGAACCATTTCCATTAAATTCTATTGTATATAGTCTTGCCCAGACTGGATATAAAGTTACTTTTCCAGATGAAATTAAGTCTAGTACTT
>JAFRAK010000013.1 GCA_017405445.1 Bacilli bacterium | reverse complement strand
TAAGAATAGAATTGGGAGGAAAAAATGGAAAATAACGAAAAGAAAAAATCAAATGTTGGATTAATAATTGTAATAATTATAATAATCCTATTACTATTATTTGCAGTATGGTTCTTCTTATTAAGAGATAAAGGAACTACAAATAATAACAATACAAACAACAATAACACTTCAGAAAAAACAGATAAGAAAGATGAAAAAACAGATAATAAGACTGGATATGAATATGACTACAGAGATGGAGTATTAACTCAAATTGTAGATGAAGAAGGAAATCCAAAACAAACTGACTTTGTTATAGATGGTATCATTTTAATTGGTAATAGACATGGTTATGATAATATTACTGATACTGAAGCAGTTATTGCAAAATTAGTTAGTGAAGGTTATAAAAAAGAAGGTATTAATTCATCATTCTATCTAAATGAACATATTGAAATGTATCTTGATACAAAATATAACGGATCAGCAAGTAATGTTAAAGTATTAATTACACCACACAAGACAGTTGAAGAATTAGAAAAGATGAGTATTTCTGAATTAACTACATTAGCAGAAGAAAAAGGTGCAGTATTAGATTATCAAACACCTGATGAAGAAAATTACAAATATATTGGAGATCCATATGTTAATGGTGATTATCCAGAAGGAAAATATGATATCCTATTTACTTATAAAGGAAAGTTAGCATATTTCATTAATGTTAACTTAACAAAAGAAACAACCGAATAATATTAGGCTCGAAAGAGTCTTTTGTTTTGTTCGCAACATTTTGATATTCCGTTCTGTTCGCAATAGGTTGCTATTGCAAACACCTTAATATAAACACACAACCTTTTATGAGAAAAAATCCAAAAGAAATTTCATAACTAATGGATTTTCGTGATTGACTATCTTTAAGACAAGATAGTAACACACTACCAAGTCGGCTTTTAGCCAACTAGGAATAGTGTGCAAAGGGACACCCTTTTGAAACCCAATAAGCAACATATCACAAACTAACGTAAGTGAATGTTGCCTTTTTTATTTCAACTTGCGTTTTCATAAAAAAGAAAGAATACTATCGCCAATTTCATCAGCAAAGCTGACAAAACTTGCCACGTATTCTTTATATAAAAATAACCTTAATACCTAATCTAACGAAAAGGTAAAAAGGTTATTTTTTTCTTTTGCCCTGCAAAAGTAAGGATTAATAAATTTGTTATCGCTACTTTCACTTTTCTAACGAAAAGCAAAACGTACCACACAAATTTATTTTTTCTCATTTAGTAATTTAGATGTTTCTTTTAAAGCATTTCTAATTGATAAATATATAATTAATTCATAGAAAAGTGTGATTGCATAAAAGCCACATATTAAATATACATTATTTCTTAAATTACTATTTATCATATCAACAAATTCAATTCCTAGATATATTACAGCATAAAATACAGTTGATATTGTTGTTGAGTCATTATATGCTCTTTTAATCTTTTTAGATTCATCTAAATCACTATCAACTAATCCTTTATCAACTTCACGTATAAATGCGACCATAAAGAATATTAATGCTGGAATTGAGATCCAATATAAAGAATAAGTAAGTTTTGTATTAAATACTAGAACTAATATTGTAAATATTGGAACAATAATGTTTGATAATATTAATAAATTTTTAAACAGATTACTTTTTCGCATTTTTGTTTCTCTCCTTTACTTTTAAACTTTGAATAAGTTTGATAATCTCTCTTGAAGAATTAATTTGATAATTATTATCTTCAATAGTATGTATTAATAATTCTTTTTCTTTTTCTGAAGTATATTCTTCATTATCTAATTGTCTTTGACATGAAGAAACTAATTTTTCAGAGTTTTCTATACTTCCTAATATATTTATCTCTGCAGTATTAAGTTCATCTAAATTCATATCAGAATAATGTTTCTTTATAAAGTAATTAAGTGGTGTAACCTCTAATCCTAGTCCGATCATATACATTAAATCATTATAATTAACATCAATGATATTACTTATTTTACGTAGTATTTTAGGATTGGGTTCTTTTCTAATACCTGATTCTATTTTAGAAAGTTCTGAATTATTAATATTGGCTTCTTTTGCAAGTTGTCTTTGAGATAATCCTTTTTTTTCTCTTGCTTCAGCAATAACTTCACCAAGTGTTTTTTCTTGCATACTTCTTCACCTCACAACTTAATAATATACCAATTGGGTAAAAAAGTCAACATATTTTTGAAAAATGTGTAAAAAAGCACTTGACAAGGTAGTAAATACTATGATATATTGAGTGTGTAAAAACGAACCCACTTTGAAATCAAATGGGTAAGATAGAAAAAGAAAGGAGGAAACAAAATGTATGAGGAAGTTAATAACACCAAATGATATCTGGAATAATAAGAATATTAAACCAGAGGCAAAAGAAATATATTCCTATCTATATTGTAAAGGATTTGATAGAACAGTATTCCACTTCAATATAGGAGATATACAAAATGAAATTCCAATATCAAATGTAGGATTTAGAAATAATCTAAAGACATTAGAAAAACTAAAACTACTAATATATAAGGAATATAAAAGAGGAATGTATGAAATTCATATCTGCTAGATAGTAGATATAGAGATACACTAAATGTTCGGAGATTTAGATTAGTATCTCGATCTTATAGAAATATGAGATTTAGAAATCCACCAAGGCGGGATTTAAAATATTGGCTTATAAATATCTTCTGCTTTAGCTCGTTTTTGCTTGTATAATTGATACAAGTTTTTTATTGGAATTTTATTTTAGAAAGGAGATGCTTATGATGAACGAAATTAGAAAAGGAAAATCATATGGGTTGCATCGTAATTAATGATAATGTTGTTGAAGATAAGAAATTAAATTCAACTGATAAAGTAGTATATGGATTAGTAAAAGCATTAAGTAATGATAAAGGTTATTGTTATGCTACAAATGATTATATTGGTAAAAGAGCAAATCTTTCAAAAAGCACAATATCAAATACTATTAGTAAATTAAAAAGTTTAAACTATATTAAAATACGGACAGTAAAATATCAACGAAGAATTTTTATGAATGATGATTAAATTTTAAGAGGGGTATATTAAATTAATAAGATAGCCCCTATTAAAATAATAAGATAGGTATATGAATATTTTCTTATACCCCCTATGAATAAATTAAGAATAGAATAAATAATATAAAAAATAATTTAATAGATAATTTAATAGATAAATTAGTATTCTAATTATTAAATGGAAAGGATGTGTTAACATGGATACAGAAAAAACAAATTATAACGAAGTTTTAATATCTGGTAAAATAAACAACATTAAACATTTTAATAACTATATAGCATTTGGACTTACTTGCAATACTTTTGCTAAAATTAAATCTAATTGTTTTATTAGTTTTCATATATATGAGGATCTTTACAATATTTGTAAGGATCTTTTTTATAAGAATAATAAAATATTTGTAAAAGGTTATTTAAATTCATATACTGATAAAGATAATAAAATTGTAACTTATGTTAAAGTAACAGAGTTATCAAATAATCCAAATGATATTATAGATGGACGAAAAGGTCCATATATAAGATATGATGAAGATGGAGTTATGGTTTGGAATGGCAAAAGATGTGAAGCAGATCCTTTTAGTAAAGATGATCCTGAATACTTGGAATTGGTAGAAATGCTTAAGGAGTACGAATAATAATTTTTAAGAATTCATAAAAATTATTAGAGGTGTTCTATGATAATTGTGAATAACTACGATAAGAATGGAAATAAAATTAATCCAAGTGAGATAAAAATTACAGATGTGGTTATATATGAGATTGTTAAAAAATATGCACATATATAAAAATCATTATGTAATTAAATCCAATTATGTGGTAAAATGTAATTGGAATCTTATAATCTTGCTTTTTTAAGGAGGAGTTAATATAAAAGCGGGATTATATGCAAGAGTTTCTACCGACAGCCAACTTGAAGGATATTCAATAGATGCCCAAAAAGAATTTTTGTTAAGTTATGCAAAAAGCAAAGACTATACAGAGTTTGAATATTATATTGATGGTGGATATTCTGGTAAAGACCTAAATAGACCAGCAATTCAAAAATTAATTGAAGATTGTAAAAATCACAAAATTGATGCAGTATTTGTATTTAAGTTAGACAGAATATCAAGAAGTCAAAGAGACACATTATATTTAATTGAAGAAGTATTTAATAAATATAATGTAAGTTTTATTTCAATGAGAGAGAATTTTGATACATCTACTCCATTTGGTAAAGCAATGATTGGTGTGTTATCAGTATTTGCTCAACTTGAAAGAGAAACAATATTAGAAAGAACTCGTATAGGACTTAAAAAACGAGCTGAAGCTGGTCTTTGGAGAGGCGGAGGTAAAATACCATTTCCTTATCGTTATGATAGAAATACAGGTACTTTAGTACCAATTCCAGAACAAGTAGAATTACTTCATAAAATGATTTCGCTCTATATTAGTGGTAAAAGTTTTAATGCTATTGGTAAAATTGTTGGAATGGATGAATCAATGGTTGAAACTAGAATATTATCCATAACTAATACTGGTAAAGTACCATATAGAGATGAAGTCTATGATGGAAAACATGAAGCAGTAGTATCTGATGAACTTTATGAGGAAATTTTAAGAGTAAATAAAGTTAGAAGTCGTGAAAAGTATGAAAGACATTATTTACTATCTGGAAAAGTATTTTGTGGGCATTGTGGTGCAAAGTATAGATATCAAAAATGGGGAAAAAGATTAATAATGTATTGTTATTCACAACAAAAGAGTAAACCGAGATATATTAAAGATCCTAATTGTAATAATAAACGATGGGACACATTTGAAGTTGAGGATGCAGTATTGGAAGAATTATTTAAAATGAGTTTAGATTTGGATTTATTTAAGAAAACTTTTAATATTGCAACTGTCAATGTAAAAAATGAATATAGAGGGAGACTTGAAGAAATAACTAAACAAATAAAAAATCTATTAAACAATATAGCAAATGGTATAGCTGTTGAAGAAACTAATAATAAAATAAATGAATTAGAAAAAGAAAAAGAAATAATAGAAGAGAAATTGATTGAATCAGATCAAAAAGAAAAAGATAACAAAGTATCTTTGAATATGATAAAGAACTTGAAAGCAACTTGGTTTGAAATGGACTTTGATGAGCAAAGAAGAATTATTGAACATTTAATCGACAAAGTTATAGTAAATGATAATGAAATCAATATCTACTATAACATTTATTAAAAAATATTTTTTCTCCCACTGGGGGTAATAGTCCAATTAGGTTCAAAGAAAGATTTACTTTTAAAGTGGAAATAATGGTTTTTATATTATAAGGAAATATTACATAGCGAAATACTTGCCATTTCTTTGCGCCAAAACTAGTAATCATTGTAATATAGTTATTCGGAACATGAATGAATCCATAATAAATATTAATAATTGTTACAAAAATACTAATTAATAAGCTCATAAAGACGATGGAGTTTACTCCGGCTCCAAACCATATAATAATTAATGGACCTAATGCTACTTTAGGAAGAGAATTTAAAATAGTTAAAAACGGGTCAACTACTTTCGCAAGAAAAGAATTATTCCATAATAGAATTGCAATCATAAGACCAACCCCTAAAGAGAGAATAAAACTAATCAATAATTCATATATGGTAATCAAAAGATTTGGGAAAAGTTTACCATCAAGAATAAGATGATAAAGAGTATCAAATATCCTAGAAGGACTTGAGTACAAAAAAGTATTAATCATATTTTTTTGAGAGAGAAGCTCCCAACCTATAAGAAAGAGTAGAATGATTAATAATTGAAGAAACAATACTAAAATATTTTCTTTCTTTTTCTTTTTTAAATAATATTGATGTTCTAAACTATATTTTTTCATTGAAATCCCCCCAGATTATATTAAAATATTTTGAGAAATTTAAATCACTTCTATTTTTGATTGGTCCATTTTTCTCCTGTAATTCGATAGGATAAATATTCTTTATGGAAGAAGGGCGATTTGTCAAAACAATGACACGATCAGACATACTAATAGCTTCTTCAATATCATGAGTAACTAGAATTGCTGTCTTTCCTTCTTTTTTAATAATATTGTAAATATCCTCCTCAATCTTTAATTTACTCTGGTAATCTAAGGCAGACATTGCCTCATCTAGTAATAAAATATCTGGTTTAACTGCTAAAGTTCTAATTAATGCAACTCTTTGTCTCATTCCACCGGATAACTGGTTAGGATATTTATTTTGAAAATCAGACAAGCCATATAAATCTAATAAAGATAATACATATTCTTTATTTTGTTCAGTTAAATGGTTTTCTATTTTGAGTCCAATGAAACAGTTTTCGAGTACCGTTAAATAGGGTAATAAAGAATCTTCTTGAAGCATATAAGCTATTTTATAGTTTTTATCCTGGTAAATAGCACCATCTGATAATGGAATTAGATTACATAAGATAGAAAGAATAGTACTTTTTCCACATCCACTAGGTCCAACAATAGATAATATTTCTCCTTCATAGACACAAAAAGAAATATCTTTTAAAGAAAGAATTTCTTCCTTCTTTGTATGATAATATTTCTTTAAATGATTCACTTCTAATACTTTTTTCATACATCTTCACCTAATCATAGTTTATGAATAAGAAAAGATCTTGAGAAGGATATACATACAAAAAATTATTCTTGCGAATAATTTTTTATTGGAACATTAGTTTTTGATAAGGGACTTTTTCTTCTAATTCACCATATTCAATCATAATATCTTGAAGATGATTAAATGATTCTTTTGAAAAAGTAATTGAATTAGGCCATGCCTCAATTTCTCTATATCGTTTTACGGCTGCTTCTATTTCAGAAAGGGAAGAATCTGGAAATTGAGGAAGAATTACTTTCGCAACTTCTAAATCACTATGATTATGAACATAATCTAATCCCATTTGAATACTATAATTAAAAGAATCAATGACTTCTTGATGTTGATCTAAATAACTTTTTCTTGCGGAAAAAGAAGTATAAGGAACGACTCCTCCTAATTTGCCTACACTTTCTACAACAGTACCATATCCTTCCTTTTCAACAATACTAGCAGTAGGTTCAAATAAAGTGACAAAATCCCCATATCCACCAATAAAACTACCACCCATAGCTGCAAAAGCTATAGAAGTATCAATAGTCATATCTTTTCTCGGATCAAGCCCATTTTGCCTTAAAACATACTCTAAAGTCATTTCAGGCATTCCAGCAGCCCTTCCACCAATAATTGTTTTTCCTTTTAAATCGTTTAATGTAAAATTCTCATATTTTTCTCTTGATACAAGAAAAGATCCATCTTTTTGTGTTAATTGAGAAAAAGTTCTTAAATAATCTTCTTCACCACGATTATACACATAAATAGTTGCTTCTGCTCCACATAAACCAATTTGTGCATCTCCAGATAAAAGAATAGAAGCAACTTTATCTGCACCATTTGCAAGAAGGACATCTACATCTAATCCATTTTCTTCAAAAAAATGATTCTCTAAAGCTACATATAAAGGTGCATAAAAAACTGTATGAGCTACTTCAGCAAGAGTAATTTTTGTATTCTCACCAGAACTTTTTTCCTTCTTAAAAGAAAATAAGAAGGAACAAGCAAAAACAAAAACTAATAAACCTAATAAAATAAAAATAAATAATCTTTTTTTCATATTTTCTCCTAACAATTTATTATATGCAAGAGATAAGAAAAAGTTGAAAAAAATATAAATAAGTGTTATAATAAGGCCTATTAAAAAAGGGGGCAATAATATGAAAAAAAGCCAATCATCTCCTTATATTACAGCCTATATTGGTGCCCTAATTATTCTAATTGGAGTGATCTTCCTTTTTTATAATTATTTTGTCGCACAAAAAATTAGTGCATATGATTATATGTCTAATGCATTCTATAATGAGCAAACAGATACAATAGAAAATCTAAAAGTAGAGGTAAAAGAAGAGACTGAAGAAGTTGAAGAATTACCACCAGAAATTACAGATGAATATATTGGATTTTTAATTATTCCAAAAATTAATTTGACAAAAGGTTTTTTAGATTATCGTTCTGAATATAACAATGTTGATCAAAATATAATGGTAATCAATGGTTCAGATTATCCTACTAAGAAGAATGGAAATTTAATTATCGCAGGACATTCTGGTACAGGATGGAATTCATTCTTTAATGATCTATATCAACTACAATTAGAAGATGAAGCAATCATTGATTATAAAAATAAAAAATATCATTATTTAGTTAAAAATATTTACACACAATCAAAAACAGGAAGCATTGTTGTCTACCGTGATTATCATAAAACAACACTTACTTTAATTACTTGTACCAATAATGATTCTACAACACAAACAGTATATATTTTAGAATTAGATTTGACAGAAGAATAGAAAAGAGGTGTTTCTATGACACAATTTAACCTAATGCAAAAATTGAAAATATTTCTAGATGTTATTTATCAAACAAAATATCATTGGGCTTTTCTTACTCTATTAGTAGTGATTGGTATTTCATTATTTTGGATCAGTCAAAGAAACAACAAGATATATAAAATAATATATATTTTAATTCTTCTTGCTTTAATAGGATTCTTATTCATAAATTATCAATCATCTCTAAGTAAAATATTTGAGTATATGATGAGTAATTTCTTTATCGCATTATTCTTTCCTAATATAGGAATTTATCTTGCAGCATTAATTATATTGAATATTATTCTATGGATATCTGTATTAAATGTAAAATCATCAAGGATTATTCGTATTACGAATACAATAGTATTTTTAATAATGAATTATTTCTTATTCTTAATTATAAATATTATTCAAAATGAAAAACTAGATGTTTATGATCAATCATCTTTATATCAAAATGATGGAATTAGAATATTAATTGAATGGTCTAGTATTATTTTTATTATTTGGTTAATCTTTTTACTAATTTATAGATTAATATTATTATATTTAGGAGAACCAAAAGAATTTGTATTAGAAACAATGCCAAAAGATTATAAGATAATTGAAAGTCCTAGAAAAGTATTAATTCATAAAAAAGAAAAAGAAGAAAAAGAAGAAATTGTTCCAGAGCTTAGTTTAGAAGATTATAAATTGTTTTCTCAATTACTAAAAGAATCAAAAGAGAAGCAAAAGACAATTAAAAAAGATACAAAGTATAAAGCGATGGATAATAAAAAATCAGAAGAGATTTTTGGACCAGGAACAAAAGATGAAGAAAATGATCAAAGATTATATGTAGAATATGAATTTGTGGAAAAAGAAGATGTACCAATAAAGAATAATCATAAAACAAAAGAAAAAGAAAAAATGACAGAATTAGAAATTCTATATCAAAATATAAATTATTAAGAGCGATAATAGTTCGCTCTTTTTTTATAGTTGACTGTCAAACAAATGTATTATATATTGAATTAAGAAAAAAATAAGTTATAATAAAAAATGACAGGAAGAGTGATTATATGAATTTAGAAGAACTAAATAAAGAACAAAAAGCAGCAGTATTATATAATGAAGGTCCTTTGTTGATTATTGCAGGAGCAGGTGCTGGAAAGACAAAAACACTTACGACAAAGATAGCATATCTAATAGAAGAAAAAAAGATAAGTCCGTATAGTGTCTTAGCAATTACTTTTACGAATAAAGCAGCTAAAGAAATGAAAGATAGAATTTTTAGAACGATTGGAGAAGAAGCTAAAAAACTAACAGTATCTACTTTCCATAGTTTTGGATTAAAATTACTAAGAGAGAATACAACAGTTTTAGGATATGATAGAAACTTTGTAATTATGGATAGTGATGATTCTCTAACAGTTGTGAAAAAAATACTAAGAGATATGAATTTAGATCCAAAATTATATAATCCAAAAGCAATTCGAAATAAAATTAGTAGTTGTAAAAATGAAATGACATCTCCCGAAGCTTATGAAAGATATGCAGTAAGTGAATATGAAAAAATTGTTCAACAAGTATATGAAAAATATGAAAAGAAATTAAAAAAGAATAATTCTGTAGATTTTGATGATTTATTATTATTACCAATCAAATTGTTTAAAGAAAATCCTGATATTTTAGATAGGTATCAAGATTTATATCAATATATTTTAATAGATGAGTATCAAGACACCAATCAAGCACAATATATTCTTACCAAATTATTAAGTGAGAAGTATCGTAATATTACTTGTGTAGGAGATGATTCTCAAAGTATTTATAGTTTTAGAGGAGCAAATTATAGAAATATTTTAAACTTTGAAAAAGATTATAAAGATGCAAAAATTATTCTTTTAGAGCAAAACTATCGTTCAACCAGTACGATACTAGATGCTGCCAATCAAGTTATTAAAAATAATAAAATGAGAAAAGATAAGCATTTATGGACATCTAGAGGAGTAGGGGAAAAAATCAAGTATTATAGAGCATATAATGAAAGAGATGAAGCAGAATATGTTGTGCGTAAAATAAAAGAGTTAGTCTCTAAAAACGTAAATTATCAAGATATTGCAGTCCTTTATAGAACGAATGCTCAATCTCGTGTTGTAGAAGAAGAAATGTTAAAAGAAAATATGCCATATAGAGTTATTGGTAGTATAAACTTTTATGCACGAAAAGAAATTAAAGATTTACTAGCTTATTTACGTTTAATTCATAACTCAAAAGATAATGTATCATTAGTAAGAGTCATTAATACTCCTAAAAGGGGAATTGGAGCCAAAACAATAGAACACCTAACCGAACAAGCAGATCAAGAAGGAATTAGTATTTATGAAGCAATTACTTCTGGAAAAGAATTAGAATTTAAAAACACAATAGAAAAATTAAAAGAAATATCTACTGATTTAACTCTTACAGAATTAATTGATAAAGTATTAGATGCATCAGGTCTAAAACAAGAATTAGAATCTGAAAAGACTTTAGAATCAGAAATTAGATTAGAAAACCTTGAAGAGTTTAAGTCTATTACGAAAGCATTTGAGGAGGAAGAAGGATCTGTATCTTTAGAAGAATTCTTATTTGAAGTTAGTTTAGTAAGTGATGTAGAAGAATATAAAAACGATCCAAATAGAATTAGTTTAATGACGGTTCATTCCGTAAAAGGATTAGAGTTCGATCATGTTTTTGTAATTGGATTAGAAGAGGGAATATTTCCTCATATGAATTCTTTAATGGAAAGTAGTGAAGTAGAGGAAGAAAGACGTTTAATGTATGTTGCGATTACTCGAGCAAAAGATGATTTACACTTAATTAACGCAAGACGTAGAACTTTATTTGGAAAAGAACAAATCAATCCAGTTAGTAGATTCTTAACAGAAATTAATAAAGATTTACTAGAATCAAATGTAGAAGAAGAGAAAAAAGAAGAAAAAGAGCCAATTAAATTAGAAGAAAACTTTAGAGAAGAAGATGTAGATTATAAAGTAGGAGACTTTGTTTATCATGAAACATTTGGTGCTGGAAAAGTAGTAGAAGTGACAAATACATTAGTAAGTGTTGCCTTTGCTCATCCTCATGGAATTAAAAAGTTAATGAAAAATCACAAGAAATTATCAAAAGTATAATTTCTTTTTTTTCAGAAGACATGATATACTAAATTTACCAATCGTTGTTAGGAGGAATAGTATGAACAAAGATTTAACTTTAGTTATTTTGGCTGCTGGAATGGGTAGTAGATTTGGAGGATTAAAACAAATTACTCCACTCGGACCAAATGAAGAATTTATTATTGATTATTCTGTATATGATGCAATTAAAGCAGGATTCAATAAAATCGTTTTTTTAATCAAGGAAGAGAACTATGAACTATTTAAGGAAACAATAGGTGCAAGAGTAGAACCACACATAAATGTAGAATATTGCTTTCAAAAGAATGATAATGTACCAGAAAAATATCAAGAATTATTAAAAACAAGAGAAAAACCATTAGGTACTGCACATGCAATTCTATGTTGTAAAGACAAAGTTCATGAACCATTTATGATGATAAATGCAGATGATTTTTATGGAAGAGATGCTTATATAAAAGGAGCAGAGTTCTTAAGAAATGTAAGTAATGAAGAACCATATCCTTATGGATTAGTTGGTTACTTAGTAAAAAATACAATTACAGAAAATGGATCTGTAAAAAGAGGAGTATGCTATATAGAAAACTCTAAACTAACAAAAATAGTAGAGAGTTCTGTAGAAGATGTAAATGGAACAATTATCGCAACTCCACTTGATACCACAATAGAACCATTTGAAGTATCAGGAGAAGATACAGTATCTATGAATATGTTATTATTTACTCCAAGTATTTTTTCATATATTGAAAAAGGATTTGTACCATTCTTAGAAAAGAATAAAGATAATTTAGAGAAGTGTGAATATTTAATACCAGATGTATTATTTGATAGTATTTTAAATCATTATGCTACCGTAGAAGTTATTAAAACAACAGCTACTTGGTATGGAGTTACTTATAAAGAAGATGCTGATGGAGTAAAAGAAGCATTAAAAAGACTAGTAGATGAAGGAGAATATCCTAATAATCTATGGAGCAATGAAGGCAAGTAAAACTTGCTTTTTTTTGTAAAATATGATATAATGTTGCAGTATTAATTGGGGGGATTAGTTATGCAATTAAATAGTATTTTTAATGAAATTGGATATAGAACTACACTAAAAAGAATGGATTTATTTGAAAAAGAGATGAGAAATGAATCAATTACTAGAGAAAAAGAAGAAATAAATTATAACTTTGGAGAATATAATGACATTATTAAAGAATTTGTAACAGGATTTAAAAAAGAATTCTCTGAGGAAGAAACCAATAAAATGATTCATAGACTAAATAGTTTAAGTATTAAGGAAAGATGGAATGACTTTAATAAAACTCTATACCATATTGCGCTAGGTTATTATGATAGTGAAAAAAACACTATTATGATTGAAAAATATCGTGGTCAAGATTTTGTAGAAGATACAAAAGAAACCTTAATGCATGAATTATTTCATATGGCTAGTACGAAAAAAGTTGGAGATTACTCTGTAACAGGTTTTGAAATACCTGGAGAAATTGGATTAACATTAAATGAAGGATATACAGATTTAATTGCTAAAAGAACTTTTTCAAATGATAAAGAAATGAATATCAATGAATTTTTAGTTCTTGGTATTGAAAATATTGTAGGAAAAGAAGAATTAAAACAATACTTTATTAATGCTGATTTAAAAGGATTAATAAAAGAGTTAAGCAACTATTCTTCACGTGAAGAAGTTATTAAATTACTTTATGCAATGGATCATTATGATCATGTTTTCTATAATCCTAGATTATATCGTTCAATTGTTCAAGAAATTGCAAAAATGAATGCAGAAAAACTATATCATGATTATGATTCAGGATTAATCTCTAAAGAAGAGTTTGATATATCTTATATTAAAAAAGTATCAGAATATAAAAGATTTAGATACTGGGATGAAAATGCTAGAATAATTAGCAATAATGATGAAATAATGTTAAAAGATGATCATCAAATAAGTGCAACTTATATGGCAACTAATGAAAAACCTCTTACAAAAAAATTGTAAAAAATAGTAGAATAAATTCCAAAAATCACCATAATATTATAAAATAATATTAGGTGATTTTTATTATGCAAGAAAGAATGAATGAACTAATTGATATTATTAATGAGGCAGATTATTACTATCATACTTTAGATAGTCCTAAGATAACTGATCAAGAATATGATAAATATTTAAGAGAATTAATTGAAATAGAAGAAGAACATCCAGATTGGGTAAGGGAAGATTCTCCTACACAACATGCTGGAGGTAAAATTATAGAAGGATTCGACAAAGTAACTCATAAGATTCCTATGATGTCTTTAAGTGATGTATTTTCAGAGTCTGAAGTAATTGCTTTTGATGAAAGAATTAAAAAAGAAGGAATTCATCCTCAATATATGTGTGAATTAAAAATAGATGGATTATCAGTTTCCCTTTTGTATGAAAAAGGAAAACTAGTTCGAGCAGCAACCAGAGGAGATGGAACAACAGGAGAAGATATTACTCATAATGCAAAAACGATTAAAGTAATTCCACTAAAATTAAAAGAAGAAATAGATATTGAAGTTCGTGGAGAAATCTTCATGAATAAAAAGACTTTAGAAGAATTAAATGAAAAAAGAAAGAAAAAAGGAGAGCCACTTCTTCAAAATTGTCGTAATGCTGCAGCAGGATCAATCCGTCAATTAGATTCCAAAATTGCAGCAGAAAGAAAACTAGACAATTTTATTTATCATTTACCAAATCCACTAGATTACGGATTAAAAACTCATGCAGAAGCAATTGAATATATGCATAAATTAGGTTTTAAAACAAATCCAAATAATCGATTAGTTGATTCAGTTGAAGAAGTATTAGCTTTTATTGAAGAAAAAGGAAGACTAAGACCATCTCTTCCATACGATATTGATGGAGTAGTAATCAAAGTAAATAGTATTGAGCAACAACAAAAACTTGGATATACTGCAAAATACCCAAAATGGGCAACAGCATATAAATTTCCTGCCGAAGAAGTTTTAACCAAGCTACAAGATATTATTTTTACAGTAGGTAGAACTGGTCAAATTACTCCAAATGCAGTACTTGATCCTGTAATAGTAGCAGGTTCAACAATCTCAAGAGCTACTCTTCATAATGAAGATTATGTTTTAGAAAAAGATCTAAAAATAGGAGATATAGTATCTATTCGTAAAGCCGGAGATGTTATTCCAGAAGTAGTTGAAGTAAAAAAAGAGAGAAGAACAGGAAAAGAAAAAGATTTTGTCATGATTACAGAATGTCCTATGTGTCATACTGCTTTAGTAAAGAAAAAAGATCAAGTAGATTATTATTGTCCAAATGAGAAATGTCCAGCAAGACATGTGGAGAGCTTAATTCATTTTGTCTCAAGAGATGCCATGAATATTGATGGATTAGGGGATAAAATCATGGAAGACTTCTATAATTTCCATTTTATAGGGAATCTTGCGGATATTTATTCTTTAAAAGATCATGAAAAAGATTTAAAAAGACTAGAAGGATATGGAGATAAATCTATTTCCAATCTATTAGAAGCAATAGAAAATTCAAAAAAGAATTCTTTAGAAAGATTATTATTTGGTTTAGGAATTCCACATGTAGGATCTAAAACAGCAAAAATTTTATCTCAAAGATTAAAAACAATGGAAAAAATTGAACATGCTACATTTGAAGAATTAACTGCTATTCCAGATATAGGAGATATTATTGCGAAAAGTATCATAGATTACTTTGAGAATAGTCATAATAAAGCAATTGTAGAAGAATTAAAAGAAATTGGTGTTAATATGAACTATTTAGGAGAAGAAATAGTAGGAAAAGAAGATTTTTTAGATAAGACTTTCGTATTAACAGGAACGCTTGAATTAATGACAAGAGAAGAAGCAGAAGAATTAATAGAAAACTTAGGTGGAAAAACCTCATCCTCTGTATCGAAAAAGACATATGCGGTAATTGTAGGAACAAATCCAGGTAGTAAATTTACAAAAGCACAAGAACTAGGGGTTCCAATATGGACAGAAGAGGAATTTAAAGAAAGACTAGAAAGCTAAAAACTTTACAAAATCAAAAAAATATGGTATAATATGCGCATGAAAAGAAGGAAAAGATCCTTTTTGAATTAGAGGTGTAAAAATGAAAAAGAATAAATTGGAAGAAGTTTCTTTATCTGAAAAAGAAAAAGATATTCTAAAATCATATCAAGAAGAATATGAAGAATATGAAACAGTTGAAGAACTAGAAGATGAAAAAGTAGAAGAGGAAGAAGAAAATCTTCAAGAATTTGATTTTAAAGAAGAATCAGAGGAAGAAGAATTAGAAAACTATAAAGAAGTACCTGAGAAAAAAATTAGAAAGAAAAAGAATAATAACTTTATGTTAATTAATATCATCTTTGTAGTAATCATTTTATTAATTACAATGATTGCGGTTGATGTAGTATCAGTTAAGAAGTATCATAAAGGACCTTATTTTGCGATTCTTACTCATAAATATGATGATGGAGGAACAAAAGAATACTTAGGTTTAGGTTATAAAGTAATTAAGTATAATCAAAGACAAGGTAGAAGAGATACTGTTATTGGTTCTTGGGGAATGAAATATAATAATGATACCATAGATGTTGAAGCAATTGATTTAGCAATTGAATTTAATGACAACGAAAGTGAGTCATATAAAAAGTATAATGGAAAATTCCTAAGAGTATCTGGAGTATTATCAAATGTTAGTATAAACGATAATGCAATTACTATTACATACTTTGATGAAGATGGAAAATATACAATGGATATTATTTGTAATATGTCTACTGATAAAGAACTTTTAAAAAATTTTGAAACAAATATAAGAATTACTGCAATTGGTTCTGTATCAGATTATAAATATAAATCACCTGAGAACAATCCAACTTTAATATTAAGTAATTGTTTTGCAGAACAAGATTTATAAGATATTAAACCCTAGTTGAGTTTTTACTCAATTAGGGTTTTATTTTATGAAAAAAAGTAGACAAATTGTCTACTTTAATAGAAATCATTCTAATTAATATTTTCTTTTTAATGTATAATTCTTTTCTTTTTCCTTTTGTCGATATAAAAGATCTAAAGCATATTCATCCAATTCTATTCCATTTGAAAATTTTATCCAATAAGGTAAAACAATCTTTTTCCATACTTTGAATCTTAGTTCAGCTTCTAATTGTTCTGCTACACTATAATCTACTCCTAGTTGAGCATTTTCTACTTTGTTAAAAAATTGTTGATATTCTACTGCTTTTGTTCTTTCATTTGATATTTTTATAAGATTAATAGGATTTAATTTTGTGTTTTTTCTTAAAAGAACTAATGTATCATAATCAAATAACATATCATTTTCCCCCTTCGACGACATATTATAACACAAAAATCTTTTTTTTTCAACATAATCCTGATGAAGAAAGGAAAATCAATAATTGTTCTTTTGGTTTTTGATGTATTGCAAATAAAAGTATGGTATAATAAATTGAGTTATGGAAGGAGTGTTTTTCATGGAGGAAAAATTAACAAGAGAAGAAGTATTGCATGTAGCAAATCTTGCGAGAATAAAATTAACGGAAGAAGAAATTGAAAAATACCAAGTAGAATTAAAAAAGTTATTAAATGACGTAGAAAAAATAAATGAAGTAAAAGGTTATGATGACGAAATCTTAATTGCTTGTTGGGAAGATAATACCAAACTAAGAAAAGATGAAGAAGGAGTTATGTTAGACCCAAAGAAAGCATTAGAAAATGCACCAAGTCATATTGGAAATTATATAGAAGTACCAGTTGTTATTGGAGAAAGTGAAGGTGCCTAATGAAATATTTAAATAAAAAGATAGAAGAAATACATACTCTATTAAAAGAAGGAAAAATTAAACCAATCGATTTAGTAGAGGAAGCCTTTGAAAATATAGAAAATAATAAAGAATTAAATGCCTATATTACTCTTAATAAAGAAGAAGCAATTAAAGAAGCAAAAGAATTAGAAAATATAGAAGTAGATAATCTTTTATTTGGATTACCAATTGCTTTAAAAGATAATATTATTACAAAAGGCTTACGTACTACTTGTGGATCTCATATATTAGATAATTTTATTCCTATTTATGATGCTACAATTGTTGATAAAATAAAAGCAAAACATATGATTATCATTGGAAAAACCAATATGGATGAATTTGCAATGGGATCAAGTTCAAGAACAAGTTATTTTGGCCCACCAAAAAATCCATGGAACAAGGAAAAAATCTGTGGAGGATCTTCTGGTGGTTCTGCCGCAACAATAGCTGCAAGAGACGTATTATTTGCTATTGGATCTGATACTGGTGGTTCTATTAGACAACCAGCTTCTTATACGGGAATTGTAGGAATGAAACCAACCTATGGAAGAATATCTAGATATGGATTAGTAGCCTTTGCATCAAGCCTTGATCAAATGGGACCAATGACCAAAAATGTCTATGAAAATGCTGTTTTATTAAATGCAATAGTCGGAAAAGATGAAAAAGACTTAACTTCTGCAAATAAAGAGGAAGAAGATTTTACAAGATTAATTGGAAAAGATGTAAAAGGAATGAAAATAGCAGTACCTAACTTTTTAATGGGAGATATTGTTTCAGATGAAGTAAAAAATAAAATGAATGAGACAATAAAATTATTAAAGGAAAATGATATTACAGTTGATTTTATAGATGTAAAATACTTAGAAAATGCTATGACTCTTTATCAAATAATCGCTATGGGAGAAGCAAGTTCTAACTTAGCAAGATTTGATGGAATCAGATATGGTTTCCAAGCAGAAAATGTAAAAAACATTGAAGATTTATATTTAGAAACAAGAAGACAAGGATTTGGAGAAGAAGTAAAAAGACGTATCATGGTGGGTTCTTATTTATTAAGTGGAGAAAATGCTAAAACTTATTATAATAAAGCATTATCTATCAGAGATGATATGAGAAAAGAATTAAAAAATGTCTTTAAAAAATATGACTTAATGATTGGACCAACAACTGTTACAACAGCCTATGATTTAACAGATCCAATGAATGATCCAAGAAAGAGTTTTATGGATGATGTATTAGTAATACCAGTTAATATGGCTGGTTTACCAGGTATGAATATCCCAATTGGATTTGATCAAAAACATATGCCAATTGGAATGCAAATAATTGGAAACTCATTTGAAGAAGCAAAAATGTATCAACTAGCTAGCTTTATTGAAAAAGAATTGAATTTAAATCTAACGCCAGGAGGGGAAGAATAATGACTAATTATATACCTACCATTGGAATAGAAGTCCATGTAGAACTAAAAACAAAAACAAAAATATTCTCAAATTCTAAAAACGGATATGGACAAATGGCTAATTCTTTAACAAATGTAGTTGACTTGGGTTATCCAGGAACTCTTCCAACTTTAAATGAAGAAGTTATCAATTTAGCCATTCGTGCTGCGACGGTTTTGAATTGTAAAATTAGAAAACAAATGCATTTTGATCGTAAAAACTATTTTTATCCAGATAATCCTAAAAATTATCAAATTACGCAAGCAAGAACACCAATTGGATATGATGGATATGTAGAAATAAATGTAGGAGGAACTCCTAAAAAAATCTACATTGAAGAAATGCATATAGAAGAAGATACTTGTAAAAGTGCTCATAGAGGAGACAAGACACTTCTAGACTTTAATCGTGCTGGAGTACCATTGATTGAAATAGTTACAAAACCATGTATTAGTAGTGGAGAAGAAGCAAAAGCTTATCTAGAAAAATTAAGAGAGACCTTATTCTATAGTGATATTAGTGATTGTAAAATAGAAGAGGGATCTATGAGAGCAGATGCTAATGTATCAATTCGTGAGAAGGAAGAAGAGCCATTTCGTACTAAAGTAGAAATTAAGAATATAGGATCAATTTCTAATGTAGGACTAAGTATTGAAAAAGAAATTGAACGACAAAAGAAATTATATGAGAACCATGAAACATTTAAAGAACAAACAAGAAGATTTGATGATAAATTACAAGATACTGTTTTAATGCGTGTCAAAGAAACAGGAAATGATTATCGTTATTTCCCAGAACCAGATATTCCATTTGTTGTAATTACAGATGAAATGATAGAACATGCTAAAGAAAAAATACCAATGCTTCCAGATGAAAGAAGAAAAGTATATGGAGAAAAAGGATTATTAGAAGCAAATGCTAATAAATTAATTCAAAATCGTTCTTTAAGTGACTTTTTTAATACTTTATTAGAGGAAAATATTGATTTTAAAATAGCCAGTAATATTCTTTTAGGAGATGTTTCTGCCTATCTTAATAAAGAAGAAAAAAGTATTACAGATACAACTCTTACAAAAGAAAGATTTATTGAATTAGTAAAAACATATAGTGATGGAACAATTTCAAGTAAAAATTTAAAAGAAATGTTAGATTCTATTATGGAATCAGATAAATCAATTAAAGATATTATGCAAGAACAAGGAATTGAAAATATTTCAGATGATGCAGAATTAAAACAAATTATTCATAATATTATTTTAGAAAATCAAGAAAGTGTAACAGACTTTAAAAATGGTCATGATAGAGCCCTAAAATATTTGATGGGACAAGTTATGAAGGAAACAAAAGGAAAAGCCAATCCACGAATTGCAAATGAAATTTTATTAGAAGAATTAAAGTAATTGCAAGTTGAAAAAGTATGATACATAGTGTATAATGTAAATATTAGGATGTGATGATATGGAATTTATTAAAAAGTATAAAAGTATTATAGTTGCTAGTTTAGTATTAGTTGCAATAGTAGCAGCAATTTTTATCGTTAAAGATACTATTATGTTTGATGAATATCAAGCTCTTTATGGAAATCGATTAGAAGGAATTGATAAAGTAAAAGTTACAGAAAAACAAGAAAAACAGATTAAAGAATCTGTTAAAAATTATACAAAAAAAATTGATATTAGAGTATCAGGTAGAGTAATAAATATTCTTATTGAATTACATCCAGGTACATCATTAGATGATGCTAGAGGAATTGCAGGAATGGTACTTGATGGATTAACTGCTGAACAAAAAGCATACTTTGATGTTGAAGCTATCGTTAATAATAGTGAAGATCCAGATCATTTTCCAATAATTGGATACAAACATAAATCAAGAGATAATTTTACTTGGACTAGAGATAGATAATGGAGAATATTATGAAAAAAAGATTATTAATAATTCCTCTTTTAATAGCTATAATTGCTTTTGTAGTTGTTTATAAATACTACAATAAAGAAGATAAAACAACCACATTAACAGTTACAGAAAAAAGATGGGTAGAAGAAAATTCAGATAAAGAATATGATTTTGAAATTATCAATGATTATCCCTTATATGCTTTAAATGGTACTGGAGTAATTTTCGATTTTATTAAAGATTTTGAAAAAAACATTGGAATTGATTTTAATAAAATCTCTTATTTAAAAAGTACAGAACCAACAACCAAGAGTTATAGAATAAGAATCTTAGATAATGATACAAAATTAGGGGAAAATGATTTATTATTCTTTAATGATAATTATATTGTAGTTGGAAAAACATATGAGAGAATTAGTCATATTTCTGACATGAAAAACAAAAAATTTGGTGTTTTAAAAGAAGATAGTGAAGAAGTAGGCTTCTACCTAAAAAGTGGAACCAATATTTCATTTTCTTCTTATGAAGATGTAAATGCTTTATATGATGCACTTGATAAAGAAGAAGTAAATATGATTGTTCTTCCTAATATCATGTATTTAGATAGAACCATTCAAAAAGATAAGTATTATATTAACTATTATCTTACAGAATTAAAAAAACAAGTAGTATTAACACTAAGTGATAAGAATAAAGAATTAAATACAATTCTTACAAAGTATTATACTAAATGGAAACAAACAAAATATATTAAAGAATACAACGAAGAATATTTAAATTATTATATTGAAAGAAATAAATTAGATGCTAAAACTAAAGCTAATCTTGTATCGAAGAATTATGTATATGGTTATGTAGAAAATCTTCCATATGAAAAGAAAGTAAATGGACGTGTTGCAGGAATAGCTGGAGAGTATATTAATCGTATTTCTAGACTTGCAGATATTAATTTTAAATATAAAAAATATAATAGTGTAAAAGCTTTACAAAAGGCAATTGATAAAGGAGAAGTAGATGTTTATTTTGATTACTATAATTATAGTAATGATAAATATCTTCCTACAATTTCTACTTTTATTGAAGACTTTGTAGTACTTGGGAAACAAGAAGATAATCATATTGTTAGTTCCTTCGAAAGTTTAAAAAATCAAGAAATCGTAATGTTAAGTAAAGATGCATTATATAGTTATTTTAAGAGTAATTCTAGAGCAAAGATTAAGACTTATGATACGATTGATGAATTAGTAAAGAAAGCTAATCATAGACTAATTATTGTGGATAATGAAATCTATAGTTACTATCAAAATAATAAATTTAAAAAATTAAAATTAATCTATAAAGACAATATGATGAATGACTATAAATTTATGGTTAAGAGTAATAATGAGGCTTTCTATGATTTATTTAATTATATTATCAATACAAATTCTTACTACAACTATCGTAATTCAGGAATAGAGAATTTAAAGGCATCAATTTTAGAAGATTCTACTTTAGAACAAGTATATACTATAGTTTTAATCATTATCTTTACTCCTGCAATTATTATTGGAATTTTCTATCTGATTATTAAGAAGAAGAAACAAAAGAAGAAAGTAAAGATTAGTGATAGACATAAATATACGGATATGCTTACTTCACTAAAGAATAGAAATTATTTAAATGTTAAGATGCAAGAATGGGAAGATTGTACAGTATTCCCTCAAGCAATCGTAATGGTTGATTTAAATAATGTTAAATATGTTAATGATAACTATGGACATGAAGAAGGAGATCAACTAATTATTAAAGCAGCAGGAATATTAGTAAATACACAACTTGAGAATAGTGAAATAATAAGAACAGATGGAAACGAATTCTTAATCTATTTAGTAGGTTATAGTGAAAGACAAATTAGTACTTATACAAAGAAATTATCAAGAGAAATGAAAAATTTACCTCATGAATTTGGTGCTGCAGTAGGATATAGTATGATTACAGATGAAATTAAAACATTAGATGATGCTATTAATGAAGCAACACTTGAAATGATAACAGACAAAGAAGAATACAAATAAAAGGTGAATAATATATGGAAAAAGCAAGAGATTTTATATTAAAAATATTCAAATACTTAAATAAACCAGAGATGAGAATATTACCAGGTCAGCTTGCTTTTTTTCTTGTCATGACAATTATTCCTATTGCGACATTAATTATTTCAATTAGTGCTTCTTTATCAATTTCCGTTGATACAATTAAAGTTGCTATTGATAAATCAGTTCCTCAAGTAATAGCTAATATGTTAAATAGTATTATGATAGGAGATGGTATTACATTAAACTTGATTGTCTTCTATGTATCTGCTATTTTAATGGCTTCTAGTGGAACATATTCAATGATTAATATTTCAAATGAAATTTATAAAGTAGAACCAGATGATATTATTAAAAGAAGATTCAAGGCAATTGTCATGATTTTAATAGTAGTTGGATTAATACTATTTTTACTAGCTGTTCCAGTCTTTGGGACAACATTATCTGAAATAATTATAGAAGCAACAGACAGTAATACAATTATATTAATTATTCAAAGAATGTTATCCATATTAAAATATCCAATTATTATTATCATTCTTTATACAAATATAAAACTCGTATATATTATCTCTCCAGATAAAGAAATACCACCAAAAACAACAGTAAAGGGATCAATCTTTACTGCTGTAGGATGGGTTTTATCAACAGAAATATTTTCATTTTATTTAGAGAGATTCGCAAGATATGATTTATTCTATGGAAGTGTTTCTAATATCTTAGTATTATTACTATGGGTCTATTTGCTATCCTATATATTTGTTTTAGGAATGATTATAAATGCAAGTACTTACAAAGAAGAACTAAATGAAAATTAGTTCTTTTTTCATAATGAGAAAGTTGAAAAGACAATAAGAAAATGGTATAATGTAAAAAGAGGTAAAGCTTATGAAAAGAATAAAAAAAGGATTTCAAAAGATTATCAAAAAAACCAAAAAAACACTTATGGAAGTAAAAGATGATCATTTAATTAAAAAGTATTTTCAATCTAGTGTTCTATTTATTACTTTTGTTATCGCAAGTGTTTTAAATGCAACTATTTTAAGGTTCTTTTGTATGCATTCAATAGAAAACTTTTTATCTTGGAAAGCGATTCTTGCAGATACTGCAGTAGTAGTAGCGCTTGGATCTTTTGTTTATTTATTTAAACCTAAAAATAGATTTATTTATTTATTATGTTGTAATATCTTTTTAACAGCTATATGTGTTATCAATTCTGTTTATTATACATTTTATACTTCTTTTGCTTCTATCTCAATGCTATCTTTAACACAATATATTGGTGATGTAGGAGATGCAGTTGTAGAAAACGTACTTCAATTAAAAGATATGATTTATATCATTGGACCACTTTCTATTATTATTATGCATATATTATTGAGAAAAAAGAATTACTATAAAAAAGTAGAATTAAAAACAGAAAGAAAGAATAAGACTTTAAAAACATTAGCTTTTTCCGGTTTTCTAGCATTCATCTTTATTATTACAATGTCATCTTTAGATGTATCTAGATTCTTAAAACAATGGAATAAAGAATATGTTGTAATGAGATTTGGTATTTATGTATATCAATTCAATGATGTAGTAACTTCTGTTCAACCAAAGATTAATTCGATGTTTGGATATGATAAAGCAAATAAAGAGTTCAATGATTATTTCGCAGAAAAAAAAGAACCATCAAAAAATGAATATAGTGATATCTTTAAAGGAAAAAATGTTATTGTCATCCATGGAGAAAGTATGATGACTAATACAATCGGATTAAGTTTTAATGGAGTAGAAATGACTCCTACTTTAAATAAGATATCTAGTGAAGGAATGTATTTTAATAATTTTTATAGTCAAGTTAGTGTAGGTACAAGTAGTGATTCTGAATTAACTTATAATACCTCTTTACTACCTACAAAAAGTGGGACAGCATTTGTTTCCTATGCAGATAGAGTATATCAAACTATTCCAAAACTATTAAAAGAACAAGGGTATTATACTTATGTTATGCATGCCAATAACGCTGATTTTTGGAATAGAAGAAATATGTATAATAGTATTGGTTATGATAAATTCTATAGTAAGAAAGACTATGTTATTGAAAAAGAAAACATTATTGGATTAGGATTATCCGATAAAGAATTTTTTCATCAATCTGTAGAAAAAATAAAAGAGATTAATGAGCAAAATGAAAAATGGTATGGATTACTAATTATGTTATCAAATCATACACCATTTTCTGACGTGGAAAAATATGGAGAATATAATGTAGATATAGTAAATGGAGAAGAAACATATCCATATATGGAAGGAACAAAACTTGGTAATTACTTTAAATCCATTCACTATGCAGATGGTGCATTAGGAGAGTTTATTGAAGAATTAGATCAAGAAGGATTATTAGATAATACTGTCTTTATCTTATATGGAGATCATGATGCGAGACTTCCAAGAAAAGATTATAATCTATTATACAACTATGATATGGAAAAACATGAAATGTATCAAGAAGAAGATGAAAGATATAAAGAATATGATTCATATCAATATGAATTAGGAAGAAAAGTACCATTTATTATCTGGACAAAGAATATGAAAAATACAAAATTAAACTTTACAGAGTCTAATGTAATGGGTATGTATGATGTACAACCAACTTTAGGTAATATGTTTGGATTCTATAATAAATATGCTTTAGGAAATGATATTTTCAATATTAAAAATAAAAATATTGTCACATTCCCTAATGGTAATTGGGTAACAAACAGTGTTTATTATAATAGTCAAAAAGGAGCTTATTTATCATTAGATGATCAACCTATCACAGAGGATGAAATTAAGTATAATACAGAATATACGAATCGATTACTAGATGTATCAAATAATATTATTTCTTTTGATTTACTAAATGAAGCAAAGAATAATACATTGAATAGTGAAGGCGGTGGACAGTAGTGAAATTAAAGAAAAAAGTAAAACAAAGATTGCTCACAATTATCATTATCATTCTATTTGTTTGTTTAGGTATATTAATCTATAAAAATTTTTCTGGTAAAACAAAATCAGTAACAGAAACAAAAATAGTAAGTAAAATAGATAAGTATGGTTATAATTTAAAAGAAAATAAACCAAAACAATATAAAGCATATTTTAAAGAACTTGAAGATATTTTAAAAGAAGAAGAAGTAAATGAAGAAGAATATGTAAAAAAAATAACTCAATTATTTATTTATGATTTTTACTCTTTAGAAGATAAAGAAGCAAAAACAGATATAGGTGGAGTAGAGTTTGTTTATAAAGAAGCATTAGATAATTTCTTAAAGAATGCTCAAGATACCTATTATAAATATGTAGAAAGTAATATTTATAATGACAGAAATCAAAAACTACCAATGGTAGATCAAGTTGAAATAGAAAGTGTTGAAAAGATGCCATTTGCTTTTGGTAATCAAAATGATGAAGGAGCATACAAAGTAGTCGCAAATTGGACCTATACTTCAGATGAATATAATAATTATCAAAAAAATGCTACTCTAATCTTTATTCATGATGAGCATCGATTAAGTTTAGTAGAACTACAATAGTAGTTCTTTTTTTATATAAAAAAAAGACTATGCAAATGCATAATCTTATTCATCAGGATCTTTTGGATCTTCTGAATCTCCTGAGTCACCTGAGTCTCCTGAATCTCCTGAGTCACCTGAACCACCAGAGTCTCCTCCAGATCCACCGGAATCTCCTCCAGAGTCTCCTCCAGAGTCTCCTCCAGAAGGCTGTTTGTCATCACCATCGTCTTCTTCTTCGTCTTTATCCTTTTCTTTCTCTTGTTCTTTTTCTTTTTCTTTCTC
>JAFRAK010000012.1 GCA_017405445.1 Bacilli bacterium | reverse complement strand
ATTAAATTATACATTGATTATTACAATAATGAAAGACCTAGTTATGCATTAAATTATAAAACCCCAATCCAATTTAAAATTGAATCAGGGTTTTAAAGTATCTTTTTTTAAATTGTCTACTTTTACTTGACTACTTTAAAATAGTATCATTTTTTAGACTTTGTTACACCTAAAACTTCATAAGCTTTATCTGTTACTACTCTACCTCTAGCAGTTCTTTTTAGAAGTCCTATTTGTAGTAAATATGGTTCATATACATCTTCTATTGTAGTAACTTCTTCTCCAATTGAACTACTCAATGCTTCTATTCCAACAGGTCCACCATTAAAACGATTAATAATTGCAAGTAATAACTCTCTATCTGTATTATCCAAACCTATTTTATCTACTTTTAATCTATCAAGAGCTTCTTCAGTTATATCTAAAGTAATCTCTTTACTATTCTTCACCATGGCAAAATCTCTTACTCTTCTAAATAATCGGTTGGCAATACGAGGGGTACCTCTACTTCTCTTAGCAAGTTCTACTGCAGCATCTTCAGTAATAGGCATTTCTAAAACCCTAGATGTTCTTTTTACAATATCTGTTAATTCTTCTACAGTATAAAATTGTAATTTTGAAACAATACCAAAACGATCCCTTAAAGGCGAAGATAAATCTCCAGCTCTTGTAGTTGCCCCAACTAAAGTAAAAGGAGGCAAATCAATCTTAATATTTCTACTATTTCCTTCACTACCGACAATAATATCTAATGAAAAGTCTTCCATAGCAGGATATAAGATTTCTTCAATATATCTTGGCATTCTATGTATCTCATCAATAAATAAAACATCTCCTGGCTCAAGAGAAGATAAAATAGCAGCTAAATCACCCGTTTTTTCAATAGAAGGTCCACTAGCAGTTTTAATATTAGTTCCCATCTCATGAGCAATAATAAAAGCAAGAGTTGTTTTTCCAAGTCCAGGAGGTCCATATAATAAAACATGATCCAATGCTTCATTTCTCATCTTAGCAGCATCCATAAATACTTTAATATTTTCTTTTACATCACTTTGACCAATATATTCTTCTATACATTCTGGACGAATAGTATTATCTAAAACATTATCATCTACTAATTCATAATTTTTAATAACGTTTTCTTTCATAATGCTTTTCTCCCCTTTCTAAAGTCTTCGATAATCTATTTAGAATCATTCTCTCTTCTCTTGGAATAACAGCTAAAGGAGAGTTTAATAATTCTAACACTTGTAATTCTTTTAAAACAAAATTCAAATTGATATCTATATCATATTCTTCTGCAATAATTGACATATCTTCAAAATGACCAATCATTGTATCATAAAACAAATATAGTATATTTTTCTTATCATAATAATCATATAATTCACTTAAGATTATTTTTACTTCTCTTTCATTAACATCTACATCATATCCATCTTCTACTAAAGATAAAAAAATATCATGTATTTCATCTGCAATGTTTTGAATAACAACACTTTTATAAGAAACAATATCTGTAATATTCATCGTAATAAAAGCTTTAAAGCATCCTTTACTTGTTCTTCAATAGTAAGAGAAGTATTAACTTTTGCTAGTACCGGAGTAATTTCTTTTTCTTTATATCCTAAGCCTAATAAAACCTCTTTTAATTCGTTTTCTACTTGTAATTCATCATCACTAATTCCAACACCAATAAAGTTAAGTTTTCCTTTTAAGTCTAAAATAATCTGTTTAGCAAGTTTATCACCAATTTTTGGAAATTTCTTTAAATATAAAATGTTCTCTCTTTCAATGGCATCTTGAATTCCATCAATTGAACCAACTGCCAGAATAGGAAGTGCCATCTTACAGCCTAATCCTTTGACACTAATAAGTTTTAAAAAGAAATCTTTTTCTTCTAAAGAATGAAATCCATACAAACTATGTTCATCTTCTGTAATATGCTGATATACATATAACTTACAATCTTTATTCAATTCAAAAGAATATGGATTAGAAACAAATACAGAATATCCTATTCCATTATTCTCTATTACAATACTATTATTTTTTATCATAGTAATTACACCTTTAATATAATCATACATCGTAATCATCTCCAAAATTTATTATAAACGATTCTAAAAAGATAATCAATAATTATCGAACAAATAATCGTACAAAAAAAGCCTTAGTAAAACTAAGGCTTCATTCTTTCTTTTTTCTTTTGAAAATGATTAAAACTAGAATTATAAATTAAATGATCATCTAATTCATCAATTAACAATCTAGGATTTTCATTTTTCTTTGGAGTATAAATATTCCATAACATTTCAATTAATTCATTAGGTACTCCTAAACCTTTTAAATATTCTAAATATTCAAAATAAGTATCAATATCTTCTTTAAACATATCGTGATGAGCAAGAGAATTAATCAAAATCATCAAATAAGAATATAAATCAGAATCTTGATTAGGAATTAAAACACCTAACATTGTTCTTTTATATTTATTTGGTAATGCCCATAAATTCTTATTTTTTAACAAATAATATGCCATATCAGGAGGTTCTATTCCATCTAGATTGGCAATATGGCAACTATCTAAGTCAATTGCCCTCATTTTTTCTTCTTCATCCAAGATAAAATTAAATTCATTTAAATCTCCAAATAAAAATTCATGTTTCGCATCTACACGATTAACTGTATCAATCAAATCCCCTAACTGTTTTAAATATTTCTTTTTTTCTTGAAAAGAAACATCTCGTGAATGAAGCAAATGCCCCACATTTTTATGATTTTCAATCAAAGGCATTGCAAATCCAGCTGCTTCTCCATCTACAAAGATTTCAGTATCAGGAATAACTAATTCCTCTAAATCTTTATATGGAGAAGAATTTAAATAAGTTAGAATAGACTCTTTTCTCTCCATTACAGATGGTATCTCTTGTAAATCCAAATATTTAAATAACATTCTTCTTCCATCTTTTGTTTTATTCTTTTTATTTAATATAAGCATTAAACCTTCTGTATTAAAAACATCATCTGATATTTTTAAATGTTTTAATTTTCTTATTTCACTCATTCTTAAATAAATATAATTTAAATTATTCTCATATTTATAAACCATAGTATCACTCCATTAGGTATGTATTATAATATTTTTCAATTAAAAACACAAGAAAAAGAGTAGAAAACTACTCTTCATTTGTAACTAATTTAGATACTCCTTGGAACACATTAGATATACCATTTATAGTAAAATCAGCATTAACAGGATTGATATTTTGTTCCATTCCAGGCATTCCTCCAATAGGAACTTCTCCATCTGGTCTTTCTGGTGGATTGCCTTCAGGTGGTTGCCCATTATCTCCATTTGGTTTTTCAGGAGGATTTCCTTCAGGAGGTTGTCCATTTTCTCCATTTGGTTTTTCTGGTGGAGTTCCTTCTGGTGGCTCTCCACTTTCTCCATCTGGTCTTTCTGGTGGATTGCCTTCAGGAGCTTGTCCTCTTCCACCCATCATATTTCCAATTGTAGTATATCCCATTTGTGTACCTTTTTTATAAGTACCAGATGTATAGAATCCGTGATCACTATTACCCTCCATTGAACCATCTTGATATAGATGATAAGTTCCATCAACGAAAGAACTTGAACTATATACAAGGTTAGAATATGTTCGATCTGTTTGATATGCAAATACTACTTTATCATTACTATCTAATAAAGCAACTAATTGGTTAGCAAGAAATTTACCGTTAAAAACAGCAAATGTCTGTTTTGATTCATTACTAATAGCATCTAACATATCTCCTGTAGCAATAACGGTTCCACCATTGATCAACGTACCTTTTTCAGAATCAATTCCAGCATCTCCTCCAGGTTTTGCAATTGCAATTACAGTACCACCATCAATTTTTAAAGTACCATTGGAATCAATCGCATCTCCTTCATCCGCTTCTAAATCAACTATCGCAACCAAAGAATGAACATTAATTGTTAAATCATTATGAGCATTACTATTTTCACTATCATCAGTAGTAGTATTCAAACAATCATCAAATGATGTAATTGTATAGTCTCCTACTCCACCACTAAATGTTAAATGTCCTTTAGATTCAATTCCTTCTTTATTCTTACTAAGTACTGTTAAAGATCCTTTTCCTTCAAAAGTTAAATCAATATCAGAACTAATTGCCCCAGAACCTTTATAGTAGTAATATGGATCTCCATCAGCTAAATCTTCTTTATCTGCAGTAACTGTTGCAAATAAAATCTTTTCAATTTGTTCTTTTGTATAAACTCCATAATACTTAGTATAAGTAGTATAATTTGTTAATTGTTCTGAAGAATACTTAGATTGATAATTATCTAATTCTTCACTAGCAAGTAAACTAACTTTTTTAAACTTTCCACCATTAATAGTATTAGCAGTACCATCTTTAGCTTCAATTACAACAGTACAATCACTATAAGTAATATCTTTATTATAGACATAAATAGCTGGGACTTTTTTAGAATCTGTATCTAAAATAGCATCATTAAGTACAATATGAATTTCTCCTTTTAATCCGTTTGTATTAATCGCAATCATACCACCAGTTAATTCTCCAGTAAATTCATATACTCCTACATCATGAATATTAATAACAGTACCATCATAAACACCAACTTCATAATCATTTCCATTTTCAATAAAATCATCTAAGTCATATGTCTTATAAGGACCTGCTCCATCATATAAAAACTTTGTAATATAAACATCTTCTAATTGATTATTTAAATAATCCTTTTCAAAGTCTTCATAATCTTGAATTGTATAAGTTTCAATACTTTTATTAGAAACAGTAAGTTTCCCCAAATCAATATATTTATTATTGCTTACAACTAAAGCACTATATAGAAGAACACCTCCTGCACATAAAAATAATAATCCTAATACCAAATAAATTTTTTTCACCTAATCATCTCCAATCTACAATAACAATATATCATACAATTGTAAAAATTACATGATAGAAAAATGAAATTTACATGAAAAAAAAGAAACTTTACTCAGTTTCTTTTAAATTATAATAGACATCTTGAACATCATCTAAATCATCTAAAGCATCTACTAGTTTTAATACTTTTTCTTGACCTTCTTCATCTAGTTCAACTTCCATATTAGGAATAAATGTTAATTCACATTCTAAAAATTCTTTTACATCTGCAGCTTCTAAAGCATCTTTTACTGCTGTAAAGGATGCAGCATCCGTAGTAATTAAATAATTATCTTCTACTTTTTCAAAATCTAAAGCTCCAGCATCAAGTGCAGTCATCATCATAGTATCTTCATCATACTCTCCCGGTATTACGATAGATCCTCTTCTCTCAAACATATAACTAACTGATCCATCAGTACCAAGGTTTCCACCAGCTTTCGTAAAAGCAGCTCTTACCTGAGAAGCAGTACGATTTCGATTATCTGTTAAACAATCTACCATAAATGCTACTCCACCATGTCCATAGCCTTCATAACGAACAGATTCAAAATTTGCTCCATCTGATCCGCCAGTTGCTTTTTCAATTGCTTTTTGAATATTATCTTTAGGCATATTCTGTGCTTTTGCTTTATCTACTGCTAATCTCAAGGCAGCATTTTGACTTGGATCAGGACTACCCCCTTTAGCAGCAACCATAATTTCTTTTGCTAGTTTTTGAAATACTTTTCCTCTAGCAGCATCTAATAAACCTTTTTTTCTATGTATTGTAGCCCATTTAGAATGTCCACTCATACAACTACCTCCATTTCTCCTATATGATATCACACTTTATAAAACAAATAAAGAAAAATCCTATACATTTTGTATAGGATAATATCTTTTTATGAAAGACTATACTCAACATCAATTGTTACAGATGAATTTGGCATTGTAAATTGATTGTTAGAAACTGTTATAATATTATTAGAACGATCTTTCACAGTAATACTTGAAATACTATAACCAGTATTAGGAGTAACAGTAAATGTTACAGTATCACCTTGAAAAGCATCTGTCTTATTTAGTTGAATTGAACCATGTTCATTACGATTGATAATAATATCATTTCCAATTTCAATTGTAAAAATTCGATATGCACTCCACTGAGTATAATTAGCTGGATCACTACCTGGTAAATAAGAAAGTCTTAATAAATTACCATTATATTCACCAATTGAAAAATTACTTAACATAAATCGAGACGCATCATCTAAAATATCAACTGGAGTAGAATGTAATTTTTCTCCATTACTTGAATATTCATTAACAAAAGTCAAATGATTTGCCATATCCTCTGCCTGTAGATAAATTCTATCGCCCTTTGGATAGATTTGAGCAGCTCCTTCAGCACCAAGTTGAATCTCCCAAACAAACTGATTATTACGATAGAACCATAAATATTGAGCAAGATCTTCTGCTCCTTGTCCATCAGGAGAAGTAACCAACAAATATCCTCCATTAAATGGTTTAATATCACTAAGCATTTGTCCTGTTACACATCGACTAGCAGCAGCACTATAAGTATATAAATAATCATATGTAGTTGTATCTGTTAAATCAGCTGGTTCAATTAATTGAATTGTTTGTAAATCAGCACTTACCTCAATTGCCAAATGAGAATCATATGGTACTCCATGTGATAAAACATAATATTTTCCATTAATCTCAGTAATATTAAATAAATTAACAGAATAATGTAATAAGAAAATATTCGTCGCAATAATATTAAAAGAACTATCTAATGTAGAAACAACTGCTCTACCATTTGAAACATTCAATCCCGCAACAATAAAACCATTAGATGTTGGATACATAGTTGTATAAAACATTGAATCAGATAAAGTTTTAACTTCAGTTCTTGTATTAGTAGATAAATCAATGCTTTCAACTTTTCCTGCAGTTCCTGGAGAAGTATAATACAAACAATAAGCATTTTGTGAAACAGAAGTACAAACAGAATATAATCCAGATCTAGTATCAATATTATTGCTTTCCATAAATTTCAATTGATGGTATTGAGATACATTTTCACCCATATCATTTTTATCAGCTTGAATAAAAGTAATACTAATACTATAAGTATAATTTTCATCTTCATCAGGAACCATTTCTGCTTCCCCTTTAAAACCAGTATAAACAAGATATGTTTCCCTAGTACCTGGACGAATAACTTCTCCTACTTTGGCACTAGAGCCATCTGATTTTACCAAATAATAATCTAAATAATCTGGAATTTGAATAGGAGAATTATTCTTCAATAATTGAACATTAATACTATCAATTTTAGCATTGATTCCACCAGCATTTACCGCATCAAAAGTAAATCGATAATAATCACCTGGTAAATTAAATGTAGTAGAAAAAGATAAACTACAATTATCCGTTGGATCTATTGTCGCAGCAGTATCTCCAGTACCTATCGGAACGCTTCCATCATCTATTTGAACATTATCAAAATGAATATCCCATGTAGTACTTTTAATTTTTGCTGTACCATTAATCTGTAAGTTAGCTTGTAAGATAGCATATACAAGTCCTATTGTGAATAAAAGTGCAATAGAAAAGAATGTAATATACTTTCTGCGTAACTCTTTATATCTCATAGTATCACCTATTATAAGTGTACTACTGTATTACTATTTTTACAATTAAAAAAAGATAGTTAACGTAAACTATCTTTCATTATAAACAATTGGATAATCAGAAAATTTCGATAAAGTTTTCATTTTAACAGTACCCATATTTTTTTTCTTCACTTGATATTCTAGATGTTCCATAGTACTATCAAACCATTCATAATCATCTTCAAAATAGTCATAATAGTCTCCATGAGGACCACCTTCACAGAACCATACCATAAAATCCTTATTGTAGGCAACTGCTGCATCAAGTAATGGATTAATCCCTTGACATGGCATTAAACCAATAATTAAATTACAATTCTCAATCGATTGTTTTCCAGTAAACTCTTCTCTTTTTAAAATCATTTTTTCATTAGATTTTTCCTCTAAATCAAGTCTTGGATCATAAACTGTAATCGTACCAAGATTTTGTTTTAATGAGATTCTTTTCGCAAGTCTTGGAAATCTTCCTCCACCCACTTCAACTATATGATTATTCTTTATATCAAATTGATTATTGATCTCTTGAATAAAAGTCTCATACATATTTTCTTCATCTGGAAGTAATCCTACTTCATCAAATAATTCACGAAGTACATCTTGATGATAAATATCAGGATAATCTCCACTAAGAACCATATCTTTAATCATATCGATTTCAAACTCAGAGAATAATTCTTTTTTTTGTTTTATAATATTCGAGATAATAGAATAATATCTTAAAGTTTGTTTATCTATATAATCAGACATACCCAACACCCCTTTAAACGTCATATATTATACCATAAAATGAAGATTTTTGCAACAAAAGAAAATACTTAGATAACTAAGTATTATTGATTATTATTCATCATCAAAGTCTTTTCTACTACAATTCTAACAGACTGATTATTAAATGGTTTCCCTAACATATCTACAATATTATAAGTAAATGCACGTTTTATAGTTTCTTTAGAAGAATCTCCCGAAATAATAGATACAGGAATCTTATCTAAATAATCATGATTTTTCATATATTCCAATACTCCAAATCCATCTATTTTTGGCATATTTAAATCAAGTAACATTGCTTTAATATAATGATTATCTTTATTTGCTTCTAATATTTTTATAGTTTCATTTCCATCTTTTGCTTCTCCAACATTATATTCATTACTAAATATTTTTTTAACAAAATTTCTAACAATATTAGAATCATCTACTACTAAAATAGTATTCGTTGTATAGACAAGATTATCTCCTGCTTGTGCAGCTTTTTCTTCAAGTTTAAGAATGGTCTTTTCCTCTACTCCATTCATATATTCCTGAATTAAAGAAATAGTATTATTACATTCTTTTATCAAATCATTAATATGCATTGATATATAACCAATATCTCCCTGTTCTGCTTTTTTTTGATGAAGAACTGCTACATCATGTAATTTAGTAAATCCGTATATTAAAGCATCATTTGCTAAAGAAGTAACATAAGATAGATAATTCTTTATATCACCCCTTTGCATAAAAACAATTAGTTGTTTAATTTTAGTATGAACTCCAACTAAATATTCTCCAAGTTTATCATTATAGATATCTTTATTACCAAAAACTCCTAAACTGGCTTTAATATTAACATTATTATCTTCTAAGAACTTAATACTTTTCATAAGACACCTCTTTATTATTACTAAATCGATTATAACATGAAAAAAAAAGAAAAAAAAGATTAAACTCCAATGAAGTTTAATCTTTATAATCAAAATAAAAATCTAATATTCGAACAGGATCTCCATCCTGAGCACCCATTTCTCTCAATTTATCATCAATTCCAAGTCTTTTTAATTTCTTAGCAAAACGATAAGCTGCTTCATCAGAAGAAAACTTTGTCATTTTAAAGATTCTTTCAATTTCATCTCCAGAAATAACATAAGTATTCCCTTCTTTAGTAATCGTAAATGGTTCTGTTTTCTTGAATTGATATAAAATATGACTTTCTATTTTTTCATCTTCATATAATGGATGATATGGAATTGTATCAAGTAAATCAGCTAAATAATCAACTACAATTTGTAATCCTTTATTCATCGCGGCACTTACTTCAAATACAGGAAGATCAACTTTCTTTTTAAATTTTTCTAAGTTGTCCTCTGCTCCATCTAAATCCATTTTATTGGCAATTACAACCATCGGTCTTTCTAATAATGTTTTATCATATTCTTCAAGTTCTTTATTAATCAAAACAAAATCTTCATAAGGATCTCTTCCTTCAGATCCTGCCATATCTACAACATGAACAATAACTCTTGTTCTTTCAATATGTCTTAAGAATTTATCTCCTAAACCTTCTCCATGACTTGCTCCTTCAATTAAACCAGGTAAATCCGCAACAACAAAACTTCTACCATCACTAGATTTTGTAACTCCAAGATTAGGATTTAATGTTGTAAAGTGATAAGCAGCAATTTTAGGCTTACTAGCAGAAATACAAGATATAATCGTACTTTTTCCAACACTAGGAAGTCCAACAAGCCCAACATCTGCAAGCATTTTAACTTCTACTTTAAGATTCTTCTTTTCTCCTTCTTCACCATTTTCTGCATAATCAGGAGCAGTATTTGTTTGTGTCTTAAAAGCAGTATTACCACGTCCACCACGACCACCTTTTGCGATAATTTCTTGATCATCTTTATGAGATAAATCTGCAACAATTAATCCAGTATCTAAATCAGTTACAACAGTACCTAAAGGAACTTTAACAATAGTTGGTTCTGCACCTTTACCATGTTGATTTTTTCCTCTACCATTTTCCCCTTTAGGACCTTTAATAGTCTTTTGATAACGTAAATCTAGTAAAGTATGAAGTCCTTCATCAACTTGAAAAATAATATCAGATCCATGTCCTCCATTACCACCATATGGTCCACCCATAGGTACAAATTTTTCACGACGAAAAGCACAACAACCATCTCCACCATTACCAGCTTCAACTTTTAAAATTACCTCATCAACAAACATAATATCCCTCCTTTTCAAGCAACTCTTCTCTAGAATCATTTTATCATGAAAGAAACTTATCGTAAAACTTTTTCTTTATGATCTTTGTAAAACTTAACTTCTCCTTCTTTGGAAAGATTACATTCTAATTCTTTCAAAAAATCCTTCCCAAAGCATTCTTCTAATCCTTTAATATTCCCAACAAAAGCAAATTCATTTAAGATTTCTCTATGATACTCAAAAAAATCTTCTGCAACTTTAAAAAGATATTGATATAAACTGATACTTTGAGAATCTCCTCCTCCAAAATAAATGTTATTTTTTTCATCTTCATCTAATAAAGCATTCCATTCTGTATGCAGTTCATTAATATAATAATAATCTGGTTTATCATAATAATAAAGTCCCCCATAATCATCTTCATTTTCTACTCTGTGTCTTGCTTCATGAAAGAAAATATGATCTAGAGATGGAAAATCTCTATTACGGATAATTGGAAAATAAATAAAGCATTTAGATTGATTTTTTTTATCTTTACACACTCCAGTTAAAGCACAATCCTTATGATCAAACAAGATTTCAGATAGTTGATCATTTGGAATAGAAAAAGAATAATCTTTTTTAATTTCTCTTTTAATTCTTTTTCCCCATATCGTTCTTTTAATCATTTCTTCTTTTTCTAATTGTTTTAGTACATTTTTCATGAATAATATTTTCTCTATTGTAGCAAAGTCTTTTATAGGATTCATCCCTTTGATAAAACAATCATTTTCATATTTTGTTCTTCTCTCATCTAATTCTTGATTATCGGTACAATTTTCAAATACATCATAAGAATAACTTTCAAAATCTAAATCCCATAAATCTGACAAATCCGCATAAGATTGAACATATTTATTTTCTATTAAAGCAATATCAAATGCTTCTCTAGATTGAGAATGAACAAATTCTTTCACTCTTAAATAATCCCTATATTCTATTTCTGTACGAACTCTAAATTGAATATCTTTTATTTCGTCCAAGTGTTCTACCATGAATTCTCTAGTTTCAATTGGATTAGAATCAAAAATAAAAATAGTATCATTAAATCTTTTTATTATTTTATCTTTATTTTCAATTCCATAATCTTTTATATATCTAGGAATTAAGTATTCTTTAATACTTGGCAACACTTTTTTTGGATGAATGACATTCTTTATTTCATAAAATGCCATACCCTTTCCCCCTATCAAAAAAAGAGCCACACGGCTCTTTGATTACATATAATTATCCTTCTACTGGATAGACAGATGCTTTCTTTTTATCTCTTCCTAATCGTTCAAATTTAACAATACCATCTACTGTTGAATAAATACTATCATCATTTCCACGACGAGCATTAACTCCTGGGAAAATTTTAGTACCTCTTTGACGATATATAATAGATCCAGCTGTGATGAATTCTCCATCTCCAACTTTAGCTCCTAATCTACGACCTGCAGAATCACGACCATTAGATGTAGATCCTTGCCCTTTATGGTGAGCAAATAATTGTATATCTAATTTTAAAAATTTCATAATTCTCCTCCTTATTTTACTAATTATTCATAATATCTATTTCAATATTATCTGGATATTGAACAGATAATTCTTTTAATAGATTAACCATATTTTGAGTTAATGTTTGAGTAATTTCATCATCACTCTTTAACTCAATTGTCATACCTTTTTTACTAACTAAGTAAGATAGACTACCTTTTCTTAGACTAAGTATCCCATTAATTGTAGTAGTAACAATACTACTAACAGCACTACATACAATATCTTTTCCATAATCATCATACATTGCATGTCCTAGTACTTTAACTTTACGATACTTTTTATTGTCTCTTTCAATTTTTACTTGTATCATATATTACCCAATTTTAGTAATTTTGATTTTTGTATAAGGTTGTCTATGTCCTTGTGTAACACGGTTAGATCTATCTTTACATTTATATTTGAAAACTTTAATTTTCTTATTTTTACCATTCTTAAGAACTTCTCCTTGAACAGTAACTCCTGTAAGATAAGGATTTCCAATTTTCTTATCAAGCATTAATACTTGATCAAAAGTAACAACATCACCTTGAGCACAATCTAATTTTTCAACATAGATTTCAGATCCCTCTGTAACGTAATATTGTTTTCCTCCAACTTTAACAACAGCGTTCATACTTTACCTCCTTTATAATATTAAGACTCGCTTTAAAGGTACACATCCGTGTTTTATAACCTGTTCAATGCGGTTTGAGCATGAAGCGTCAAACACATAGATTATAACATATTAACATCATTAATGTCAATTTAATTCTTTGATTTTACTTGATTTTTCTATGAAATATCCAACAATTCTACTAACTCTAGGTTCAATAATAAAACTCCTCTAATTTGAAATCATCATCAAACATAATAAATTACCCTCTACTAAGAAAAAAGTAGAAATGAAATGAAGTGAACCCCAAATAGTTCACAAGAATAAAAAAGTAGTTCAAGATTAATTTCTTGAACTTTTTGATTTTATTCGAGAAGTATTGTAAAATAGTATCCAATCTTCAACAAGTAATTTATATTCTTGTATGGAAGATATTTCATTATTATACAAAGTTTCTTTCTTCAATATTCCATGAAAAGATTCCATTGGTGAGTCATCAATTGGCGTTCCTTTTCTAGACATAGATATTTGAATATTGTTAGAATTACAGATAGCTTTGTATTCATAAGATGTATATTGGAATCCTTGATCTGAATGAAGGATTAAACCAGATACATCTTTTCTTTTTGCTATTGCTTCATTTAATGTATCTAAAACTATATTTAAATTATTAAATTTAGATATTTGATATGCTACTACCTTCCTATCATATAAATCTATTATGGTTGATAAATATAATCTTTTATCTTTATAAATTAAATATGTTATATCTGTTGTCCATTTTTGATTTGGTTTGATTGCCTTGAAATTTCGTTTTAATAAATTTGGCATAACATTAGATTCTATTCTTTTATAAGTTGTTTTGTTCAATTTTTTGTGATATTTAGGCATTAGATGATATTTTTTCATTATTCTTAATACCTTTTTGTGATTAAATATTACACCATATTTAATCCTTACACCTTCGGTTATCCTACGATATCCATATGTGCCCTTAGATTCATCAAAAATTTCTTTTATTATTAAATAATCATAATAATCTTTATCCTCAGCATTCCTATATTTATAATAAGTTCTATTACTTATTTCTAATACGGCACACATGTTTGAAAGCTTATATTTATTAATATATAAATTTATAAATGTCACTTTCTCTCTCGTTGTGCCTTTAGGAAGGCTTGGTATTTTTTTAATATTTCATATCTTTCTTTATAATCTATATTTTTTTCTTTTTTTCTACCTCTAGTTTTATAAATATCATTATCTAAGTTTCCTTGACGTTTTTCTTTATAGATCCAATTAGATAGTGTACCATGACTAATACCATACTTTTTTGCCACTTGTATATAACCACCATCATTACCAGATTTATAATCATTAAGTACTCGATTCTTGAATTCTTCCGAATAATGTTTGCCCATAAAAATAACACCTCACTTTCTTGAGATGTTATTCTATATTAAACTACTTATTTTTTAAAGTACCCAAAATGGGGTTCACTTCAAAAATCTACTTTTTTATTTATATGTTTTAACTTTAGAATTATTTTCACCAAGTAATTTTTCTTTAAATACTGGTAAAAATACTCTTGTTATTTCTAAAATAATATCTTCTTTTTCCCCTAAAAATTCTGAAATATCTTTTGTAGTAAAATGATATCCTTCTACATAACCAAGTTGTAATGCAATAATTGCAAAATCTTTTTCATTTAAAGTTCTTTTTAAAGAAACAAAACGTGGAGTTTTTAAAAGATCTAATGCTTTCGTCCAATCATTCATTGTAAGTTTTCTAACAGTCTCTCCTTCATTTTTCTTTTTTTTAGAATAAACTGCATCATATTCAGCCAACATATTTCTAAGTTTAGGAAGAATAATATGAAAGAATTGTTCTCTATCATAATAAGATTTAAAATCTACTGGATGATCATAATCATTTCTATAGCACTCCAATAACAAACGATATTCTTCATTTGTTAATTCATCTATAACATCTAATACTTGTTTTCTTGTATACCCACTAAAATAATTAAATAAACTTTGAATAGTAGAAGATTTTTCAACATCATTCTTAGAATCTAAATTTTGATCTTTACGATAAGAAAGATAATGATTAGCACTAGTAACACGAGTTCTTAATTGATTAACACGCATCAATGCTTTATCAGGATTATTCATATAAATCGCAAAATCTTTGATATATCTTGATCTTCTTATTTTATGAATTGCATTATTTTCAATTTGTCGAATTCTCTCACGAGTAACATGATATCTTTCTCCAATTTCTCCTAAAGTTAAAGGTTTTTCACCATTTAATCCATAACGATAAGAAATTACTTCAATTTCTCTTTCATCAAGATGACATTTTTCAAGTAAATCTCTAACTTCTAAACATAAATCTTCTTCAATAAGACTATCTTCAATAAGTCTTTCTTCTGTTGGAATTAAGTCTCCTAGTTCCGTGTCAGACTCATCCCCAATATACTGATTCATACTAATAGTATCTTCTAATAAGCAAAATAATTTATCTAAACCACTAAGAGAAATACCTAAGTAATCAGCAAGTTCCTCATGAGTAGGTTCTCTACTTAATTTAGATTTTAAAACAACAAGTCCTGCTTTTAATTGATTAAGTCTATCAAATACTTGTGCAGGAACACGTATATTTCTACTTTTATCAGCTAAAGCACGAGTGACTGCTTGTCTAATCCACCAAGAAGCATAAGTTGAAAAACGATATCCCATAGTATAATCATATTTTTCAACTGCAGTTAATAATCCAATATTACCTTCTTGAATTAAATCTTCCATAGAAAGACCTTTTCCAGCATACTTCTTTGCAATAGAAACAACAAGTCTTAAATTAGACTCAATAAATTTTTCTTTTGCTTTCGGATCATATACCATTCTTTTAGCTAAATCTACTTCCTCTTCATAACTAAGTATAGCATTCTTACCAATCTCATTCAAATAAGAATCTAAAGATTCAGTTCTGAAAGAACTATCCTTCTCAAAATCTTCATCTTGATTAAATAACTCAGATAAGAATCCACTAAATCTAGTATTTAATTGTTCTTTAATAAAATCTTCGTAAGGAACATTAGGAAGATAATCTTTTTTAGATTTATCTATTTCTTCTAATACTACCTTTTTAAAGTATTCTTCTGAAATAGAAGAAAAAGAAATCATATTATAATATTGATCAAATAAGCTTTGTAAAGAACAATAGATATCATTAGCACTATAATTTTTAATATTTTTAAAATTAATATCCATAATCCTCACCCCTTCTTTAAAAGTACCGTTTATTATATCACGTTTTATAAAATTAGTAAAGAAAATTCGTAACATTACGAATATCAAAAGTAGATATAATAAAAACCACTAACTATCGAATCATAGCTATTGGTTCATCTTTTATTACTCTATCAAAATTTCCTTCCAATAAATTAGAAATATATTCTTCATTTTTATTTAAACGATGTAACATCTTTTCTAATTTCTTATAATTATATTCAAAATTATGATGAGTATCACTACCCAAAAAGGAAATCCATCCTTTTTTGATATAATATTTAATTAATTTTTTTTCTTTTCTACCATATTTTCCAAATAATGAAGGAAAATTTCCTTGTAACAATACTCCCATTCTCAAATACTCTTCTGCAAGATCAGGTTTTTCTAAAAACCTCTTATATCTTTCAGGATGAGCTAAGATAGGAATATATCCATTACTGATGAGTTTTAATAATGCTTCGCCTGTTCCTTTATAATGTTCATGCATAGGAAATTCAAATAATACATAACGACTTCCATTAATGGTAGAAATCTCTTTATTATCTATTAATTCTACAAAATGATGAGTAAAATATACTTCATTTCCTAAATAAAGATTTATATCAATATTTTCTTTTTTTACTTCATTTAATAGTTTATTAAATAATGCCTTCTTATTCTTATTATCACAATTATACTTACTATCCTCAATATAATGTGGAGTAAGTACTAATTCGTGAATACCAAAATCACTCATACTCTTTAACAAAGAGATAGACTCTTCTATAGAAGAAGAGCCATCATCAATACCAGGTAATAAATGACAATGTAAATCTTTCATAAAATCCTACTTTTCGTTTGAATAATATTCATTATTATAATAATAACTATAATAATGATTTCCTGTTGATTTTACTTTATTTAAAATAACACCATCAATTTTAGCATTTGCCTGTTCAAATAATTTACGAGTATGTTCAAGATTTTCCATTCTTGTCTTTTTAGCAGAAACAACTACTAAATTAACATCACTTAATGTGGTTAGAATAAGGGCATCACTTAAACCAATTACTGGTGCACAATCTAGGATGATAATATCATATTCTTTTCTTAATTTTTTAATTAATTTTTTATTATTTTCACTACCTAATAATTCTACAGGATTTGGAGGTGTAGGACCAGTAGCTAATAAATCAATATTTTCTTCTTTTGTTTTACTAATATAATCAGATAAATTAATACTATCAGAATAATTTAACATTAAATTAGTATATCCACTACTACTCACATTTAATACTTCAAAAATATCATGTTGTCTACCACGTCTTAAATCTGCATCAATTAAAAGTACTTTCTTACCTTCTTGTGCATATGCAACAGCTAAATTAGCCATAACAAAGCTTTTTCCATCTCCAGCTTCAGGAGAAGTTCCTAAAATAACTTTAACATCATTATCGATAGATGCAAATGCAAGATTTGTACGAATACTACGAATAGATTCTGCAAAAATAGACTTAGGATTTTTTGTAATAATTAATTCTTGATCTTTCATATTATCCTACTCCTTTCCTATCTTAGGTACTGTACCAATAACAGTAAGTCCAAGTTTCTTTTCAATTTCATCACTTGTTTTAATAGTAGTATCAAAATAGAAAAATATAAAGATAACTTCACAAGATATAATTAATCCAACTAATAAATAAATAATATTATCTTTTACATAATTAACATTATAAGGTTTTAAAGCAACTTCAGCTTTATCTAATACCGTTACATTGTTAAGTTTATAAAACTTATTTACTTCTTGTACAAATACATTTGCAGTTTCATCTGCTATTTGTGCAGCTAAATTACTATCTGCATCAGATACAGAAATTCTAATAACTTCAGTATTAGATACAGAAGATACCATAATATTATTTTGTAATTCAGTAGCAGTATAATTTAAACCTAAATTACTAATAACAGTATTTAGTACCATTTTAGATTTAATAATCTCTGAATAAGTACTGACTAAATTTTTATTTAATTGTTGTTCGCTAGTATTATAAGTACTATTATCAGAACCATGTTCACTAACTAATACCAATGAAGTACTACTTTTATAATATGGTACTCTAGTAAACATTGTATAGATATTACCAATTACTAATGCTATCGCAATTGAAATAATAATCCATGATATTTTACCTTTAAAATAATCAAATAAATCTTTTAAATCGATTTCTTCCATACAATAACCCACCTCTTCTTTTTGAAAACGCTTGTATTATATCACAAAACTTTATTTTATGCAAACATTTTCATACATTTTTATTCTTTTTATAATTTTATCTTTTCCAAGAATCTTCATAATACTAAATAAATCAGGAGATTTAAGTCTTCCAGTAATCATTACACGAATCGCCTCACAAATATCTCCAACATGTCCTTTGAAAGAATCTGGATCATTTTTATAATCTTTTGGAGAAGCAGCATAACCATTGTTTAAAGCAAATTCTCTCATCTGATTAAACCACTCTTCATTATTAGTATCTAAGTCTAGATGATTATCAACATAGTCTAAAACTAATTCTACATCATAAACTTTATCCCCATCATATTTAGAATAGTTTTCTTTTTCAAATAATTCATCAATTGCATAAGAAAACTCTTCTTTTACTTCACTATATTTAGAAATATCCTTTCTAGGTCTAGGTCCATCTTTTTCAATTCCAAAGAATTGAATCATATCTTCTTTATTTTTCTCTAATAACTCTGCATATTCAAAATCATGTTTTTTAGCCCATTCAAGAGTTTCTTCATATACTTCTTTCCCACTTTTACGAGAAAAATAGGTCTTACAAAGATTAACTAATTTAGCCTCATCAAAAGAAGTTCCTCCAATAGCTTGTTTATCAAAAGAGAAATGAAAATCTTCAATAGACTTATCAGAATTATTTAGATACCATTCCTCAAAATTAGTGTTTGTAATAGTTGCTAAATAAAGATGTAATGCATCAATTGGAATACCATTTTCTTCATAATACTTAACTCCAAACCAAGGATCTTTTCTTTTACTAATCTTACGAATATTACCAGTTTCTTGATCTTTAATAGTAATTGGGGCAATATGAGCATAATGAACTGGTTTAAAACCAAGTATTTGAAACAATTGATAGTGAAGAGGTAAACTTGATACCCATTCATCTCCACGAATAACATGAGTCGTATGCATTAAATGATCATCAATCGCATGAGCAAAATGATAAGTTGGAGTTCCATCTTTTTTAAGTAGTACAGTATCTACATTATGTTCTGGAAATTTCATTTTTCCCTTAATACAATCTACTATTTCTATTTCTTTATTAGGATCTCCAAAAGATTTTAAGCGAATAACATACTCTTCTCCTTGATCTATTCTAGATTTAACTTCTTCTAAAGATAAATCACGATCAACCGCATAAACTCCATAAATTCCTATTTTAGTTTTATTAATCTCTTGTTCTTCACGAATTGCTTGAATTTCTTCTTCTTTCATAAAACATGGATAAGCATATCCTTTTATAATTAAATCTTTAATATAAGTTTGATAGATTTCAGTTCTTTCACTTTGAATATAAGGATCATAATCTCCTCCAAAAGAATAACCTTCATTTGGCAAAATATCAAAATCATGTAGTACGGAAGTAATATTCTCAATACCACCTTCAATCATTCTCTTTTGATCCGTATCTTCAATTCGTAAATAAAAACTTCCTCCACTTTGTCTAGCATAAACCATATCTGCAAAAGCAGAAAGTAAATTTCCTAGGTGAACACTACCTGTAGGAGATGGTGCATATCTAGTAACCATTGCTCCTTCAGCTAGCTTTCTTTCAGGATATTTTTCTTCATAATACTTTGTATCATGTTTTAAATCAGGATAAAGTAAGTTAGCTAATTCAATTCTTTCATTTTCAGTCATAATAACACCTCTTTAATAAATACATACTAATAATACACTAAAAATCAAAAAAAAGAAAGAAAACTCTTTCTTATTTAACAGTTTTATGCATATTTTCTTCCAAATGAACCATTTTATAACTAGAATTCCCAGTTATATCTAAATAATTAGATACTTGTTCTCTAGTCATTTTTTGATATCCTTCTTTTAAGATTTGAGGAAAAGAATCATTTTGAAACTGTTCAAATGTTAAATCAAGTACATACTCTAATGATTGATTAATTGGAACAACAATAAATTGATGAGAATAAGGATAATCAAAATCCATTGTATCCAAGATACGATGTAAGACATGTTTCTCATGTAAAAAATGACTCAAATGACTACAATAAATTCTACATGTTCTTTCTTGTGTTAAATCCTTTAATTCATCCTTTACTTCTGAAATACTATCTTGTATTGCTTTTTCTATATCAACATTTCCTATATTAATAAAATCATAATAATTCATGATAATCTCCCAAATGGCTGCCCTAGTTAGATTCGAACTAACGCGTAATGGAGTCAGAGTCCACTGCCTTACCGCTTGGCTATAGGGCAATCTCATATTCATTCTACACTATTTTAAAAAAAATGTAAACCAATAGAATATTTTAAAAAAAAGTTTGAGTATCCTATTTAATAATGATAAAATAATTATAATAGGGAGTGATAATAAAATGAAAAGATGTCCTCATTGTAATGGAGAAATTGAAGAAAATTCTCATTTTTGTGTATTATGTGGAAAACAACTAGATCAAAATCCTACGCAAGTTATGCCACAACAACCAGTTGCAGTTGTTCCACAACCACAACAACTACAACCACAACCTCAAGTTCAAAATAATATGGTTGTTGCAAGTAATGAAAACAATGTATTAGTTCCTAGTGAAGCAAATATCAATATAGCTGCAATGAAAGAAGAAGCTGCTCCAACATTCCAAAGTATGCCTGAAATACCACAAGAAGTGAAGCAAGAAAAACCAGTAAATAATACTGTCTATGGTGATAATCTACTAAATGATAATCCTCCCCCAGTAAAAAAGAAAAAAAAGAAAACACCTGCTAATATGATATTTATTATCGGAGGATGTATCGCAACAATTGTCTTAATCATTACAGTGATTGGATTAATACCTCTATTAAAAGGAGAAAATCCAGAAGAATCTCATAAATCAAAATTAACAGAAAAAAACTCTTTCAGAGTAGGAAGCGAAGAATTTGGATATGTATCTGTACCTAAATCTTGGGTACCATTTGGAGTAAATGAATCTAATAAAACAATTCAATATACCGATGAATCTGGTTGGATTGTAACACTATACTCTATAGATAAAGGAACAATATCCACAGAAGATTGGGCAAATAGTATCATAAATCAAATGAAGACAGCAGGTGCTCAAGAAATTGGTTTAGAAGAAACAAAAATTAATGATTATAAAACTTATAAAATATTTGGATATTATAGTAGTTTATCAACGTATCTAGCTGCTTGGGTAATAGATACTAATGATGAATTTAGTCATTATGTCGCAATAGAAGGTCCAAAAAGATATGATGATAATTATGATATTATTTATACATTTAAAAAAGAAAAATAGTTCATTGAACTATTTTTTTTGATAAAAATAACAGTTTTTTCTAAATAAATCTAAAAATTTCTAATAGAAAAAACTCCATAGAATCACTCTCCTACTTCATTTTATCAAAAAAAGACTTTATTCAAGTCTTTAGATTTCATGGTACGGACAAATAGTATATCCGAAACCTTAGGAATAGCCCATAAACAACTAATCACTAAATACATTTTACCAAATAATAGAAAAAGTAGCAATAATATTTGCTACTTTAATAGATTAATCTATTTTTACAATGATTTTACAAATGACTTTTCTTTAGAATTACTAATTTCTACTCTACTAGACAAATCAATTTCTAAGAAAGATTCTATTCTACCTAATTCACTTATTGAAAGTGAATCAACTAAATCAAATTTAATTAACCCTATTAATTGATTATAATATGCATCAATACTTTGTTGACCTTTATTTAATTCCCTTGCCTTTACTAAATCTTCTAGTTCTTTTAGTTTTTCTTTCTTTTTCGTAATATCCTCTGGAACAATTTTATTAAATTCTTGATTTGCTAAATTAATTCTATCATCTATAGATGATTTAGAAGAAATATCATAATTTAATATTTCATCAATAGCTTTTAAATTACCATTTAAAAGTTGATTTATTAATTCAACTAAATATGGTGGTTTATATACATCATAACTATATCGATAAATATCTCTTGTTTCTTCAAAATATTCTTTTTCTTTTCCAATTGGAGTATATGTGAAATTTCTAATAATTTCATCAGTAAATCTTGGTGAATAATCACTTTCATACTCTTCATGTTTTATAAAACTACAATTATTTATAATTTTCTTTTTTAATTTTTCGATTTCTTCTTTATCAAAACTAACTTGATATTTTTCAATTACTTCGTCAT
>JAFRAK010000053.1 GCA_017405445.1 Bacilli bacterium | reverse complement strand
TTTAACAGCTTTAATTTTTTCTTCTCTTGTAAAATTTCGATATTCCCTTGCCATATGTTATCCTCCTTACAATAATTTTATCATATAAAAAATCTACACGCTTTTTATTTCGTGTAGATTTTCTTCAAATCACTTCTTAGTTCTTTTTTTTTATTCACTTACTGTATTTCTTGCTTTATAAATTCCAAAGCAAATTCCACCAACTACGATAAGTACTACGATTAATGCTAAAACATCATTTCCTTTTTTCTCCTCTGTTTTAGCAGTACCATCTACATAAGCCATTACATCATATCTTTCAGAAACATCTGTAGAATATAATGAATCGATTTGAGCTAATATTTCGTCAGTCATAGTTCCTTCAGCAAATCCAGACCATGATTTATCTCCAATAACGATATATGGCACACCATCAGCTGTTTCTCCACGTACTTTTGCTACTTCTTGCATTAAGTTAGCGTTATCTTCATTATACCAAGTTTCATAATCAACAATAGTAAATTTTGAGCCATAAGATTCTTGAATAGAGTCAAACCATGTTTCAGCATCAGCACAGTGTGGACAACCTTCACCACGGAAGAAATAAACTTTAACTCGATTATCAGCTGAGATAACTTCTTCTCCTTCTGCAAATACAGCAGTTGGGAATACAAATGCAGCAACTAGCAATAATACTAAATATTTTATATACTTCATAAAATAACCTCCTATATAAATCATAGCATATAATCAAATAAAAAGGAAAGAAAAAACACAAATTTCACGAATTTATCACAAAATACTGATATCAAAATCTGGAATAAAGCTCTCATCTGCAGTATCCTCATCTTGAATAAAGGCATACTTTACTCCTAGTTTTAAAGCATAATCAATTACTTCCTGATATTCTTCTTTTGTTAGTTTTCGATTTAAATTTTGATAAATACAAGGATTGACTGGAGTATATTGATTCATAAGACTGATAATAATATCATCTTTATAGGTTTGATATAAATAAGCAAGAATTTTTTTAGCATCATCAAGATGTCCTGGAAGAATTAAGATTCGAACGATTAATCCTTTTTTCATAATTTCATTTTCATCTAATTCAAATTTACCTACTTGTCGGAACATTTCATCAATTGCCATAGTTGCTACTTCAAAATAGTTCTTACAATTAGAATAGTTCCAAGCTAAATCATCATCATAATATTTTAAGTCAGCTAAATAAATATCTACTAAATTATCCATTATTTTTAAAGGTAGAATATTTTCATAGCTACTAGTATTATAAACAATCGGTATTTGTAGGCTATTACCTTTAATTTTATGTAAAACTTTAGCAATATTTGGTACGTAATGAGTAGGTGTGACTAAATTAATATTATGTGCACCTTGGTGCTGCAACTTCAACATAATTTCTTCTAACTTTTTATTAGTAATATCTTTCCCATATCCATCAATACTAATTTTTTTATTCTGACAATATAAGCATTTTAAATTACAATGAGAAAAAAAGATTGTTCCACTTCCTTTATCACCAGAAAGAACAGGCTCTTCCCATTCATGCAAATGATAATAGGCAACACGTACTTTATGTGTTGCGCCACAATACCCAACTGTTTGATATCGATTAACTCCACATTTGCGTGGACATAACATACAATTTTTTAATATAATATTCATAATAAAACCTCGAAATTATTGTAACATAAAAAAACTCCAAAGAGTTTTTATAAATTTACAAAATATAAAATTATTAATCCACAACAAGCTATTGTAAAAACAATAAATGCTATAGTTGATAATATTAAATTATGAACATAACCATCTTCATAATGAATGGGATTATCAGTTTTTTGAAGAACTTTAGGTGATTCTTTTTCTTCTGCTAGAGCATCTTCTTTCTCTTTACTTTCTTTTTGTTTCACTACATCTTCTGCAATTTTATTATTAATCTCTTCAATACTATAATCTGAATCTAGAAACTGATTTAAATATTTATCTGTTAATAATAATAAAGATTCATTTTGCAAAGACGGAATTCTTTCATAATACAATTTAACCATTAATTCAATTTTCTTTTTTTTAATTTCTACATCTGACATATTTTACTCCTAAATTATGAAATAGTTAAGTAAGAAAAGATAAACTCTCTAACAAGAACAAAAATAATAATAGAGATTGTTCCATACACTATATATTTTAATCCGGTTAACATATTATCTAGTCGATAATCATTTTGAATAATCTCTTTATAATTATTGGGATATTTAGCCATAACTCTTTTTAGCTTTTTATTAGTAATTCTTAAATAAATGATATTACCAATAGTAGCCCAAATAAAACGATTGATGACTAAATATATACAATCTAATGCTAAACTTAATTTATCATATAAAACCATATGATTCACAATAAAAACAGCCATTGTCACAATCATATCTACTACAAATAAAAGAAACCCATATATATAATAATTATGACAAAAAATATACATTGGCCCCAGCAGGCCTACTAAAAACCAATTATTATTTCGAGAATAATAATCATATCTCGGACCAAAGTAATAAGACAATAAACTTTCATCAACTGCTTTATTTGATTCAATAAATTGTCCATTTCTCATATATCCACAGTGAGTGCAGTAATTTGTCTTCATTTGAATTCCACAATTAGGACAATACATACAACCACCTACCTTCTATCATTATATAATAAAAAAAGGAATTAGGAAATATAAAATAAAAAAATAAACAGAATACTGTTTATTTTTATTGAGATCTTACTTTACTATATACATATCGAGCGCTAGCAGGATATGCTCTTCCTATAGTATTATTCTCTCTAAATTGTTTTTCTCTTAATAATTGTTCTTTCATTTTTTGTAAAATAATCTTTTGATTTTGAAGTTGTCTTAAGCGAAATTGTTGCTCTCTAAGTTGTTTCTCTTTTAATTGTTGTTCTCTCATCTTTTGATTCATATATTGAATATAATGTCTTTTCTGTTCTTGAATTCTTTCTTTTCTTTCTTTTTCTTTTTTCATTTCGTTTTTAATCTTAAAAGCAAAATAGACATCAACTAATCCAGCCGCACCTAAAACACCATAAAAAAAATCTACAGATGGAAACCTTATTATGGAAGCATCCGGTTGAATATAATTGCTTGATTGAATATAATTGTTTGGTTGAATATAATTATCTGTTTGAATATAATTTGCTGCTAGAGGATGAATATCATTAAGATCAGTATATATTCTATTTAATGATATATCATTACTAGATAAATTATCATTTCCTGATAAATAATCTAACAAAGTAGCATCAACGTATTGAAAATAACTACCAATTTTTACAACATTATAAGCATGTCTGTTTTCTACTATTAAATAGTTTTCAACTCCTAAACGTTGTAAGAATGCTGATACAAGTGCAGAATAATTTCCACAGATAATATTATTGCTAGAAATTGCTCCATATAAGAAACCATCTTGATAATATAAATTTCTAATAATAGAATTAGATGATTCAATATTGGAATAGTCATATTGATTCTTGTTAATAATATAAGCTAATACAGCTTTTACTTTATCTTCATCATTATCATATTGATCAAAATGATACAAATTGATAATACTAGATAATGAATCATTAATATCGGTTAAATATCCAGAGATATCTTCATTATTACCTTTTAAATTTGTTTCAATAGAAACACCATTATTCTTTAACTGATTAAGATCATTTTGATCTAGGTGGATGACAAAAGAACCTGGTCTATTGACAATAATATGTTTTAAAGAAGATAGTTTATTATAATCAAAATTATAATTAGAAACTATCGCGTCACTTTGAGCATTTAATACTAAAGTATCTACTTGTTTCAATGATTCTACGAGTTTTGGATCAATATTATAATTACCAACATCTAAGATTTCTAAATCTTTAGATTTTTCTATAAAATTACAGTTTTCTTTTGAAAGATAAGAATTATAATCAATGTTATCTGCTATTAAAGTTAAGTGTTGTAGTTTTGGTAAATCCTTGATTCCTTTTAATGCATCACAATTCGTCGTATGAATAGTTAAATCACGTAAATTAATACAATAGTTTAACCAAGCTAAATCTTCATCTTTCACACTTGAATCAACATTGATATCTAGTGATTCTAATTTCATTAATTCTTCAACAGTAACTAAATGAGTATTTAAGAAATGTGAACGAAATTGTTCTGGAATAAAGACTACATCACTGGAAGAATATATTTTTGTTGGTTCTTTATAATCTAATAATTCATTTGCAACAGAATCAGTAATATTTGCATTAGTAGATCCATATAAACAAGTACCTGATACTAAAGCTGCTAAAACAGTTGATTTAATATCTCTTTTCATTTACGATACCCCCTATAATAATAAATAACACAAAAATAAATAAAAATCAAATAATTGATAAAGAGTATGATATAATATAAAACAGAAAGGAAGGATACTATGAAAAAATACTTATTATTATTCTTAGTTGTAATGTTATTTGTCTTAACAATAACAGGATGTGCCAGTAAAAAAACAATTACATTAGAAGATAAAGAATTAGGTTTAAAGACTACATTTACTTATAATGACAAAGAAAAATTCTCTGAAGTAACAGAAAATGAAGAAGGAAAAAGTAAAGAAATATTATTTAAAAATGAAGATTTAGATCTTGAATTTGAAATGTATTATACACATATGAGTAAGAGTAGTTATGACAAATCAAAGCAAAATCGTTCTCTACAAAAATACTATAAGGAATATAAATTTGGAAAATATGATGCATATGTATATGGAAACTATGATAGTAGTGTATATCTAAGTATTCTATTAAATGAAGAAAAAGATGAAGTAGATTCTTTATTTGTATCTGTTGATAGAATTGATAATAATCAAGAAATTAAAGCATTTAATGTAGTAGCAGATAAGACAATGCAAAATTTCTTTGGAAGTATTGAATTTAAAAAAATAAAATAATAAAAATTCATCATAAGATGAATTTTTTTTTGATATAATGAATATGAGGTGAATCGTATGGTGAAAGATGTTAAAGTAATCGATACCGATAATAAAGGAAAACATGGAGAAAATAGATGCCCAAAATGTGGTGCAAGTGATGTTACCTATAACACTAAAAAAGAAAAATTAATATGTAATTATTGTTATACAGAGTTTGAAGCAGAAGAAGTAGAAGGATTAGTTAAAGAAGCAAAAGATCTTGAAGGTGAAGCAAGAGGTTCTGGAACAAAAGACATTAAACAAAGTGATGATGTAATTACTTTAAGATGTGGGGGATGTGGAGCAGAAGTGGTCATCAACACGAATGAAGCAACCAATGCGAGATGTCACTGGTGTAGAAGTATATTATCAATAAACTCTCAAATTGATAATGGGGCAATACCAGATGTAGTTCTTCCATTTAAACTAGAAAAAGAAGAAGCAAAGAAAAAAATACAAGAATTTGTTGATAAGAGGCAATCTTTCGCCAATCCTACTTTTAGAAAGGAATTCACAACTAATAATATTATGGGAGTATATTTTCCATATCTATTAGTAGATGCTAATGGACATGGTACTTTTAAAGGAAAAGGAGAACATCTAGTAAGAGAATATACTGTAAAGGTAAAAGATGATGATGAAGAAACAAGATACGACGCAGACTATTATGAAGTAGAGAGAGATTTTGATGTATCAATTGATGATTTATCTATTGAATCGAGTGCAGATAAACTAGATCGTAAAAACAAATCAAAAACAACAAACGTTATTAATTCTATTATGCCTTTTGATACAGAAAACTGTGTAAAATATAAAGCTAATTATCTAGCGGGTTACTCTTCTGAAAAAAGAGATATTAATATTTCAAATATAGAAAACAGAGTAGAAAAACAATTGAAAGATATTACTAGAATAGAATTAAATAAAGAAATTAAATTCTATGATAGAGGAGTAAAATGGGAACAAGAAGACTTATCATTGAAAGGAAAACAATGGATTAGTGCCTATTTACCAGTATGGTTATATTCTTATCAAGATCAAAAAAGTGTCTTACATTATGTAGCAGTAAATGCTAGAACTGGAGAGACTATGGGTAGTGTTCCAATGAATAAGAAAAAACTAGCATTAATTTCTTTTGGAGTTGACTTATTAATCTTTTTATTAGTTTTTTTCCTAACTAGAAATACAAATGCTACTGCATTATATCTATTATATATTTTCTTATTATTTGGGCCAATTTATTATGCTTCAAAAATATCAAAATATCGTAATGCTGCTGCAAGACATAAATATGAAAAAGAAACAAAATGTACAATTACAAATGTAAAAGAAAATGACAAACTATTAAAACATAAAACAGATTTAAGTAACTCTTCTATGATAGATGCAAATAATACTAGAATAGAGGGAGAATCAACAAAATTAGATCTATAAAAAAAATCATCCATTTGGATGATTTTTATATTCCTAAAAGAATTCCTGCAAATTGGAAATAAATTAGTAAGGAACAAGCATCTACAATTGTTGTGATAAATGGGCTTGCCATAACAGCTGGGTCAAATCCTATTTTTTTAGCAAGAATTGGTAAAGAGCAACCAACAAATTTGGCAAAAACAATAGTCATAACTAAAGTACTACATACAACTAAGCTTACATTAAACGCAATATGATCTAAGTATAGAAGCTTTAAAAAGTTTGCTCCTGCTAGAGTAATACCACATAAAATCGCAACTCTTAACTCTTTCCAAATAACTTTAAAAGTATCTTTATATTCAATCTCATCAAGAGATAAACTACGAATAACAGAAACACTTGCTTGACTACCTGCATTTCCACCAGAGTCCATTAACATTGGAATAAAAGAAGTTAAGACTACATATGCAGCTAACGCACTTTCAAAATGAGTAATAATTTTACCAGTAAAAGTTGCGCTAATCATTAAGAGTAATAACCAAGGAATTCTTTTTTTCCAAGTTTCAAATACTCCTGTTTTCATATATGGTTTATCAGTAGGCATGATTGCTGCCATCTTTTCCATATCCTCTGTAGCTTCTTCCTCAATAATGTCAACAATATCATCGATAGTGATAATTCCAACCAATCGGTTTTCAGAATCTACTACTGGTAAAGAACTATAGTCATAATCTTGGAAGAATTTCGCAACATCTTCCTGATCCATCATAGTAGGTATTGGGTGTTCACATTCCTGCATGATATCTTCGATTAAAGTATCAGGATCATTAATCAATAAATCCTTAACAGATACAAAGCCAAGTAATTTTCTCTTGTCATCAGTAACAAAACAACTATCATAAGATACAAAATCATCTTTTTGCTTACGAATTCTTTCAATAGATTGTTTAATAGTAAGTCCTTTCTTTAAATGAATATATTCAACTGCCATTAGAGAACCTGCACTATTATCAGGATATTTTAATAAGAAATTGATTTCATTTCTAGTTTCACTATCTACATTACTAAGAAGAGAAGTAACCATAATCGCAGGCATTTCATCAAATAAGTCTGCTGCATCATCAGTATACATATCTTCAATGATTTGTTTTGATTCTTTTCTAGTTAAAGAATTAATTAAATTGGTCTTCTTTTCATCATCAAGATTAACAAATACATCAGTAGCCATATCTTTTGGCAAAAGTCTAAATACTTTAATTAACTTATCATCATCTAAGTCACTTAAAAACGAGGCAATATCATATTCATTCATATTTGATAATTCTTGTTTTAATTCATTAACCTTTTTTTCTTCGATTAATTTTTGTAATTTTTCAAAATCCATAATATCATCCCCATTCCTTTTTTTCACTTTACATTATAAAGAAAAAACTGAATTAAGTCAAAGAAAAAAGCATCTTTCGATGCCTTATTTATTAATCTTACTACTTTCATAGAATAATGGTAAACAAACATATCCATTATTTTGTAAATATTCAATCATATCAGGTAATAGACTAATCGTAATATCATTATAATCATGATATAAAATAACTTCTAATTTTTCATCGATAGAATTAACAAATATATTCCATGCCTGAGTGGAAGAATCAAGTGCTCCACCATCTCCATCCATCGCATTCCAATCAACCCAACCATATCCACGCTCCCGAAGTTTTTCAATAATTGAATCTTTTAATCCTCTAGCAGTAGCACTACCTCCAGGAAAACGAAGAATATTAGTCTTATAACCAGTTTTACTATAAACTAACTCTTCTTGTTTAATAACTGCATCCATAAAAGTATCAACACTATTATATAGTCCTCTAAATATGGCATGAGTATAGGTATGATTCGCAATTGTATGACCTCTATCTAAATATTCTTGATAACGAATTTGACAATTCTCACTCTTATTATCATAACAGTACTCTCCATTAGTATTTGTAGTAAAGAAAGTTGCTTTTACACCATACTGATCTAGAATATCAAATACTCGATATGTACTATAATAAGGCCCATCATCAAAAGTAAGATAAGCAATTTTTTTAGAAGATGATCCATCTAAGATGGAATCTTCTAATCTTTTTAATTCCTGATAATAATTCTTTTTTGTATTAGAAATAGTATCATCAATATTCTGATAAGAAGTGATTTCTTCTTGTAGTTTTTTAATATTTTCTTCTTGAAGAAGAATCTCTTCTTTTAAACTTAAATTATCCTTTTGGTAGATTTTATGATAATCAATATTTTTATTAATCAGTATGATAGAACAGAAAGTAAAAATAAAAAATAAACTAAATAGGATATAATCAATCAAATTAGACTTTAATAATTCTTTGCCTTTTCTAGTTCTTTTTGCCATAACTCTAACTCTTTTACCTTGTCTTGATTACTTTCTCGAATCTTTTCTTTTTGATTGCCTAATTCTTTTATTTTCTTTTGATTAGTATCTTTTGTATTCTTTAATTCAACTCTTTCTTTATAAGATTCTATATCTTGATACTGATAATACTGAATTCCTAGTAAAAGGAATACAACAAAAGAAATACTACATAAGAATACTAGTATCCATGTTCTCCCCTTCATAAAATCACCATCTTTATTATAATAAAAAATGAAGATAACTTCAATATCATTGATTTAATCCGGATTTTGTGTTATAATAACGCTGCTTTTAAAAAAGGAGGTCTTAATGTGAAAAAAATAATATTAAAAAACATTCTAAGTATTATTGTAGGAATAACTATCATATTAATATCTAAGACAATAATAGATTTAAATGTTTTACCTTCTAAATATTTTTATTTATTCTTAATTACGGAAGGATTATTCTTTATATTTAGTTTATTATTATACAATTTAAAGAAAAAATGTTTTGTAATTATTGGATTTATTTTTATGCTAATAACAATCTTTGGTAATCTATTTTTAAATTATTATTTTTCTAAAATGAATCATTATTTAGACAATAATTTTGCGATAGAGTCATATAAGGAAAAAATACATTATTATGTAGTAACATCTAATAATAATCCAATCAATGGAGTAGAAGAATTAGAAGAAAATACTACAATTGATTATTATAAATATAGTAGGGCAGTAGATCTTGCTTTGAAGAAATTAGGAAAATTTAATTATAATTCTACTCAAGATGGATATGATGCTTTAAGAAAAGCAAAAGAATATAGTACTTATTTTGTACTAACAAAAACAGATTTTGATTTTGCCATATCAGCAAGTAATGAATTTACAGAAAATGATTTTAATATTATTAATGAATTTGATGTATTAGAAGAGATTAAGAAAAACGAAAATACACCATCATCATATAATGTATATATTAATGGACTAGATTATTCAGGAAATAGAAGAGATTATAATTTAATCGCAACAGTAAATACAAAAACTCATAAAATTGTATTAACTTCTATTCCAAGAGATTTTTATATCTATGTTCCAGAATATGATATGAAAGATTCTTTAACAGCACTTGGAAATGTTGATCCAAAAGTACCAAGAGAGGCATTAGAATCCTTATTCCAAACAAAGATAGAATTTAATATTGATTTATATACAGAAAGCTTAGTAAAAGTAGTGGATACAATTGGTGGAGTAGAATTTTGTACGAATAAAGGATTCACGACTACTCATGATTTAACATTAGGTAGTTATGATGATTATGGAGAAAAATTAGTAGTAGAGGCAGGATGCCATACCTATAATGGATTAGAAACTCTCGCAATCGCAAGAGAAAGAAAACATATTCAAAATGGAGATCGTGCTAGACAAGATAATTGTAGACAACTATTAATTAATATTGGAAAGAAAATTGCATCTACAATTAACTTAACGAATTATAATGATTATTTAAACTCCTTTGATGGAATTTATACTTCAAATATGAATAAAACAACCATTACAAATTTTATAAAAGAATTAATGAACAATCCAAACTTTGAAATTATAGAACAATCCGTAGATGGAGTAGATGGATTAGGAATTGCTAGACAAGGTATGTGGGGAGAAGTTTGGACTCTAGAACCAAAAATGTATACAGTAGAAAATGCATCAAATGTTATTAATTCTATATTAAATGAAGAATAAAGTTACTTGTGACTTTATTTTTTTAATGTTACAATTATTTTGGTGATAATTATGTGGATTATATACACATTAATGACATTTTTATGTTGGGGAATTGCTGATGTTTTCTATAAAATAGGAAATAAAGGTGAGGAAGAATACAATCATTTAAAAACAGGAATTATGGTTGGTCTTGTAATGGGAATTCATGCCAGTATTATATTACTCACAAGTAGTACAAGTATTACTTTAATAGATATCATCAAATATTTACCAATATCTTTTTGTTATATATCTAGTATGGTAATAGGTTATAGAGGATTAAAATATTTAGAATTATCTATTTCCTCACCTATTCAAAATACCAGTGGAATTATAACAGCCTTACTTTTAATGATATTCTTTAAAGAGTCTTATGATTATCCATTTTTTATAGCTTTAGTATTAATTATTATTGGTATTACAGGATTATCTATGATTCAAATAAAAGAAAATAAAGAAGATAGAATAGAATATAAAAAAAATAATTCTTTAAAAAAAGTATTTACTTTAACAATTCTATTTCCATTAGTATATTGTCTTTTAGATGGAGCAGGTACATTCCTAGATGGGATCTTTTTAGATAAATTAGAACTTGTCAATGAAGATACTGCATTAGTAGCATATGAATATACCTTTTTAATTTATGGAATAATTACCTATTTTTACTTAAGAAAGAAGAAACAAGTATTTAATATAGTAAATGAAAAACCAAAACTAGCTGCTGCTATTTTTGAAACAGCAGGACAATTCTTTTATGTATATGCAATGAGTGGAAATGCAACTATAACGGCACCTATCGTTGGAAGTTATTGTATATTATCGATGATTTTATCTAGAATCTTTTTAAAAGAAAAACTAACAAAAAAAGAATACATATATATTTTCTTAGTATTAATAGGAATTATTATTCTAGCAATTTTAGATATTTAGGAGGAGACAATGCTAAAAGAGTATTTAGAAACAGATATCAAATTAAATAAAAAACAAATGATTTGTGTCATTTGCTTAATTATTATCGCATCTGGAATATTTGGATGGGTATATGAATTTATTTGGTATTATATTAATAGTGGCTTTAAAACATTTTATATGAGAGGATCTAATTACTTACCTTGGATTAATATCTATGCTTATGGATCTTTCCTAATATTATTTCTTTGTTACAAAAAAAGAAAACATCCTTTTCAAGTATTCCTAATAAGTATAATATCTACTGGGATTTTAGAATACTTTTCAGGATTAATACTCTACGATATACTAGGTTGGACTAGATGCTGGAGTTATAATGAAGAAATTTGGAACTTTGGAAATATAGGAGGATTTGTTTGCTTAAGAAGTGTATTATTCTTTGGATTATCGGGATTATTATTAATTTATGGAATGGTACCATTCTTTATAAATATCTCTAGAAAAGATAAGAATAATATATTATTTATTATTAGCATTATCTTATGCTCTATTATTCTAATTGATGAATTACATAATTTAGTTTTATTTCGAATAGATCATCTGCCACGTGCCAGAGATGTATACAAAACGATTGGATTTAAGTATATATATTTTACAAAATAAAAATATCCACAAAAACTGTGGATATTTTTTTCATTTTGTAGTATAATAAGAGGCTATGGAAAAGGGGAATCCTTATGAATGAAGAAATAGAAGTTATAAATTTAGAAGATCCAAGTCAAACAGTAGATTTAATAAAAGTGTTTATTTCACAAGCATTAGAAGAATGTGAAGAAGAATTTTTAAATCTTGAAGTAAAAGATCAATCAGATTTTGAAACAGAAGAAGAATATTTAGAATACTTTAAAGATCTTCAGAATCAATTAATTGATGATATTGAAGAAATTAAATTAAGTATCTTTCAAACAGTATTATATTCTTATAATAAATTTGTAGGAGAAAAGAATTTACTTGAATTAGATGCTTTGAATGCAAAAAAAGAATCAGAAGAAATGATAAATTTTACATCACGAGATATTAAAAGAGCAACAATTTCATCAATTGGAATATCTTTAATATTTCCATCATTTATACCTGCAGTATTTATAATTAACTTCCCAAGACTTTGGGCTAATTTCCATGTTAATGAATATCATATTGGAAGAATGGAAGCTTATGAAGATGCAAAAGAAAGATTTAAAGAAATTCAATTACCATACTATGAATTAATGGATACCATTAGAACAGATTATCATAAATCAAAAAAAGAATTAGAAGAGTTAAGAAAAAATGTTGAAGATGGAGAAAATATTATTCCATATTTATTCACACAAATAGGACCTGAAAGATTATCCATTAATCGATATGATTTATCAAACTTAGAATTTGATATAGAAGAACCTAAAGAATTAACAAAAGAGAAATAGTATTTCTCTTTTTTTATATAAAAATATGTTATAATGAAAATAGAAGGAGAAGATAAAAATGAAAAAAATTATGTTTATTTTTTTAATGCTTATTCCTTTATTTGTCAATGCTGAATCATGTGATGTTTCAAATACAACTGTTGAATCTATTGAGTTAGGAACAATAGTTGGAAATGCTCAAGAACTTGAGCCTGCAAGTATAGATGGTGAAAAAATAAAATTAGATGTCAAACTATATGATCCAGGAGATTCTATAGATTACAATATAGTTGTAAAAAACACTACTACTAATGACATATATTTTGATGAAAATTATTTAAATGATCGTAATAATTATTTTGACTTTTCTTTTCTTTATGAGGATGATTCAAATATTGTAAAACCTGGTAAAACAAAAAATATAAGAATGACAATAAAATATGAAAATAAGGTGAGTGAAGAACAATTAGTAGATTTATCATATAATAGTATGCAAATTATTAACTTTGGAAGTGTGATAGAAAATCCTAAGACAAGTAATAATCTATTTTTCATAACAATTATATTAGTTTGTAGTTTCATTATAGCAATATTATATAAATATAAAAAATCGAGTGCTCATATCTTTATAATGACGACAATGATTATTATACCAATTAGTATTAATGCTTTATGTAATTCTAAACTACAATTAGAAGTAAAGATATTAGTAGATGATTCGAAGAATTATAATCGTTTATATGATATTATTTCAGAAAATTCAGTATTAGATAACTCATCAAGTGAATTTGTTATATCAGATGATGGAATTGATTTTAAAAATATTTCAAGTGATTCAAATGGAAAAGGAATCTATTTGTTTTCTTCCACAAAAAATGATAATTATCCTGTATACTATTATCGTGGAAATGTTAATAATAACCATGTATTATTTGCAAATTATTGTTGGAAGATTGTCAGAACAACAGAAAATGGTGGAATAAAAATTGTTTATAATGGTTTACCTACTGATGACAAGTGTTTAAACACAACTGGTGAAATAACGCAATTAGAAGAGACAAAAGCTTTTAATGAAAAATCAAATTCTATTGCTGATATCGGATATATGTATGGAAAAAGATATGAAAATAATTCATTAGGAATGACTACCATTGAAGATAATTATAAATATGGTAATTCTTTTCTATATCAAAACGGTGTTTATACATTAGTTGATACGATTAGTTTTTTAGGGACACAATGGACTCAAAACTATAAGTCATTAAGTAATTATCATTATACTTGCTTTAATGAAAGTGGTGTTTGTGAAAGTATTAAATATATGTATTTTGCAGATCGCAACAATGTTTATTATATAAATCTTGAAGATGGCAAAGATGTAAATGATGCATTGAATGAAATGTTAACAGATTCAGAAAATAATAATAGTTCTAATATAAAACAATATTTGGATAATTGGTATGAAAACAATATAGATTCGTATTCTTCATTTGTTGATGATGCAATTTGGTGTAATGATAGAAGTATTGGTTATTTAAATGGTTGGGATCCAAATGGAGGAGATATAGAAAAATATATTTATTATAATACATATAAAAGAGCATATATAGATTATCAACCTGTATTAATATGTGATTGTAAAAATGATTCATTTACTGTTAATGAATCAAGTGAAGGGAACGGTCTTTTACAATATCCTATTGGATTGCTGACTTCTGAAGAATTAATGCTTGCTGGGATGAGCACTATAAGCGTAAATTACAATTATTATTTGTATAATAATACACATTATTGGACTATTAGTCCAAGTTATCCACTATCTCAAAGAAATTCAATGATACGACTTGGAGTAGATGGCAAAGCATATCGTAGTTCAGCTACTGATAATACTATAGGTGTAAGAGCAAGTATAGTTTTAAAAAATAGAATTAATATAAAAAGTGGTGATGGAACAGCAGATAATCCATATACCATTTTATTACAGTAGTTTTTCTAATTATTGAAAATGTGTTATAATGAAAATAGAAGGAGATGCTAAAATGAAAAAAGTTTTATGGATTTTATTATTACTACCAGTTTTTATGCTTAATGTTTATGCTACATCTGTTCCATATCAATGGATTGTAGATGGAGAAACAGTTAATACAAAACCAAATAATGCAGGTACTGCAAGACTAGAAAAGGATGGAAAGAAAGTAACACTATTCTTAAACAACTACAACGGTGGAAAACTTCAATTGGATTGCTATGGTACTGGACAATCTGATATGGAATTTATTATTAATCTTGAAGGAGAAAATACTATTAATTCATCTGATGTAGGAATTGATATGGGAGAAAGTGCATCTTATTTTATTGATTTTCAAGGAGCAGGAACATTAGTAATTAATGCACCAAAACCAATTTCCAATGAAGATGCAGTAGATGTATACAAAGTAAATATACAAGAGGAAGAAGAACCAACAAAAGAAGAAAGTTTAATCGCAACTAATGATGAGAAAGAAGAACCAACAAAAGAAGAAAGTTTAATCGCAACTAATGATGAGAAAGAAGATGACTTACTAATTGATACTAAAGATGATAACAATAAAGAAGATAATGATTGGTTAGTAAGAATCTTAGGAGGATTATTAATAGTAAGCATAGGAATTATTAGTTTCTTAGTTGTAAAATTAAATCAAAAGAAAAATGCCAATTAATTTTGGCATTTTTTTATATATTCTAGAAATGGAGTAAAAGCACTAGGTAAAGCAAGATTATTTTCAATTTCTTCTATAGTAAACCAAGAATAATTTAGATCCATTTTACTTACTTCTAAATAATAACTATTCATAAACCATTTTTTATGAGTAAAAATATGGGTGTTTGTAATTCCTAATTGTATTGTTTTGATATTTGGAATAATTTCTTTTACTTCATCGTAAGTATAAAAACCTTCTTTATTAGGAAATTCCCACATATTTTTTAATAATCCACCATCTCTTTTTCTTAAAGCATATTTATTATTATATTTCATTAAGAATAAAGTATACTCCTCTTCAAGTTTCTCCATTTTTTTAATCTTTCTAGGTATCAAAGTCTGTCTCTTATTTAGAAATGCCATACATCTACTTTTTAGAGGACATAATTCACATTTTGGTTCTCCATTTGGTAGACAGATTACTTCACCTAATTCCATAATTCCTTGATTAAATTCTCCAGATTCTTCAGGAAGTATTTTTTTGATTTCTTCTCCAACTTTCTTTTTAACTTTTAAATCTGATACATCAATATCTAAGTCTTGTACTCTAGAGTAGACTCTCATGACATTTCCATCTACAGCAACCTCTTTTAATTGAAAGCAAATAGAAGCAATTGCCCCAGCAGTATACTCTCCAATTCCAGGTAATGAAAGAATTTCATCATAAGTATTAGGAAAGACTCCATGATACTTTTCCATAATAAGAACTGCTGCTTTCTTTAGATTACGAGCTCTACTATAATATCCTAATCCTTCCCATAGCTTTAATAATTCATCTTCTGAAATTTCACTTAAATCTTTGATACTAGGAAGTCTATTCATAAATTTTTCATAGTAATCAATAACTGCATCAATCCTAGTTTGCTGCAGCATTATTTCACTAATCCAGACATGATAAGGATCTATATCCTTTCTCCAAGGAAGGTCCCTTTTATTCTCTCTATACCAATTTAAAATAATCTCAACACAATTTTTCATAACAAAATTATATCATATATTATAGAGTAATATGGTAAATATATAGAAAAGTAGATGTCAAGAAAGAAATAAAATGGGATAAAATCGCATTTTTTTTGTTATAATGAAAATAGTTAGGTGATAATATGAATAAAGAATTAGAATATAAGGATATTGCCAATTTAACAACAGAAGAAATATTTGATTATTTTCAAACAGGAAAAAATGGTTTATCAAAAATAGAAGCAGAAAGTAGATTAAAAGAATATGGAGAAAATATTGCTACTAATCGAAAGAAAAAAACAGCTTTGTATTTTATTATAGAAAGTTTTAAAGATAAATTTGTATTGATACTTATATTACTTGCAGCGATTGACTTTATGACAAATGATACTCTAGGAGCCATTATAATTCTATGTATCACAGTAATCAGTGTTTTAATCAGGTTTAGTCAAGATTATTCTACTTATTTATTTAACGAAAGACTACATAACAAAATAAGAATCTTTACTGATGTTATTCGTGCAGAACAACAAAAAGAAATTAGACAAGAAAAAGTAGTAGTAGGGGATATTATTACATTAAGTGCAGGTTCTGTAATTCCAGCAGATTTATACTTAATTGATAGTAAAGATTTGTTTATTAATGAATCTAGTTTTACTGGAGAAAGTGCAGCAGTAGAAAAGAAAGCAAATAAGAAAACGAAAATAGAAGATCCAATTGATATACCTAATATTTGTTTAATGGGATGCAATGTTATAAGTGGACAAGGTATAGGTGTTGTTGTTAAGACTGGATTAAATACTTACATTGGAAAAATGAATACTAAAAAAGAAGTAGTAAAAGAAGAAACAACTTTTGATAAAGGTATGAATCGTATTTCAACACTATTAATAAGATATATGGTAGTTATTTCTATTTCAGTATTTATTATTTATGGATTAATAAGAGGAAATATGAAAGAAGCTATTCTATTTGCTTTATCTGTAGCTGTAGGTATTACTCCAAGTATGTTGCCAATGATAGTTAATGTAAACTTAACAAGAGGAAGTAAAGCACTAGCGAAAAAGAATACCTTAGTAAAAAGTATTAAATCAATTCAAAACTTAGGTTCTATGGATATTTTATGTACAGATAAAACAGGAACTCTTACTAAGAATAATATTGAATTACAAAAATATATTAATGTTAATGGAGAAGACGATGATTATGTATTAAAATGTGCTTATGTAAATAGTGCTTTAGGAACAGGATATAAAAATATAGTAGATAAAGCAATTATTCAATATGCAAAAGCACATAATGTTAACATAGATTCTTATTCAAAAATAGATGAGATTCCCTTTGATTATATGAGAAAAAGATCATCTATTGTTGTGGAAAATAATAAAACATATTCTGTTATTGCAAAGGGTGCTTTAGAAGAAATTGTAAAAGTATGCGATACAGCATTAGTCAATAATAAAGAAGTATCAATTACAAAAGATATTATAGAAAAAGCAAATACAAAAGCAGAAGAATTGGCAAAAACAGGTATGCAAGTAATTGCTTTAGCCGTAAAACATGAATATAAAGGTACAGAGAATTTTAGTATAGAAGATGAAAAAGAATTAATGTTAATCGGTTTAATTGCCTTCTTAGATCCACCAAAACCATCTGCTGAAAAAACAATAAAGAAATTAAAAGAATATGGAGTAGGTATTAAAATACTTACTGGAGATAATGCTTTTGCAACTAAAAATATTTGTAGTGCTGTTGGTATTGAAAGCAAAATAATTACAGGAAAAGAAATAGAACAATTAAATGATCATGAATTATCAAAAGTAGTAGAGGAAATAGATATTTTTGCAAGAATGAACCCACTACAAAAAGCAAGAGTAGTTTCAATTCTTAGAAAGAATGGACATTCAGTTGGATACATGGGAGATGGAGTAAATGATGCGCCAGCATTAATTGCATCAGATGTTGGAATCAGTGTAGATAGTGGTACAGATATTGCTAAAGAATCAAGTGATATTATTCTTCTAGAACAAAATCTAGAAGTAATTCATAATGGAGTTATTGAAGGAAGAAAAGTATATGGAAATATCTTAAAATATATGAAACTAGCTTTAAGTCAAGATTTTGGAGATGTTTTCTCTATTATGATTGCATCAATATGGTTACCATTTTTACCATTATTACCAATTCAAATGTTAATTCAAGATTTTATTGTTGAAATGTCTCAAATAGGAATTCCATATGATAATGTAGATGAAGAATTTATTAAAAAGGTTAGAAAATGGGATGTTAAATCAATCTCTACATTTATGAAAATATTTGGTATTATTTCATCAATTACCGATGTAGCAGCATTTTTAATCTTTTGGAATATCTTTAAATATAATTCAATTGACAAACAGGCTTTCTTCCAAACTGCATGGTTTGTAGAATGTATCATTTCAGAAACATTAATGATTTTCTATATTAGAACTAAACATATTACACAATCTCGTCCAAGTAATACATTGCTGTTTTTAACAGGCGCAACAGTAGTCGCAACAATCTTGGTACCAATTCTATTAAGCCAAGTACCAGGATTTAACTTTGTGATTTTACCAGCCAAATATTATTTCTACTTAATTGGTTTAGTATTACTTTATGGAATAATTGCTCAAACAGTAAAGAAGATCTATATTAAGAAATATAATGAATGGTTATAGTATTAGCCATTGTTAAAAAATTGTTATGATCAAAGACACATTTGTTTAAAAAAATGATTACAGATTTTGTTTAGCACTTGAGATTTCTCAAGTGCTTTTTTTTATTGAATTACAAAATTAACATCAAATGACAATTAAAACAGCAAAATCTTTATTATAAAAAACAATTAATGATATAATATAGGTGTAATAATAGGTGATTAATATGAAAGAAGAATTTATGGATGTCGCAATAGACTTATCTGATGATAATTTTGAAAAGAATTATGGAGGACCATTTGGTGCAGTTGTTGTAAAGAATGGAAAAATAATAGGAAGAGGAATTAATAGAGTATTAAAAAATAATGATCCAACTGCTCATGCAGAAATAATTGCGATTAGAAGAGCATGTAGTAAGCTTGAAACTTATGATTTAAGTGATTGCGAATTATATACTTCTTGTTATCCATGTCCAATGTGTTTATCCGCAATTATTTGGTCTAATATAAAAACAGTATATTATGCCAATACGAAGGAAGATGCAGCTGATATAGGGTTTAGAGATGATATGATTTACGATTATTTTAAAGCATTATCAGAAGGTACTGTAAAAAGATCTATCTTAAACTTAAAAGCAATGAATAATGAAGAAGCAAAAGAAGTATTTGATAGATTTAAAGAAGATGAAGATAAAGTAATCTATTAGAGGTGTATGATGTTTTCATTATTTAAGAAAAAGAAAAAAGAAACTAAAAATGATTCTAATTTATTAGATATTACATATAGTATGTCTTCAGGAATACCATTTCGTTGGGAATATGAAATAGAAGATAAAACAATATGTGAATTTGTAAGAAAAGATTATGAAGCAGAAAAAACAAAGGAACCTATTTGTGGTGGACAAGTAGATAGTCATTATTTATTTAAAGGTTTAAAAGAAGGAAAAACAAAAATTATCTTTAAACTAATAAATTTTGGAGATAATTATTTATCAGAAATTAACACTTACACAATAAAAGTAGATGAGAATAATATAATAACTGTTTTAAATAAAGAAGAAAAAAAGATGTAGAGAAAAGGGGTGATTATATGGATGAGGATTTCTTAGAATACTTATATGTAACTGGACAATTAGATAATGATAGTGAAGATGATGATTCATCAGAGGAGGAGGAATAAGATGAAAAAGAAACTATTATTAATATTTTTATTATGTATATGTTTATTTATTTCAGGATGTAAAAAAGAAGAAGAAAATAAAAGACCAATGGTTGGTGGGTGGGAATTAATCACAAACAATATTCCACAAATGACAACACCTGAAATAGAAAATATTTTTATGCAAGCTATTGTTAAGTATGATGATTTAGAACTAGAAATGGTTGGTTTACTTGCTGAACAAGTAGTGCAAGGTAAAAACTATATGTTTTTAACAAAAGCTGCTAAAAGAGATAATCCTACTCCTTCTTTTAAGGTAGTAATTGTTTATAATGATTTAGAAGGAAATTCTACAGTAACAAAAGTAACAGACTTTGATATATTAAAATATGTAGATAATAGTATTCCGAATACATCAGAAGAATTAATGGGAGGATGGACTGTATCCATGCCATCAGAACCTACTTTTATCGAACCAGATGTTCAAGAAAAATTTGAACAAGCAATATCTAAAGTACAAGGAAAAGAGTATTATCCAATCTCAACCATCGCAAAACAAGTAGTATCAGGAACAAATTATTTAGTTTTATGTTATGGAAGAGAGGATAATGGTAAAACAGGAATTTATCTACTAACACTATATGAAGATTTAGAGGGTAATCGAGATATCAAGACAGAATCTTACGTAGATTTACTAGAATTTAATCAATAAAAAAATAAAGGTTAAGATAATGTAACCTATATAGTTGACACGTATTAAAAAATAGTACGTGTTTTTTATTTAAGTCTAATTCTATTTGTATTATAAAATAATATCCAATCTTTCACAAGTTGTATATATTGTTTTAAAGATGTGATATGATAAC
>JAFRAK010000052.1 GCA_017405445.1 Bacilli bacterium | reverse complement strand
CTCGTTCTTTATAATAATCAGGTGCATCTACATAATCAAATAATTCATCTTGTTTAGTAGTTCCTCGTGATATACCAACAACATCATTCATATCAAATTCTTCATTATCATAGCAGTCTTTAATTGCATCGGCAGTTTCGTCTTTGGTATATTCATTACCTCGTTGCAATAATTTTCTTAAAAACTTCTTTAATAATTGAAACATATAATTTAATCTAGCTATTAAACTTCTATTTTCTCGTTCTAGATGCTCATTATCTTTTTCTAATTTAGTAACTTCTTTTTTATATTTTTGATTTTCTTTTTCTAGTGATTTATAACTATTAGCATAACTATCAACTTCATTGAATATTGTTTGTAGTTTAGGTTGCATTTCCATTACTTTTTTAGATTCTTTAATAACATTATTCATACTATCAAAAGTATCTTTTTTAACTTTAACATAATCTTTTCCTACTAAAAATGATTCTTTGGTAGTTTTCATTTTATCTTCAAATTCATTCATTGCTTTATCAAGTCTATCATTCTTAACATTTAATTCCTGATTTAATTTTCTAGTTATTTTCTTGTATTCTTTAATTTTTATGTGTTTGTTATCACTACCTTTAATACCTCTTTCTAGATCATAACCTTTATCAGTTAGTCTTTTATGATACATATCTTGTAGTTGTGAAATGTGTATTTTATCTCTAATATATTGCTTTTTAGATATAGTATATCGTTCAGTATTAGTTCTATAATCTAGTTTTTTAACAAGTGGGACTACAACACAATGAACATGTGGTGTTTTTTCATCTAAATGGACAGTTGCATGTAAAACTTGTTCTTTTTTATAACCTAAATCTTCATAGACAAATTCCATACAAGTATCTGCCCATTCTTTTATTTGTTCTCTAGTCATTCCATCAAAGAATTTAGGCGAAGCAGTAAACATTAATTCATCTGCTATACAATTTCTAGAACTATTTAGCATATCGTGATATTTCTTTTGTCTAGATTTCCTTTCCGTTTTCATTCTTTCTTCATGTTGTTTTTTATATTCTTTAGTTAGTTCATCAAAACCTTTTAAATACTTTTCAGCAAGTGGTACAAGTTCTATATTATTTTTACTTAATTCTATTTTAATATCTGGATTAGAATTATAAGCTTTCTTTTCTCTTTTATTATGTGATCCTATTTGTGCTAAATCTTGTGTAGTCATAATAGGTTCACTTCTAAATATTGCATAATTTAATTCCATATATCATTTCTCCTTTCATTTTAAGCAATAAAAAAAGATGCTTTTTCAAACATCTTCCTAGTTATTTTTAATTTTTATTAACAAATTATCTTCATCATATCTATTTATGAAGTTCTTAAACCCTTTTATAAATACATTCCAATTAAGTGGAATCATATCGTGTCCATTAAAGCACTCCGATAATCCATTATAATATTCTAATTTTAATATCCATTTATAATTATCATAATCTTTATTAATATATTCTTTATTCCAAAAGTTTATTTTAGAATTAGTTATACTATCTAGTATTTTTATTTTATCTTTATCAGTAATTATTTCTTGATTAATTAATTGATAGTTCTTTTTAAATAAAAATGTTGGCTTATCGTCAAATATAAATTCATATTTATATCTTGCCTTACTTAACATAAATACTAATGTTATTTTACTAATATCTACTGCATATAAGTTTTCTATTGAATTAAATGTTTTATGACACTTATTACAATACTTATTATGATTATGATCCGTTATAAGAGTTCCATCATAGTTTAATCTTTTTGGTTTTCTTTTCCTTTCTGAATATTTTACTTCATCACTATTCTTTTTAACAAAAGTATTATTATCATTATATCTATAAAGATAAATAACACTTGTTGTGTCCTTACTATTACAATAAGGACAAGTCATTCTTGCTCCCATATTTATTACACCTTTCTTGGAATCTTATAACCTTTGCTAATTTTCTCGCACCACAGGTAATAGCGGTGTTATTATGGGAGAATTATTAGTCTCTAAAAAAGGAATTGGTTATTTAATTATGTATGGATCACAAATTTTTCATATTGATTTAGTAATGACCTGTATTATCGTTTTAGCAATTATTTCTTATTTATTATATTTTTTTATACAAAAATTAAAGTAGACATTAAATGTCTACTTTTAAAGGACATAAGTCTACTTTGTTAGTCCTTTTATCATATGTCACGCGATTTTTTAAACGGTCATATATACACCGCCCATTTGGTCATAGCTATCTCCTATGTTACTTGGATAAATAAATACATTTCCATATCCAGCTAATCCAATTGAGAAAGATTTTGCTTCATTTAATGTTACTGTTGATACAGCATGTTGATAACTCATAAAGATTAGTCCAGTTCCAGTATAAGAAAATGATTGGCTAACTATAATGTCTGAAGCGTTCGGAATATCAACTACAGCACCATAGCCATCTGTATCATATACTATATCAGTTTCATAACCAGAACCATTAGATGATGTATACATTGTTGCTGGAGTTGAAAATCTAGTTGGTCCATTTAAATAGGCACCTATTACATCATGACTCTGTACAGTTGGTGTCCCATGCCAAGTTACTGTACAGGAAACTCTACAGAAAAAGCTATTACATGCTTTTGCCATTTTGATTTCTTTGGCATAAGTATCTAAATATGGGAAATCTTGGGGAGAAACTTGATTTCCTGGATTAATATGTGTTTGATTAGGACAAAGACCCGTTTTTTCAATTACAGTATTTTCAAAATCAAATCCATCATATTCATCAAGCATCTCTTGAGTCATATAGGCTTGATAACCGTCATAAAAAAATTCTGTAAAGAAATCATATTGGGCTCTGTCAAAGGAAACCCCATAACCATTTGTGTAATACTCTTCTGCATATACATTTTTACTCGATAGAAAACAAAAAACAGAAAGTACTATCATCCATAGTATTTTTTTATTTCTAACCACTTTTTTACCTCCTTTCCATTTTTCATTCTATCGAAAATTGTCTTATTTGGGGAGCAATTCTTAATTGCCCTCTTCAATTTTTCTTAAAAACAAATGTATAATATTATTTAATTCTTCACAATATTTATTACTTTTATTTGTGCTTGTTTTAGTATTTTCAACCTCATTATAATTTTCATATTTTTGGTATAAAACTTCATTTGTTTCAATTATTATCTTCCAAGATTCAATTATGTTATTATTCATACAATCAATATATAGACATGTTTCGTCTGTTGAGATAATAATCGATTGATTATCTTCCATAAATTCATAACTAATTATTCCCATTTGGTCTGTACCATGTTCTAAAATAAGACCCATTACCTTTTCATAATCTATTTCTTTCTCTTCTGTTACTACTGATTCTGGAGTATTATCTACTGGAATAGTTGGTGTATTATAGATTGGTTCAGGTTCTACTATTTCATTTAAACTATTATCTATATAATCATCATAAAATGGAGTATAATTATTTTCTTCTTCAGATATTTCTTCAAATACTTCTTGTACTGGAGGAGGTGTTTCTACTTCATTAGTAATTGTTTCAATCTTTTCACTATTCTTTGTATTAATATAAAAACGATTATTATAATCCTCACTTAGTTCTAATTTTACGATTTCTTTTTCATTATCACTAGAAATAATTTCTGCATAAATACCTTTTAAAATCATTTTTTGCTCTTTCCTATTTTTAAAAGAATATTTAAAAGTATAATTTTCAGTAGTATTTTTTGATTTGTATAAACTGATTTTTTTCTTTTTTTCATTTTTAAAATACAATTCTACTGAATTAATTGTTTGATTTTCTTTTTGATTATTAATAATATTTCCTATATGGAAATATCCTTTTTGTTTGGTAGAAATTGCAATACCATTTCTTATTGTCAACTTTTCACTTTCTCCTGTAATCATATATACTTTAATAGAATTGTAATTCGTAATAAAATAATAACTTAGGAATGCTACTAATAAGAATAATAGTGTTGTGATATACGAAATAATGATTCTTTTTATTTTAGATGATTTTTTGTTTGTTTCATCTACTAATATTAATGCTGTTTCTTGAATATGATTTTTATCTTTTATTTTTTCACCAGATAAAATATCATCTACTGATACTTTGAAGAATTCACTTAGTATTCGTAACATATCTGAATCAGGTAAAGATTTTCCATTCTCCCAATTACTAATTGCTTGTCTTGTAATATGTAATTCTTCACTAAGTTTATTTTGACTTAATCCCTTTTTTAATCTTAATTCTTTAATAAATTTCCCTATTCTATCTAAATCCATTTTCTTCACCAGGGAAATATAATACAATACTTTTTCTCTATTTTTTCTTAAAACTGTTATTTTGATATTCTATTTCCCCTAAATTTACCATTTTTCTGTTTTCTCAATGAAATAATGGATTTAGGTGAGTAAAAATGATACTTAAAAACTTTCGAGAAAGCAGAGAAGATATGGACTTAACTCAAAGAGATGTATCTAAATTATTACACTTGCATTCTTCTACTATCTCAGGATGGGAAACAGGAAAAGATACTATTCCAATAGAACACTTAATAAAATATGCTAATGAGTTTAGTTTGAGTTTAGATTATTTATTTGGATTAATTCCTAGAAATGAAAAGTATTATCCTGTTGAATTAGATTTAGTACAATTAGCTCATAATCTTACAGAACTTAGACTTCAAAATCATTTTACCCAGAATGAAGTTGCGAAAAAATTAAATACTTCACAAGCTGCTTATTCTCATTATGAAAACTCAATTAATATTATTCCTACTAATTTTATTTATGGACTAACAAAAATATATTCTAATTTTTCTATTGATGAAATGTTTGGTCGAAAAAAAATTGTATGATTAACATACAATTTTTATTTTATATTATTTACTAATGTTTCATTTTGAAGAAGTTCATTTTTCTTTTGAAGATAATTCTGAATTTCATTCATCACAATATCACAATAATACTTAATAGAGTCTTTGCTAACATTCTTTTCTTTAATTACATTACATTCATAATTTGTATCACTATTTCCTTCAAGAATAAAACTAGATTCTTGATAGGATAATTCAAAATTATAATTCACTTGATTAGAATCAAGTTTTGAACTAATATTTAAGGACGTATTTATCTGATTTTGATAAGTCATTTTTAATTCTATTAGTGAATTTGATTCTTTTGAGACATAGTATTCTTCAAATATAGAATCTTTATTTAAGGAAATATCATTATAATAATCATCTAATGTATTATTAGAAACGATTTGATGATAAAAAGCATCTTCTTTACCAGTACTATATCCTTCTTTATTTAATTCTCTTTTAACAATTTGTTCTCTTGAAGAATAATATAATAAAGAAATAATGACTCCTACACATAGAATAAGTACTGCGATAAACACAAGATTATAAGATTTCTTTTTTTCCATATTATCCTCCCATTGTTCTCGCAACATCATTAAAGATACTATTAGCGATTGTGGTTACTGTTCCTGGCCATGAAGAACACCCTGGACAATAATCAGTTACTACTGCAGAAGGTGATGTTCCATGATAATGTGCAGCTCCTGGAGTTAAGTAACTGTTGTGAAGAAGTCTTGCATGGTAATCTATGAATTCATTAACCGAAGAAAAGTATGCAAAATTTGAACTACATCCATTAGATGGATGATATTGATTTGCTTTTACTCCTCCTAGATTATTACAACTTTGACTTATTCTTGAAGTAATCCAACCAGATTCAGTTGCTTGTATTCCAATTAAGAAAAATACATTTACACTATATTTTTGTTCTGCAGTGATTAATGCTGATGCATATGGAATAAAGTTCCTTGCTTTTCCACCATGAGCATTTAATGCCGCAATTAATTGTGATGTTGTTAGATTACTGATTTTTGTTACATCATTTGGATCCCATACAACATCCCCTATTTGTTTTGCAGTACCATCTATTTGTTCTCCATCCTCATAATAATAAGATGAAGAATTATTCTCTTGTTTCTTTCCTTTTTCATATTCATTAGGATTACTAAAAAGACTTCTTTTCTTTTTCTCTCCTATTTCCATATATTGATAATTTCTATTACTTTTATTTGCATTAATCCAGCAATCACTAAATGAGGTACTATTTCCAACTAAACCCATTACTAAGTTTATGAACATTGGGATAAAAAATATGACTGCTGCGGCTATAAATGAGTTCTTTATTGCATTTATTTTCTTTTTATTACCAGGTGATATCATTAATTGAGATAAATTGACAGCTGCAATTATTATCAAGACAATTGGAGCAATTATTTGAATTAATGACAAAATATTTTTAACAGAATATAATATTGTTCTCATTGTATCTGAGGAACATTCACTCATAATATCTAATACTTCCATAACTACTCCTTTATGGATTAAAGTATATCATGTTTTTGTAATAAAAAAAAGAGGTCTCCCTCTTATTGATAATCTCTTGGATCTGTATACACTTTATTCTTATTTTTATTGTCATTTGGATCTTGATATTGTGGTTCTGAATTGCTTACAGAAGATGCATTATTCCAGCAATCACTAAATGTAGTACTATCTCCAACTAAACTCATTACGACATTTAGTAACATTGGAATAAAGAATATTACTGCAGCAGCGATAAAAGAATTCTTAATTTTTGACATCTTCTTTTTATCATCTGGTGAAACCATCATTTGAAACAAACTTATAGAAGCAGATATTATTAATACTAATGGCGCAACTATTTGAATTAAAGTGAGTATATTTTTTACTGCAAGAAGAGCTCTTGCTAGTGCTGGATCATTACAAGTACTCATTGTTGAAACAAGTATATTAAACATATCTATTACTTCCTCTCTAATCATTATAATATCATATATCTCCTTTATTATCAAATCTTTCTAGTTAGATTCATTATGCTATATTACTTTTTTTTCATAGTATATACAAAGGAGTGTGTTTATGAATTTTAAATGTCTATATTTATATATTATTATTTTAGTATTATTGGTTCTCTTAATTGGAACAATATTTTAAAAAAAGTACAATGATTTGTACTTTTAATTTTTACCTATTGCTGTAAAAGATAGCATTAATCCTCCACAGATATTAGAAGAGTGTTCTCCATAACCATATTCACCAAATGTAAATGGCATAATGAATGGTACCCCTTTTGCTTCTTTTATTACTTGATTTGCAACTTCTTCAATTTTATCTTTTAAATACATCTTTCTTGCTCCATCATGGATAAGAATATAAGCAGCTGGTTCTACATACATTTTTTTCTTAACTTCTCTTAATGCATCTGCGGGAGCATTTATTATTTCATTATCTGTCGCTTCTAGTTGAATAATTGCAGTTCCTTCTACTACATTATTTCCAAGCATAATTGTATCATCATTGATTGTTGCTGTACCATTGTCTTCTCCATACATTGGATGTCTAATGACTGTTAAGTTTCCTAATGGGTCTTTGATTCCTAATGGCTTTTTTACAGAATCCATTAGTAATGTTTCTCCTCTGAGTGTTTTTGGTGAGACCTCAGACCATTGTGCATATTTTTTTAAAGCAGAAATACCATCAATTGATACTAGATTTCTATGATCTTTTACTTCAGTAATAAGACCCATATTATCCGTTTCTTTATATGCTCCAGTAAAAGTTGTTTCTATTTCATTATCTGTATAGAAGAATGCTACTGCAACTCCGTCAGATATTACTTTATCGTTACATATGATTTTCCATTCATTATTAACTGTATTATCAGCGGCACTTCCTCCAAACATAGGAACACGTCCAATAACATCTTGAATTCCCATTAAATAGGCTTCTTCTTCTTTTGGAGAGGCAATCATATAAAAGTAAGCTGGAGCTCTTGTTGATTTGGCATTTTCAACTGCTTCAATTGCGACTTTTCTACCAATTAATCTGGCATCTTTTCCTCCCTCATGAGCAGCTACTCCTACTACCATGTCTTTATCTGATAGAGAAAGCATTCCTACATATCCATTTTCAGATGTTAAATATCCATCTGGTGTGATAATTCCTTCACAACTAGTACATCCAATAATAGGAGTATTTGTTACTTCTCTTACCCCTTTTAGAACTTTTTTTGCATCATTTCTGCATGATAAAAACAAAATGTTTAATGCAATATTCTCTAAACTTTTTGTAGAATCTGTTGCTGCTTCTACTCCTTGTAATCTTTCATCTTCATTGGTACTATATCCTACTTTTGATTTTAACATTCTATCCACTCCTTTTAATAAGCTTCTTCATATAAGTATGCTAAATCATCTACTGTTACATCAATTGGATTACCTGGGGTACATACATCTTCTAGTGCATGACAAGCTAAATCATAGAGACTTTCTCTTGGAATTCCAACTTCTCTTAATGTGCGCGGAATATTTAATTGTTCTTGTAATTCTTCAATTGCAGAAACTATCGCCTCAATTACTTCTCTATCATCTAAACCATCGATATCTAAGTTAAAAGAATTTGCCATATTTCTAAATAATTTAGGACATGCCTTCCCATTAAATCTCATAACATGTGGTAGTAAAATAGCATTGGCTAGTCCATGAGGAGTATCAAAAAATGCTCCTAAGGAATGAGCCATTGAATGAACAATTCCTAATCCTACATTAGAGAATCCCATTCCAGCAATATATTGAGCATAGGCCATTTTTTCAACTGCTTCTTTATCTTTTTCATTAGCTGCCTTTTCTAAATATTTATAAATTAATGCCATAGCATTTAAATGAAACATATCTGGTATTAACCATGCTGCTTTTGTAATATATCCTTCCATTGCATGTGTTAAAGCATCCATCCCTGTTGTTGCAGCTAAGAATTGTGGCATTCCTATCATTAAATCTGGATCTATAATGGAACAAACTGGTATATCGTGTACATCCACACATACCATTTTTCTTTTTGCATCTTCATCGGTAATAACATAATTAATTGTTACTTCTGCAGCAGTTCCAGCAGTAGTTGGTAATGCAAATAATGGTAAACCTTTATTCTTTGTATTGGCTACTCCATTTAAACTAATTACATCATCAAATTCTGGATTGGTCATGATAATAGAAATAGCTTTTGCTGTATCAATGACACTTCCTCCACCAACAGCTACAATGGCATCAATATTATTATCTTTAGCAGCTTCTAATCCACTCTTTACATTCTCTACTGTTGGGTTTGGTTTAATATCATAGAACGCACTAAAAATAATACCATTGTCTTCTAAAACATTAGCAACCATATTAGTAACATTGTTTTGTATTAAATTAAAATCTGTTACCAATAAAACATTCCTATAATTTCTTTGTTTTAATTCTTCTCCTAATTTTTCTCTGGAACCTGCTCCAAAATAAGATGTTTCGTTTAATACTATTCTATTTACCATATCACACCAACCTTCTATCCTATTCTTATTATACCAATTTTTTCAATATTTGAATTATTTTTTTCAGGAAAACTGTCAAATAAAAAATAGAACTTTACGTTCTATTTTAATACATCTTGTGATTTTGAATTTAAATTTAAGTCTGCAATTCTTCCATCAAGATAAGCATAATATCCTGCTGCTGCTATCATAGTACCATTATCTGTACAATATTTCATTGGTGGAATTGACAATTCTACACCTAATTCATCTGTTAAATCTTTCATTGCATTACGTAAACCATTGTTTGCCGCAACACCACCCGCAACAATAACATTTTTTATATCTTTTTCCACAATTGCTTTTCTTACTTTTGAAATAATTGACTCTACTGCAACTTTTTGGAAAGAGGTTGCTAGATCTTCTTTTCTGATTTCTTCTCCTCTTTGTTCAAGATTGTGTGATAAGTTTATAACTGCACTTTTTAAACCACTAAAAGAGAAATTATAACTGTCATCTTGTAGAGGAATTGGTAGTTTATAGGTATCTTGTCCAATAGCTGCCAGTTTATCAATTTTTGGTCCACCAGGATATTCTAATCCTATTACTCTAGCTACTTTATCATAGCATTCTCCAATTGCATCATCTAGTGTTCCCCCTATTTTGTGGAATTTATAGTGATCAGTCATTTCAATTAATTCTGTATGTCCACCACTAACTACAACTGCTAATAAAGGAAATGTCAATTCTTTGACAAGACTATTTGCATAAATATGTCCTGCTATATGATGTACAGGAATTAATGGTTTGTTATAGACAAATGATAATGTTTTGGCTGCTTCTAGACCAATTAGTAATGATCCTATTAATCCCGGTCCATAAGTAATCGCAATTGCATCTATTTGGTCCATTGTCATATGTGCTTGTTCTAAGCATGATTCTAACACCATTGTAATATTCTTTACATGATGTCTACTAGCTATTTCTGGAACAACTCCTCCAAAATCTTTATGTATGTCAATTTGACTAGATATAACTGTTGATATTTCTTCTGTTCCATTTTTAACGATAGAAGCACTTGTCTCATCACAACTACTTTCTATTCCTAAAATATATATATCTTTCATCCTATCACCACATTTCCAACTTATTTTAACACAAAAAGACTATTTTAACTAGTCTTTTTTTCTTTCCATTAAAATTCCATCTATTCCATTATAATAACCTTTTCGAATTGCTGTTTTCTTAAAATGATACTTTGTATATAATTTTATGGCTGGAATATTATCTTCTTTTACTTCTAATGTAATATCTTTATCCACAGAATGAATCAAATAATCTAATAATATTGATCCTTTTCCACTATTTCTGTGGATATTTTTAATTTCAAATTGATTAATCTCTGCTCTTTCATAGATATCACTATAATATAAGTAACCTATTATTTCTTTTTTTTCTTCTAAGACAATACATTTTCCAAAGGGATTATTCTCTAGTTCTTTTTTTAATTCTTCGCAATTTATAAAAGAATTATTTAATATATTAATATTGTCTAATGTAACTTCAACTATCATATTTTACTTTCTTCTGCTTCTGTTAATTTTAAATACTCTGGATTAACAGCATGTGGATTTATTTCTTTATTATCTTTTGCATATTGAATAATTTTAACAAAGTCTGGTGTATAAGATGTTAATTCTAGTTCTTCATCAAATTCGTCATTTGAAATAAACTCATAATTATCCAAAGATAATAGTTTATTCTTTAATTCAGATAATTCAATATGTTGAGGTTTCATAATAATAGAATAATCTGGTTTAAAGATTGCTCCATAGACAAATCCTCTTCTAGCATTAATAATTGGTACATGAATCTTCTCATTTGGACTAGATATAGCCATTGCTTCTAATGAAGTAATGGTTGTAATAGGAATATTTTTGCTCCATGCATATACTTTTGCGATTGTTACTCCTATTCTTGTACCTGTGAATGATCCTGGTCCATTTACTACAATAATTTTATCCACATCATCTGGGGATAAATTATTATTTTGAAACATTTCAACAATTCTTGGTAATGCTACTTCAGATAATGATTGTCCAAATTCTTCTATTACACTCGCAATACATTTATTATCTTCTACAATAGATGCGTATAAATAACTTGATGATGTATCAATGTATAAGTATCTCATAGTATGGCCTCACATAATTCTTCATATTTTCTTCCATAAGGTGTTATAGTGATAATTCTCTTATCTTCATCTTCTTCAGAACTCTTGATTCTGATATCTAATCTTTTTTCTGGAAGGTAATCTTCAATCATATCTGCCCATTCTATTATTGTAATACCCTTTTTATTAAAGTATTCATCAATTCCTAAATCTTCTACTTTACCATCTAGTCTATATACATCCATATGATATAAAGGCATTTCTCCAGAAGTATATTCTTTAATTATCGTAAATGTAGGTGAAGTGACTTCTTCTTTAACTTCAAGTGCTTGTGCAAATCCTTTTGTAAATACAGTTTTTCCTGTACCTAAATCACCTTTTAAACAGATAACCATGTTTGGAAATTTTTCAGATTCAATGTTTTGAGCAAGTTCAATAGTTTCTTGTTCTGAATATGTTGTAATTTTATAATCCATTTCTATCACCTACTCTTTATTATACCAAAAAAAAGGAGTTATACAACTCCTATCAAATATATTTTTTTCAAATATGTACATTTTTTTCTAGCAATTAAAATCTCTTTACAATGTTTTCTTTTCACTCGTAAGCCCTAGTTTACTCATTATTAAAAATCCCACAGTAATTAGAATTATTCCAATGATTATAGTAAGAATAGATTTATGTGCTGCTGTATCTGCTACTTGAACTATTTGTGTTTTTGGATTTTCTGGAGCATTTCCAACTACATTAATGTCAAAAGAAGTGGTTAATCCTTCATAATTTAAGGTAATTGTTTTCTTTCCTGTTGTTTCTGTTATGAAACCAGTTGTAGTTATTTGAGAATTATCCATTGGTATAATGATTGATGATCCATCATTATAATAAATCTTCATCTCTCCTCCAGAAAGATTTATTGTTTTCTCATTTAAATTATAAGTTAGTTTCGTTGGTTCTTTTGCAATAATCATTTCAGCTTTTTCTTGTATGAGCATTTCTGGTCTCAATACTACATAATAATCTTTATCAAATAAAGTTTCATAGTTTAAGTATTCTAATATTTTTTCTTTATTATCTTCTGTTAAATTATCATAACCAGTATATAGATGAGAAGCAATGCTTAAAGAATTGTCTGTATAATATTGACTGGTAAAATGATTTCTTTGAGATTCTCCTGAACCATTTATTCCTACAAAAGAACCATTTAAATAAATGTAAGCATATACTCCACTTTCTTTCGTATGTATTAAACTTGATTTTGTATTATTATAATCTATTTTGTAGATTAATACATCTCCTTCTTTAAAGAATTTCGGATGAATATTCCTTGCTCTTGTAGAAGAAACATTTCCAGACCATCTCGAGAGTGTATAAATTGAGTCTCCTTCCTCATCTGAAGCGCTATCTTCTTCATCTGTTGCATTTGAATTTAATTCCACTATTCCACTCCATAAATTATTTAATATCATTTTTTGAAAGTATTGATTTTTTTCATTCAAATTATCTTGAAAAACAATGGCATTTGCTGATCCTTTTGATTTTATAACTTTTTTATGAAATAATTCTTCAAAATTAAAGGAAGAAAAATCGAAGTTTTTTTCATATGAACATTCATATATTGCATCTATTAATGCCAAATTTGAGTGTGAACCTTTTAATTCATTAAAACACTCAGCATATGATTTCTTAATGTTCTTAGTCTTAGGAATAATTTTATTTTCAACAATTCCTGTCGTTAGAGAAACATCACTATATAGATTACTTTTTAATGATCCAATGGAAGTAATAATACTACCAATATTATCATAATTATTATTCACTTTAACTTTATATTTAAGCGTTATTGTATCGCCTATCCCTAAACTATCAATAGTAAATATTATTTTGTTGTTTTCTAGAATTCCATCGGAAGAAATATAACTAACATAATCTCCTAATTCTTCTATTATATAGAATTGATTATAGGCCGATCCAGATCCACTTGAATTACTTTTGTTAACAATATTAATGGTGTATTCTAATTCATCATTTAAAAATACACTGTTATTGTCTATTTTATCTACTGTTTTTTCAATAAATACTCCAGGATATTGTAATCTTAATAAACTTTTTTGATATTGACTTGGTGTTATCTTTACATTAAAAATTGCTTTATTATTATTACTTTTATAGAAAGGTCTTATAGTACTACACTCTGCTTTTTTGCAGCTTATTTGACCATTCTTTACAAAATTACTATCTTCACTTAGCCAGAAATATTTAATTGTACCTTCGCGATCTACGTGAAGATCAGGGACTATGCCATGGGAACTTGCAGTCATATTATGAAAGATTTTACTTGTTCCATCAATTCTTGTTGGAACAGAAGAACCACCGGTTGCATTAAGCATTAATACATCCCAATTTCCATTTGTTCTTTCCAAAACTTTATAAGCAATCATAGCATGACCTGTAAAAGTAAATAAATCTCCTGGTTTAATCTGTTTGGCAAAGTCACTAACAGAAATCTTATTATTCAAAATATATTTAATTCCTTCTGATGAACTGGTTGCTTTTTTTTCATAATAAATCAAATAGTGTCCATCTAACATTTCAGTATTATTTTTATTTGTTTGATAATAAGCACTAGCAGCATCTGTTATTGAATAATTATACATAGGAAATTCATTAACATTAGATAATACACCAAAAGCTTCCTTATAAGATGAAAATGTATAAGAGGCACAAACTAAATGTTTATTATCTTGAAAAGTCGCTTCCTCAGGAGAATTCCCACCATAAGATGCTCGTGAATAGTTGTATTGTATTCTATCCTCACGGAGATAAAAATCTTTCATAACTTCCTGAATAATTTTTGAAGCAGTATCGTAATCTCCATACTCTCCACTTATAGTCTCTTCTGCATATGAATCAAAAGGAAATAATAAAATTAAAAAGATAAATATGTATTTTAAATAGTTCTTTCCAATCATAAAAGTTCCTACTTTCATAAATTATTTTATCATTACTATAAATTGATTTACAGCATTTTACAAAATATATAATTATATTTACATTAATTTTACAAAAAAAAAGAACATTTATATGTTCTTTAATACAAAAAAAAATTCTACGCAACTTCCTATTTTCGCTTACACTATCTTCGGCGTTTAGTGGCTTAACTTCTGTGTTCGGGATGGGAACAGGTGTACCTCACTAGCTATCGTTACGTAGAAAAATATTAGAGAAATAATTCTCTGAAAACTTAGATATTGTGTTCATCAAATTATTAAATTATGATTAAATCCTCGATCTATTAGTACTGGTCAACTCAAAATGTCACCATTCTTCCATCTCCAGCCTATCAACCTCATCGTCTATGAGGGATCTTACTATATACATATGGGAAAACTCATCTCAAAGGAGG
>JAFRAK010000051.1 GCA_017405445.1 Bacilli bacterium | reverse complement strand
TTATCTTATATTTTTCTTCTGCTGTCCATTTTTTATATTTTTGACCCTTCCTAGCCATATTATCAACTCCTTTATTAAATTATAACAAATGAAAAAGTGGAACATCTTTTTTTATGTCCACTTTTATCTTACAACTTCAATATTAATATCTTTCTTTTTAATAATATTTCTTTTCTTCCCATTTCTTTTTCTTTTCTGCTGCATGAATCATTTGAGTAACAATATTTAATGCAATTTGTTCCGTTTTTCTATCAATATCTCTTAGTGGATTAAATTCAACTAAATCCATAGATAAAACATCATTAATATGTTTTTCTAAATATTCACTAATTTGCATTGCTTCTTCTTCACTAATTCCATCTTTTTCTGGAACAGATACTCCAGGAGCAACAATAGGATCAATGATATCCAAATCATAACTAATATGAATTCCTTTTGTTTTATATCCTGCTATTTTAAAGGCTTCATCCATAATAGCTTCTACACCTTTTTCTTTAATATCTTGTGTAGTAAATACAGTTACTCCAGAATACTTAACATTATCTTTTTCTCCTTCATCTATTGCTCTTGCACCAACTATAACAGTTCTAGATGGTTGAATAATCTTTCCATCGTGAAAAAACCTTAATTCATTACATTTAAATCCATTAATAGCTGCTAAAGGAAGTCCATGAATATTACCAGTAATAGTAGTTTCAAAAGTATTATAATCACTATGTGCATCTATCCAAATAATTCCTACATCAATATTTGTTTTTGCAGAAGCAAGTGCTGATGCAATTACTACAGAATGATCTCCTCCAATAAGTATTGGAAAATATTCTTCTTTATTACCAGCTAAAATACTATTATATAATTCTGTATTAAACTTTTCTATTTCATATTCATTTTTTCTTCTATCTGATATATTTCTACTTTTTAAAATCTCTGGATCTTGTTGAAACATCTTAGATTCTCCCTTATAAAAAGTAGATATATCATTCATTAATTGAGCAGGTCCTAAACTTGCACCATCAATATGTACTCCTAAATCTGAGCCTGCGCCATATATCATTGTTCTCATAATATCACCATAATTCATTTTAACTTAATTTTTAGTTTCTATCAAGAAAAACACTTTAATTTGAAAAATCTTTACTGTATAATACAAATAGGTGATAAAATGAAAAAGTTAAAAGAATTATATCCAGAAACAAATTCTGATGTAGAAATAAAATCAATATGTATTAATTCAAAAGAGATTAAAGAGGGAGATTTATTTGTATGTACAATGGGTGTTACTGCAGATAGACATGAGTTTATTGATGATGCCATAAAAAATGGGGCAAGTGCAGTAGTAGTATCAAAAGATGTTGGAGAAAAAAAAGTACCAATTATTAAAGTAAAAGATACCAATAAAGAATTACCTTTTCTTTGTCAAAAATTTTATAATTACCCTGATCAAGCATTAACCATGATTGGAGTAACAGGCACAGATGGAAAAACTTCTACCACGACAATTATTCAAACTTTAATTGGCTCTGATAAATGCGGATATATTGGAACAAACGGAAGAAGTTGTGCAAAGTTTGAAAGAGATAATCCAAATACTACTCCAGATGCTCAAAATTTATATCTATATTTAAGTGAATTTGTAGAAGCAGGTTGTACTTATACTGCAATGGAAGCATCTAGTGAAGCATTTTTTAGAGGTAGACTACAAGCAATGGAATATGATTTAAGTGCTTATACAAATGTAACTTCAGAACATTTAAATATTCATGGTTCTTTTGAAAACTATTTAGAATCTAAAATGATGTTATTTAAACAAACAAAAAAAGATGGATATTGTATTCTAAATCATGATGATCCATACTATGAACAAATGAAAAGTGCTTGTAATGGAAAAGTATTAAGTTATGGAGTAGATCAAGAAAATGACCTACAAATTGTATCATACAAAGTATATCCAACTCATACAGATATTTCATATAAATATGATGGAAAAGAATTTAAAGTAGATAGTCCATTATTAGGAGATTTTAATGTCTATAATCTAGCTTGTGCATTACTATGTTGTCTTGCATTAAACTTTAAATTAGAAGATTTGATTTCTCGTATCAAAGATATTAAAGTAAGTGGAAGATTAGAATTATTAGAAACAAACACTCCATACTATGTAATGGTAGATTATGCTCATACTCCTAATGGTATTTCTAAATTATTAAATTTTGTACATACTCTAGATATTAATAGAAGTATAGTTGTAATTGGTCAAGCAGGAGAAAGAGATTATTTAAAAAGACCAAAAGTAGGTAATGTTGTAGTTGAAAATGCAACATATGCAATCTTTACTTATGAAGATCCAAGAAGTGAAGATCCAAAAGATATTTGTAATGACATAATTGCTGAATGTAAAGATACTCATGATAATTTTGAAATAGTTGTAGATAGAAGAGAAGCAATACAAAAAGCAATTGATATGGCACAAGAAAAAGATATGGTTTTAATTCTAGGAAAAGGAAATGAAACATATGAAAAATTAAAAACAGAAACAATCTATTTTAATGATATAGAAGAAGCTTATCAAGCAGTTGAAAACAGAAAGAAAAAAGAACAAGAAAAGCACTAAATAGTGCTTTTTAAATTGTAAAAAAATTCTACATATTATATACTTATACTAGGAGAATAAGTATGAGAAGAGATAATAAACAAACAACAACTTATTTTATATTATTTAGTTTATTACTCATAGGAGTAATCTATGCTATTCTCCAAGCAAACCTACAGATTAATGGAACAGCAAAGATAAAGTCAAATACTTGGGATATACACTTCAACAATATCCAAGTAAATGAAAATTCTGTTTCTATAGGTACAGGAGATTCTCCCGCAACAATAGACGAAAATAATAATTGTAAAGTAGATTTTGAAGTAACTCTATCTCTTCCAGGAGATTTCTATGAATTTACAATAGATGTAGTAAATGCAGGAACAATCGATGGAATGATAAGTACTCTTAATAAAACACTTAAAGTCAACAATGAAGTAGTAAGTGAAGTACCTGATTATTTAGAGTATTCTGTTACTTATTCAGATGGATTAGAAATAGAAAAAAATCATAAGATAACTGCAGGTACAACAGAAACATATTTAGTACGATTAGAATTTAAAACGGATATAGAAGAATTACCAGAAGCAACTACAATTTCCACCTCTCTTGTTCCACAGTATCTGCAAGCGGATAATAATGCACAAAATGTAATTCATTACAAAAAATTATATGATGTACTTGAATATGAAAAAACTAATGGAGGGCTTGCTAGAGAATATGCAAGTGAACATCAAGATTCTTTTTCTACTTCCGGCACAAAAAAAATATATTATTGGTATGCTTCAAGTGAAACTAATGGAACTGCAATTCAAAATAAGAATAATGTAATTTTTGCTGGATTTTGTTGGCAAATGTTAAGGACAACAGATACTGGAGGAGTAAAAATAATATATGCAGGAGTTCCAAATAATGGAAAATGCGATCCTTTAACGAGAGACCCATGCATTGGATATTGTTCTTATAATGAAAATACTAATTCTATTGCATATGCAGGATATATGTATAATCCTAATACATTAGTAACAATTACAACATCCGTTCCACCTAATGAAGGAAGTTTGTTTGGAAATAGTGTAAGTTATGAAAATGGTTTATATACATTAATAAATACTTCGTCATCTTTAGATAAAACTCATCATTATACATGTAATAGTAATAATACAGAATGCTCAACTATAAGATACTACCAAAGTAATAGCAATTATTTAGAATTAAATGATGGTAGAAATATAGATGATGTGCTTTATGATATGATAAGTGCAGATAATGTTAATCAGACAAATTCTACAATTAAAAACTTTATAGATAGTTGGTATCAACAAAATATGATAGAATACACTTCAAAACTAGAAGATGTTATTTTCTGTAATAATAGAGAGATTTCTGGTAAGGGTGGATTCGAAAAAAATGGTGGTTTAGGTAATGGTTTATCATTCATAACATATAGATCTAATCCGAAGTTAAAATGTGACAATGTAACAGAACAATTTAGTTTGTCTAATGAAAAAGCTCGATTAATTTATCCAACAAGTATTATAACTCAATCGGAGATGGTACTACTTGGAAATGAGAAAGCAAGAACTGTAAACAAATGGTTTTGGATTTCTACTGCTGATAATTTTAGTACAAATGTTTTAATAACAGGAATAGGTGACTATGGAAGTCTCTATGTTGCTAATACCTCAAATGCTAAAAACTGTGTAAGACCTTCGGTATCTTTAAAACCAGGAACAACCTATCGCTATGGAAATGGGTCTAAAAACAAACCATATATTGTTGAATAAAAGTACTTTTATGAATTAAAGTGCTTTTTTTGTTTGGTTATGATAAAATAGAATAGGTGATGGTAATGACAAAAAGAATTATTAAACTAGTTTTATTAATTATTTGTATGGTTATAATATTTATGTTTTCATCAGATACTGGAGAAGTATCTACTAAGAAAAGTGATGGAGTAATTGTAAGAATTAGTGAATTCTTTGTAGGTCATCATTTATCAGATGCTGAAAGACAAGAAAAAATAGATAAATATGTATTTATCATTCGAAAAAGTGCTCATTATGGTATTTATTTTATATTAGGATTCTTAATTATGAGTAACTTAATTGAATTTGATAAATTAGATAAAACTGTTATTTTGTATTATGCAATTGTCTTTTCATTTCTTTATGCTTGTAGTGATGAAGTTCATCAATTGTTTGTACCGGGTAGAAGTGGAAAAGCATTAGATGTATTATTAGATACCTTTGGATCTAGTTGTGGAATAGGTTTTTATCTATTATGGGATAAAATAGTAAGGAGAGGAAAATATGAATAAGAAAAAACAATTTGCGAAGACTACACTTATTATTCTCTTTGGAAAAGTATGTACTCAATTAATATCATTTTTCTTATTACCACTATACACAGCATATCTTTCTAAAAGTGAATATGGTATTGTAGATTTAATTCAGACTTATGTATTATTATTTGTACCAATTATTACATTAGAATTAGAAATGAGTATTTTTAGATACTTAATTGATTCTAGAGATAATGAGAAAAATACTGAAAAACTAATTAGTAATAATTTTTATGTATTAGGAATTAGTTTAACTTTATTTACGATAATCTTCTTTATTGTAAATTGTTTTGTAAAAATACCATTTCCATTTGTCATATGGATTGATATTGTTGTATGTGTTTTATCCGGTAATTTCCTACAAATTGCTCGTGGATTTGGAAAAACATTAGATTATTCAATTAGTTGTATACTAACAGGAATTACTACAGTAGTATCCAATATACTATTAATCTGTCATTTTCATATGCAAGCTGAAGGTATGATTATATCTATGGCTCTTGCTAATTTTATTTGTAGTTTATATTTATTTATAAAATTACAACTATTTAATAAAATAAAATTTAAATTAGTAGATTATAAATTATTAAAGGAAATGTATCAATATTCAATTCCTCTAGTACCAAATGGGATATCTTGGTGGATTGTTAATGTATCAGATCGTACAATTATTACATGGATTATGGGAACTGCAGCAAATGGTTTATATGCTATTAGTAATAAGTTTCCAACAATTATTTCCTCTTTAACAGGAATCTTTAATCTTAGTTGGAGTGAATCTGCTGCCTTAAATATTAACTCCCCAGAAAGAGATGAATTTTTCTCAGATATTGCCAATACTGTTATGAAATTATTTGTTGCTTTAGCAGCAGGTATGCTTGCATGTATACCTTTTGTATTTCCAATAATGATTAATTCTAAATATAATGGAGCATATGATTATATTCCTCCACTTGTACTCGCAACAGTATTTAATGTAGGTATTTGTTTGTATAGTCAAATCTATCTCGCAAAAAAACTATCCAAAAAAGTTGCTTCAACGACTATTATGGGAGCTATTATTAATATTTTGATTAACATATTATTTATTAAACAATTAGGTCTTTATGCAGCAGCTTTCTCAACTATGATTGCTTATTTCATAATGTTTATTTATAGACACTTTGATATTAAGAAATATGTTAATATTCAATATGATAAATTACTACTAATTAGAAGTATTATAATCTTTATATTTATTATATGGATATATTATTCAAAAGAATTCTATCTTCATTTAATAGGATTAATCGTTGTAGTATTATATGCGATAGCTTCTAATTATAAATTCTTATTAGGAAGCTATAATACGATAAAAAACAAAATAAAAAGATAAAATTAGACATATAATTCACTAGGTGATTATATGTTTTTATTTGACCTTATAAAAGGTTTATTTCCATTTACTGGAAGTTATTCAATCGATGCATTTTTAGATCCATTATCTCCAGAAGAAGAAAAATATTATATTGAAAGAAAAGATGAATCGAAGGATGCCAGAAATAAACTAATTGAACATAATCTAAGATTAGTTGCTCATATTGTAAAAAAATATGATAGAAATGGTATTGATAATGATGATTTAATTAGTATTGGGACAATAGGTTTAATTAAAGGAATAGATACTTATAAAAGTGGACATAATGTTAAAATCACAACGTATTGTGCTAGATGTATTGAAAATGAAATATTAATGTATTTTAGAAAAAATAATAAATATAGTAATGATATTTCTATTAATGATCCAATTGGTTATGATAAAGATGGAAATCCAATAGAAATATTAGACGTATTAAAAGTAGATAATAAAGACTTCTCAGAAGAAGCTCATTTAAAAGAAAATATTAGTTTATTAAAAGAATATTTAGATGTATTAACTCCTAGAGAAAGAAAAATCATTAATGAGAGATATGGCTTAGATAATAAAGAAAGCCTAACTCAAAAAAATATCTCTAAAAAAATGGGAATTAGTAGAAGTTATGTTTCTCGTATTGAAAAAAGAGCTCTCACAAAACTATTAAGAGAATTTATAAAAAATAATCAGTATGATGCAAAGAAATAATATTGTTTGAATAGTGAAATTGTGTTAAAATAAGAGTAGAAAAGTATAGAATAAGAGATTAAGATAAAAATAGTATTAGGTGGTAAGTATGAGTAGTGAAAAGGAAGAAAGATTAGAAGAATTTGAAGAAGCAAAAGAGGGAAAAAAGAAGA
>JAFRAK010000050.1 GCA_017405445.1 Bacilli bacterium | reverse complement strand
TAATTAAATTATACATTGATTATTACAATAATGAAAGACCTAGTTATGCATTAAATTATAAAACCCCAATCCAATTTAAAATTGAATCAGGGTTTTAAAGTATCTTTTTTTAAATTGTCTACTTTTACTTGACTACTTTAATTTGGTTACTTTTTTTGTATAATTTTGTCGTTTTTATTCATACTAATACTGAGGTGTTAGTATGAAGAAGAAATTATTCGTATTTTTCTTGTTGTTTTCCTTTCCACTTCATGTTTTTGCCTATTCTAATCGTTTAATTGTCGGAGGAGAACCTATTGGTATCGAAATTCATTCTAAGGGTGTATATGTCGTAGATTTCTATAAAATTAATGATACTTATCCTGGAAAAGATGAAGGATTTAAAAAAGGAGACATTATTTTAGAAGTAAATGGAGAAAATATTAATAGTATTGATGAATTAAACCGATATATATCTGATGAAGGAGATTATTCTGCAGTTGTATATCGTAATGGTAAGAAGATCAATTTAATGATTCATTCTTTTCAAAATAATAATAATATTGAAACAGGTTTATATGTAAAAGATGTCATTAATGGACTTGGAACATTATCTTATATAGATCCTACTACTTCTGTTTTTGCCTCTCTTGGACATGAAATATTAGAAAGTAATTCTAATCGAAAGTTTAGAATGTCTGATGGACTTATTTATGAGGTTAGACTAAATTATATTCATAAAAGTAAAGATGGTAATATTGGAGAATTACATGCTAATTTTATGAATCATGTGCGTGGGAATATTTCTAAAAATGAGCTAAATGGTATATATGGAATATACACCGATACTTTATCTGATTTTGAAGAGATTGATATAGGACTTGAAAATGAGATAAATCTTGGAGAAGCATTCATACGATATAGTTTTGATGATACTCCCAAAAATTATTCCATTGATATACTAGATATTAATAATCAAGAAGAAGTTAAAAATATATTTTTTGAAATAACAGATTCTGATTTACTTTCTAAAACTGGTGGAATTGTTCAAGGTATGAGTGGAGCACCAATCCTTCAAAATAATAAATTAGTTGGAGTAGTTAATTATGTTGTTATAAATGATTCTAAAAAAGGATATGGAGTATTCATTGAAAAAATGTTAAAAGAAGGAGACAAACTAGTTAGTTAGTCTTTCTTTTTTTTATTTTTAATGATAAAATTATTCTAGTATTAGAGTAGGTGAAGTGTTATGTATATTGATTTAATCTTTTTAATTATTGGAGTTATTTTAGTTTTAATGTTTTTTAAGAGATTCTCTTCTTTTGTATTTTTTATGGCAATTGTAGATATCTTCTTAAGAATATTTGCTTTTATTAAAAATAATATTGGTTTAGATGATGTTGCTTATGTAATAGGGAAATATTTACCAGAAAGTGTTTTTGATATTATTGATAAATATACTGGTAGTGTTCCTATATTATGTATCATATTAAAATGGTGTTTTGTAATAATAATGAGTTTTTTCTTAGTATATATTATTAAAATATTTATTCATAAAAAGAAAATATAAAACGACAAATAAGTCGTTTTTGTTTTGATATGATTTTTTTGGTGATTTTATGAAAGTTTATATAGAAGCAGTATTTCTTCTTAATTTTTTACTTGATTATATGATCTTATATGGTACTAAGAAATTGTTAAAAATTAGAAGTGCTTATTATCGATTGTTTTTGGGTTCTTTGTTTGGATCTCTTACTACTTTTTTGCTTACTGTATCATTTTCAAATATTATTATGATTCTTTTAAAGATTTGTATTAGTTTATTGATGAATCTAATTTCTTTTGGATTTGAAAGAGTATTTTATCATACTTTATATTTTTATTTGATTAGTATTATTCTTGGTGGAATAATCTATTTGTTTGATATTCCTCTTACTTTATATAGCTATTATATTTGTATTATTATGATTACTTGTATCAGTATTTATTCTTTTTATAAATTATTTTGTCATTTTCATTTTTCATTTTCTAATACTTATCAAGTATCATTTTTTATGAATAATCAAGAATATCATTTTGTAGGTTATTTAGATACTGGAAATCATTTAACTTCTCCATTTAGTAAAAAACCTGTTATTTTAGTAGATATGATTCTTCCTTGTACAAATTTATTTTATATTCCGTATAAAGCATTAAATTCAGAAGGAATATTACCTTGCATTCGTCCAGATAAGATCTATATTAATCAAAAAGAAATATCTAATTGTTTGATTGGTTTTTCTAAGAATAAAATATCAATTGAAGGATGTAGTTGTATATTACCAAATGAAATAAAGGAGAGATTATGAAACTATTAAGATTATTAAAAAAATTATTTGTTCGTGCTAAAAACATTTTTTATGTTGGAGCTACTGATATATTACCAGAACCTTTGTCTTTAGAAGAGGAAGAGTATTATATATCTTTAAAAGAAAAAGGAGATGATTTAGCAAAAGATAAGTTAATTGAGCATAATTTAAGACTTGTTGTTTTTTTAGCAAAAAAATATGAAAATACTGGAGTAGATTTAGAAGATTTAGTTAGTATTGGAAGCATTGGTTTAATTAAAGGAATTAATACTTTTCAAAGAGGTAAAAATATTAAACTGGCGACATATATTTCTAGATGTATTGATAATGAAATATTAATGTTTTTAAGAAAAACGAAAAAGAATAAAGCAGAGGTTAGTATTGATCAGTCTTTATCTTATGATGGAGATGGAAATGAATTACATTTAGAAGATGTGATTGGTACAGATAAAGATATTATCAGTTCTAGTATAGAAGAAAAAAATGATAAAAATATGATGCTTAATGAGATTTTACAGCTAAAACCAAGGGATAAAGAAATTATGATTCTTCGATATGGTTTGTTTGGAAGTGATGAATTTACACAAAAAGAAGTTGCAGAAAAATTAGGTATTTCTCAAAGCTATATTTCTAGAATTGAAAAGAAAGTGATAAAAAAACTAAAATTTATTGTCAACAACTAAAATCATATGATATATTGATTATTGGAGGATGAGGTTATGGCAAAGCTATATTTTCGTTATGGAGCGATGAATTGTGGGAAGACTGCTTTATTATTACAGTCTGTTCATAATTATGAAGATAGAGGTAAAAAAGTTTTAGTTATGAAACCTATAATAGATACAAAAGGGAATAATAAAGTTGTTTCTAGAATAGGACTTGAAAGAGATGTTGATCATTTAATTGATAAAGAAGAAAAATTATATGATTATATTGTCTCCCATGATGAAGATATTTCTTGTATTTTTGTTGATGAAGCACAGTTCTTAAAAAGAGATCAAGTAGATGATTTATTACATGTTACTGTTACAGAAGATATTCCTGTTATTTGCTTTGGACTTCGTACTGATTTTGCTTCTAAAGGATTTGAAGGAAGTACAAGACTGTTAGAACTTGCGCATTCTATTGAAGAGATGAAAACCATTTGTCGATGTGGAAAGAAAGCAACATTTAATGCGAGAATGGTCGATGGAGAATTTGTTTTTGATGGAGATCAAGTTGCGATTGATGGAGAAAAACAAGTTACTTATGATTCTCTTTGCCCTAAATGTTATTTTGAAGAAAAAGAAAAATATTTTAATAAAGAAAAGTCAAAAGTATTACTAAAACAACGAAAGAATCAATTTTGATTCTTTTTTTTGTGTAAATTGTATGATTATTATCAAAATTTAATGTTACCTTTTTTTATTCATGATATAATAGTAATGAAAGTAGATGATATGATGAATCGTAAAAATAAAAATATCACAACTTATTTTATATTATTTTCTTTATTATTAATTGGAATTATTTATGCTATTTTACAAGCAAATTTACAAATCAATGGTACTGCCAAGATAAAATCTAATTCTTGGGATATTCATTTTGATAATATAGTAGTTAATGAGAATTCTGTAAGCATAGGAGAAAATGATTCTGCCGCAACAATTGATCCTAATAATAATTGTAAAGTGGACTTTGAAGTAACACTATCTCTACCTGGAGATTTCTATGAATTTACAATTGATGTCGTAAATTCAGGTACAATTGATGGAATGATAGGTGAACTTTCTAAAACTATTAAAATCAATAATGAAATAGTTAGTGAAATTCCAAATTATTTAAATTATTCTGTTACTTATGAAGATGGAATGGAAATATTGCCAAATCATGAATTAATTGCTGGTACAACAGAAACCTATTTAGTTCGATTAGAATTTAGAAGTGATATTGAAGTGCTACCTGATGCTACAACGGTGATAACGACGTTAGAGCCTCAATTTATTCAAGCAGATAGTGATGCTATTATTGTTAATCATCCAGTATATTTATATAATGTTATTCAAGCAGAAGCAAATAGTGGAGATGAATATGTTCTAGAATATACTGGTTCTCATAAAGATTCTTTTACTACAAATGGAACAGAAAAAATCTATTATTGGACAGCATCTTATAATAATTCAAATACTGTTTTAGATAAGATAAATGTATTATTCGGAGGTTATTGCTGGCAAATGTATCGTACTACTGATACTGGAGGAGTAAAACTCATATATAATGGAGAACCTAGTGAAATCATTGAGATGATACCATTAAATGAAAGTGATTATACGATTGTCACTAATACAGGTAATTTTACATGGGATAGTAGTGATTCAACATGGAATGCAACAATAACAGATAATCAAGCAAAAGAAATCAGTTTTACAGTACCAACAGGAGAGAATTATGAAATGGTTCAAACAGGGACAAGTGGATTATCTACTGGAGGGGGTTATACTTTTTATAAAGACGGAGTTGCAGTAAATGGTGGAAGTAATGGTGGTGGTGCTGCTATGGATCTTTCCTATTCATTTGGAACACTATCATCTAGTAATGTGTTAAAAATGACTTTTAGTGGTTCTTCCTCACCTACAAGTCCGATTACTTTTAAGATAAGTATGAAAACACTAAGTAAAGATCTAAGGCTTAAATGTGACAATACAGGGATATCACGACAAATTGGAACATCTGCATTTAATACAAATGATAATTCTCCAGCATATGTAGGATATATGTATAATCCAAACACAATAATTACTAATGTAGGAAACAGTAGAGCAAATGAAAACCTATTCGGTAATGGGGTTACTTATTCAAATGGAACTTATACTCTAACAAATACTTCAATATATGATAATGATCATCATTATACTTGTAATAATACAACGGGGAGTTGTTCTACTGTAAGATACTATTACGCTTATGATTATGATGTTGATACCAATAAACAGTATGAATATTATACAGAATTAAGTGATGGAAGAACTATAGAAGAAGCACTTGAAGATATGTTAAGTGCGGATGATGTGAATCAAACAAATTCAACAATTAAAACATTTATTGATACTTGGTATCAAAATAATATGACAGCTTATACATCAAAACTAGAAGATACAATATTCTGTAATGATAGAAGTATCTCTAATTATGGAGGATGGAATCCAAACGGAGGTTCAAAAAATAAATCATTACAATTCAAAAACAATAGTTTAAATAACGATTTGAGCTGTACCAATATAACCGATCAATTCAGTATGAATAATAATAAGGCACAACTAACATATCCTGTTGGTCTAATGACAAGAAATGAATCAACATTCTTTAGTAATTTATTATTAACTGAAACAGAAAATATTTGGCTTCTTTCTCCAGAAAATTTTTTTACTAATAAAGCTTACGTTACTTATACTCCTTATTCTGGTCATAAGTTAGTAGTTTCTAATGTATTTGGTGTTCGACCTGTTGTAGTTTTGAAGGCAGGAACTAGAGTAACTGGAGGAGACGGAAATAAATTAAATCCTTATGTTGTAGAATAAAAATAAATCCATCACTTTGATTATTGTGATGGATTTATTTTTATATAGATTTCTGATATGATTGTTGGATTGTATTTTTGTAATTTATTTAGAGTAGTTTCATTTACTTCAACTTTGTAAGAGATGGTTTCTTGATAAGTTTTTTCTTTAATACTACTATTTTGAAGATGATAAAGGATATTTTTTTCTTCTTCGTATGGGAAATTAATTTCAATTAAATATCCTTTTTCCATTTCTACAATTTCTTCTTTTTTTAAACATTCTGTAGTTGCTTTTGTATATGCTCTTATTAATCCTCCAGCTCCTAGTTTAATACCTCCAAAATATCTTACAACAACAGCAAGAACATGATTTAATTCTTCCTTCTTTAAGACATTTAAAATAGGTTGTCCTGCGGTATTAGATGGTTCATTATCGTCATTAGCATGTTCTATATTATCATAGATATAGGCATAACAATGATGAGTTGCTTTCGGGTGTAGATTTTCGATCTCTCTTAGTTCTTCTTCTATACTAGGATTTTGAAGAGGTATGAAATAACATATAAATCTTGAATTATTAATTATTATTTCATTTTCTTCTCTTTTAAGAATGGTTTTCATAGTAATCACCAAGATTATTATAAACTATTTTTTATGATTAGAAAACTTACTACTTTTATTTTTTTTGATTAGTGTTATAATAATAAGTATAAGGAGAGTTTTGGTATGTTAAGAAGAACTAAAGATAAAAAAGATAAAGAAATTGATATTTCTAGTTTGAATCATATTTTAAATACAGGTAAGAAACTAATTAATATTAGTTATATTATGATTATTGCTTGTTTGGTATTTTTAGGTACTTATTTTTTGAAAGAATGGAAAATATTTACTTATATTAAAGATATTTTAATTGTTATTTCTCCGTTATTTATTGGATTTATTATTGCATGGTTATTTGATCCTTTAGTTGGAAAATTAGAACTAAAAAATATTCCTAGAATACTTGGATGCATTATTGTTTATTGTATTCTTCTTGGAGCTTTATTTGTTGTATGTTACTTATTTATTCCATCTTTAGTTTCTCAGATTCAAGATTTTGTTAATGCTGCACCTGGTATTTTTAATGAATTATCTGATTTTTGTATTAATTTTATTAAGAAAGTAGATACTAATGGTTTAATTAATACGAATGATTTAAAAGATGGTGTTACTGCTTTTATTGCTACTTATAGTAATACTTTTGTATCAGAGATTCCTAAATATTTATTTTCTTTTGGAAAGAGTGTTGTTAATGGAGGAGTTAATTTTGTTTTAGGATTAATGATTGGTTTTTATATTTTATTTGATTTTAAGAAAATTAATGAATTTATTAAAGGTTTAATTCCAATTAAATGGATGGATAACTATGATGAATTAACTCGTAGGATTAATACATCATTAAGAAGTTATGTACAGGGAGTTTTGCTTATTATGTTACTTGTATTTATTACACAAAGTATTGGTTTAACTCTTGCGGGAATGGAAGCACCAATTCTATTTGCATTATTCTGTGCTGTTACTGATATTATTCCATATTTTGGACCTTATATTGGTGGTATTCCTGCAGTACTTGTTGGATTTACTATTTCTCCAATTACTGGTATTTGTGTTCTTATTTCTATATTAATTGTTCAATTATTGGAGAATAATTTCTATCAACCATTAATTATGGGTCATACTATGAAGTTACATCCTGTAACAATCATGTTAAGCCTATTGATTTTCCAACATTTCTTTGGTATTATAGGTATGGTTGTAGCGACACCAGTTGTTGCGTGTGGTAAAGTATTATTATTATTTATAAATGAAAAATATAATATTGTTACATTTCAATAATATGAATTAAAAAACGTTGATAAAAGATGAGTATAATAATGATTCCTTTTAAGAGAGTTAATGGTTGGTGAGAATTAATATGGAACTTATTAGAAGCTACTTTTGGAGTTTTATGGGAGACCGTTATCAAAATTAAGACCACGATAGGATGGTACCGGACATATGTCCTCCTATTTTGGTCTTTTATTTGTATAAAAAGGAGGATTTATGAAAATAGTTGTGATTGGTGGTAAAGCAAAAAGTGGTAAGACTACTTTTGGAAAGTATTTAAAAGAACATTTTAAAGGATATGGATATAAGCCATGTATGATGCATCTTACGGAACCATTATATAGTTATGCTAGAAATTATTTTGATTGGGATGGTTTAGAAAGAGATAAACCTAGAGAATTTCTTCAAAAAGTTGGTATTGAAATTATACAAGATAAGATGGGTAAAAGAGATTTTTTATTAAATCGTTCGTTTGAAGATATAGAGATTCTTTCTAATTACTTTGATTGTTTTATTATTACGGATGCTAGATTGATTCATGAATTTGAAGCTTTTAAAGATCATTTTGATGATGTTATAACAATAAAAGTAGAAAGAGAACATTATAACAATGATTTAAGTGAAGATGAGAAAAAACATCGTACAGAAGTAGAATTAGATTCTTATCGTGATTTTGATTTTATTGTTTTGAATGAAGGATTAAAAGATTTAGATACTTGTGCAAGAGATATAGTACGTATAGTTGAAAACTATGAAGGAGAGATATTATGAACAAACTAATTGCTGTTGTAGGAATGAGTGGAGTAGGGAAAAGTGTTGTTACAGAATATTTAGAAAGTATTGGTTGGAAGAAACTATACTTTGGTGGTATTACATATAAACTTATGGAACAAGAAGGAATCGAAAGAGATAAAGATGGTAAAGTAGAAAAAGAATTTCGTGAAAAATTAAGAAAAGAACACGGGCCAGAGTGTTATGCCAAATTCTTAGATCCTGAAATAAAAGAAACTTTAAAAGAAAATAATGTTGTTTTAGATGGTTTATATTCTTGGTATGAATATACTTATTTGATTGAAAGATATCCTGAATTAAAACTAGTTTGTGTAGTTGCTGATAAAGAATTGCGTTATTCTCGTGTAGCAGTTAGACCTGATAGACCATTTGATAGAGATGCAATTGTTTATCGTGATATTTCTGAGATTGAGAATTTATATAAAGGTGGTCCAATTGCTTATGCGGATTATTATATTTTAAACAATAGTGATAAAGAAAATGTTATCAATAGAACAGATGAAATTATTAAAGAGATAGGTGATTAAGATGAAATATATGACACATAATGATATTAGAGATACATGGTTTCGTTTCTTTACGAATAAAGGACATAAAATTTATGATAGTGCTTCATTAGTTCCAGTTAATGATGATAGTTTATTATGGATAAATGCTGGAGTTGCTCCTTTAAAAAAATATTTTGATGGTAGGGAAGTACCGGATTCAAGAAGAATTGTCAATATTCAAAAATGTATTCGTACAAATGATATTGAAAATGTAGGAATTACCAAAAGACATCAAACTTTTTTTGAAATGATGGGTAATTTTTCTGTAGGAGATTATTTTAAAGAAGATGCTATTGCATATGCTTTTGAATTGTTAACTTCTGAAGAGTATTTTGCTATTCCAAAAGATTTATTATATGTTACTGTTTATACAGATGATATTGATGCTAAAAGAAGATGGGAAGAAGTTGGGTTAGATTCTAGTCATATTATTCCTTTAGAAGGTAATTTCTGGGAAATTGGAGAAGGTCCTTGTGGACCTGATTCAGAAATCTTTTATGATCGAGGAGATGAATATGATCCAGATCATGATGCTTTTCAAAAATTTAAAAATGATGAAGATCAAGAAAGATATGTAGAAATATGGAATAATGTATTCTCTCAATTTAATGCAAAAGAAGGAGTAGAGAGAAAGGATTATAAAGAATTACCTAGTAAAAATATTGATACGGGAGCTGGACTTGAAAGATGGTGTTGTATTTTTCAAGGAGTAGATTCAAATTTTGAAACAGATTTATTCTTACCAATTATGAAACATATTGAGGAATTATCTGCTTACGAATATTATGGTCAAAAGGAATTTAAGATTATTGCGGATCATATTCGTGCAGTAGTTTTTGCTTTGGCAGATGGTGCTTGCTTTGAAAATGTTGGTAGAGGTTATGTTCTAAGAAGATTACTTCGAAGAAGTGTTCGTTTTGGAAAAAATATTGGAATGGATTGTCCATTTATGTATAAGCTTGTTTCTGATGTTGTTGATGTTATGAAAGATGCTTATCCATATTTAATTGAAAAAAGACCTTTGGTTGAGACAATGGTCTTGGAAGAAGAAAAGTTATTTTTAAAGACATTAGAAGCTGGAGAAAGAAAACTTAAAGATATGATTGAAAAATCTCCTTCATCTGTATTTAGCGGTGAAGATGCATTTAAATTGTATGATACTTATGGTTTCCCATTCGAATTAACAGAGGAATATTTAAAAGAAAATGGTATGACAGTCTCTCGTGAAGATTTTGATTATCATATGAATTTACAAAAAGAGTTAGCTAAGAAAAGTGCTAAAACTAAATCTTCTATGGCCTCTCAAAAGAAAGTATTATTAGATTTTACTGATAAATCTGAGTTTGTTTATGGAATTTATCGTTTAAAGAGTACTGTACAGGCTATATTTTCAAAAGATGAGCAAGTTGATAGTATTGATCATGATACTTATATATCAATCGATAGAACTTGTTTTTATGCAGAATCTGGTGGTCAAGTAAGCGACACAGGTATGATTCTTGGAAAGAATTTTACGGCTAGAGTTGTAGATGTATTTAAAGCTCCTAATGGACAACATATTCATAAAGTAAGATTGTTAGATGGAGTAATTACTGTTGGAGATGAAGTTGAACTTGTGCTTGACAAAGATCGTCGTAAATTAATTGAAAAAAATCATTCCTCTGTACATATGTTACAATATGCTCTTCAACAAATGGTTTCTGGTACTATTAAACAAGCAGGTAGTTATGTAGATTCTGATCGTTTTAGATTTGATTTTACTTATAATGGTAAAATGACTGATGAAAAAATACTTGATGTAGAAGAATTTGTAAATAAAATGATACAAGAAGAGATTATTGTCTCTACTGAAATTATGCCTCTTGATAAAGCAAAACAATTAGGTGCTATGGCCTTATTTAGTGAAAAATATGGAGATATGGTAAGAGTTGTTAAAATTGGCAAATCAATTGAATTATGTGGTGGTACTCATGTATCCAATACAAATGAAATTGGAAGATTTGCGATTTCTTCTTGTGAATCTAAGGGAAGTAATGTTTATCGTATTGAGGGAGCAACAGGAGATAAAATAGAAGATATCTTATTTAATATTATTAAGCCTTATAATGATGAAATGATTCGTATTTTGATGAAGGCTAAAGATATTCTAGAAGAAGCTAGAAAACACGGTATTAAATTAGATTTTGAAGTAGATATTAATAATGATAAACCTTATTCTTATAAAGATATTATTTTTAATAAAAATGAATTACAATATGTTCGTGAAGAAGAAAATGATTTAGAAAAGAAATATTTTGATTTATTAAGTAGTCAAGCATTACAAAATTTAGATATTTATCGTGAAAAAATTCATTTCATAGGAGATATTTCAGTACTTATTATGAAAGTAAATCATAAAGAGAATGATTTGTTAAAATCTATTATTGATTCTTTAGCAAAAGATTATCCTAATTGTTTCTTATTATTTGCTAATGTAAAAGAAGATGATAGTGTTAATTTTATTGCCAAGAGTAGTTCTTCTATTCATGCTGGTGATATTGTAAAAAAAGCATGTTTACTTTGTGATGGTAGAGGTGGAGGAAATCCTACTTTTGCTCAAGGTGGAGGTAGAAATATCTCTAATCTTGATAATGTATTAGAAGAAATTGAAAAGGACTTATCTGAATGAATTGTTTTATCATAGAAACGGAAGATTATTCTTTAAGAGAGATTGCCTTTCAAAAACTTATTCAAAAAAAGGGGTTTACTGAATTATCTCCTTCTATCTATGATTTAGAGAATTCTTCATTAGAAAATGCATTAGAAGACTTAAATACTTATGGTTTGTTTTCGGATAAAAAGATTATTGTTGTACGAGGAATCGAAAAATATAAAATACATGATGACTCTAATGAATTTGATTACTTAATAAAATATTTCAATAATCCTAATCCTGATTGTTTATTAGTATTTGAAGTTGATAAATTAAATAATACTTTAAAACTATCTAAAGAATTAAAAAAATATTGTGAGAGTGTTTCTATTGATTATTCATCTAAAGCTTATATTAAAGAATGCTTTAAAGATTACCAAATTTCTCAGGAGACAATTAACTTACTTGATGAGTTTTGTTTGAGTGATTTTACAAAGATTAATTCTGAATGTCAGAAATTAAAGAATTATAAAATAGATGATAAAAAAATTACAAGTGATGATGTAATAAACTTAGTTCATAAAAAATTAGGAGATCCTAGAGATTTGACTTTTCAATTTACTAGATGTATTGGTTTAAGAGATAAGGAAGAGGCTTTAAAAAAGTATAAAGAATTACTACAGTATCAAATTGATGCTTTAAGTATACTAGGTTTGTTGGGTTCTCAAATGAGGATTATTTATCAAGTTAAATTACTTGTAAAAAAACATTTATCTGATAAAGAAATAGGGGATATGCTTGGAGAAAAAGAGTTTCGTATTAAAAAGACAAGAGAATTAATTGCTTATTATACAGAAGAAGATTGTTTATCTTTTATGAGAAAATTAAGCGATATTGATTTAAAGATAAAGTCTACTGATACTGATTCTAATCGTGAACTTGAACTATTTTTATTAAATATATAAAATAGAGGAATTATAAAATTCCTCTTTTTATTTTTTCTAATCTTTCATAAACTTCTTTTATTTGTTTTTCATAACCAATATCTTTTGGGGTATAGTATTTTCTATTTTTTAATTTATCTGGTAAGTATTGTTGAATAACATATGCTCCTTTAAAATCATGTGGGTATTTATAGTCAGGTGAATCTGTTTTAATATGATTTGGAATTGATCCTACATTTCCTTCTTCTATATCTTTTAAAGCTTCATCAAATGCTACATGAGCAGTATTACTTTTTGGAGATAAAGCCATTTCTGCGACTATTGTTCCTATTGGTATTCTTGCTTCAGGAAGTCCAACTCTTTCTGCGGCATTAATTGCGGCATCTAATCTAGGCCCTATTGCGGGATTTGCTAGACCTATATCTTCATATGCTATTACAGATAATCTTCTAAATAAGGAATCTAAATCTTCTTCTGCTACTAATCTTGCGGCGTAGTGTAGGGATGCATCTACATCACTTCCTCTAATTGATTTTTGTAATCCACTTAATACATCGTAATGACCATCTCCATTTTTATCGGAGAAGAATACTGGTTTAGAATTTATCTTTTTAATGATATCTTCATTTACTTTTTTGTTATCAGTAGAGTAATATGCTATCTCTAACAAGTTATAAGCATATCTTAGGTCGTTTCCAGATAGTTTTGCGATTAACTTGATACTTTTATTATCTATTTCTATATTCTCTAAATAAGGGCTTTTAATAGCCTTTTTTAAGCCCTCTATAATATCTTCTTCTTCTAATGGCTTTAATTCAAATAATTGACATCTACTTCTAATAGCTGGATTAATAGAGTGATATGGATTAGATGTTGTCATACCTATTAGAGTAATTAAACCTGATTCTAGTTGTGGAAGTAATACATCTTGTTTATCTTTATTTAATCGATGAATTTCATCCATTACAAGTATTAATCCATCATACATCTTTGCTTCTTCTATTACAATATCTAAATCTTTTTTTGTGTTTGTAGTAGCATTTAGAAATCTATATTTACAATCTAATTCATTAATAATTGCATTCGCAATAGATGTTTTTCCTATTCCTGGTTTTCCATATAGAATCATTGAAAATACTTTTTTGTTTTTTACTAAATTAGTTAATATCTTATCTTTTCCAATTAAATGTTTTTGTCCTAAAACATCTTTTAATGTTTTAGGTGCCATTTTTAAAGCTAATGGTTTTTCCATAATACCTCACCAATACTAGTATATCATTTATTCTTTAAAAATTGAGGATATTTTGTTATAATAATGATAATAAGAAGTGTGATTTTATGAATATGACTGATGCTATTAAAGATTTTTTAAATTACTGTATCTTTGAAAAGGGTTTATCTGATCGTACTAAAGAATCTTATGAAAATGATTTATTCGTTTATCAAGAGTTTTTAAAGAAAAGAAATATTACTAATGTACAGAATATTACAAGTGATGATATTAAAGACTTTTTAAAGGAAAGAAGTGAAGAGGAAACCACTACAATTGCTCATAATTTAACTGTTATTAAGAATTTTCATGCTTACTTATTAAAAGAAAAAATTGTTTCTAAGAATGTATCTGAATTTATTGAAAGACCTAAACTAAAAAAAGCACTTCCTAAAACGATGAGTGAAAATGATGTTGATATTTTACTTGATATTGCACTTGATACTCCATTTGACTATCGTAATAAGGCTATGTTAGAATTAATGTATGGTTGTGGGCTTCGTATTTCTGAAGTTATTTCCATTACTATTAATGATATTGATATGACTAATTGTATTATTCGTATTACAGGAAAAGGTAGTAAAGATCGTGTAGTTCCAATAGGAGAATATGCTATCTATTATTTGAAAGAGTATTTAAGTGTTAGAGGCCAATTACTGAAAGATAAACCATGTAGTCAATTGTTTTTAAATAATCATGGTACTGGTATGACTAGACAAGGATTTTTTAAAAATCTTAAGTCTCTTTTAAAAGAAAAAGGACTTAATCCTAATATATCTCCCCATACTTTAAGACATTCTTTTGCGACTCATTTAATTAATAGGGGAGCTGATCTTAGAAGTATTCAAGAGATGCTTGGACACTCTGATATTTCTACTACAAAAATTTATACTAAAGTTAGTGATGAAAAAGTATTAGATGATTATCATAAATATCATTTAAGAAATAATAAATAAGGAGTTGATACTCATGAAATTTAAAAGAATATTTTTAATGGTTTTAGATTCATTAGGGGTAGGGGAAGCAGCTGATTCTATGAACTATCAAAGTTTAGGTGCTAATACCCTTGGACATATTGTAGAAAAATGTGATTTATTTATTCCTAATTTAAAGAAAATTGGGTTTTTAGATACTTTAACTTCTGTTGAAAATAATGATGTAGATGCATATTATACTATTGCAAAACCTACTAATACGGGAAAAGATTCATTAAATGGACATTATGAAATTGTTGGTTTAAAGAATGATAAACAATTTTTATCATTTAATAATGGTTTTCCTGAAGATATAATTTCAGATATTGAGAATATAACTGGTAGAAAAGTAATTGGTAATACTTGTAGTCAAGATGGTTCTATTATCCAACAATTGGGTGAAAGACAAGTTAATTATGGTTCTTTAATTGTTTATACCTCAGCTGATTCTGATTTACAAATTGCTGCTCATGAAGATTGTATTCCTATTGCGACTTTACATGAATATTGTTTGAGAATTAGAAAACTCACTTTAATGAAAAATTATCGTATTGCGAGAATTATTGCCAGACCATTTAATGGAACTCCTGGTAAATATAAATTTATTAATTCTAGTAGAAAAGATTATGCAATTAAGCCTCCTTCTAAAACAATATTAGATAGTTTAGTTGCGAAAGATTATAATGTTATTGGTATTGGCAAAATTAATGATATCTTTGATGGACAAGGTATTAATAAGATGATTAAAGCTAATGACAATAATGAAGCAATTAATAAGCTTATGGATATTATAGATAAGAATTTTAGTGGTTTATGTATGATAAACTTAAGTGATTTTGATTCTTTATATGGACATAAAAGAGATGTAGAGGGTTATGGTCAAGCTATTGAAGATTTAGATGTAGATATTCCTATATTATTAAATAAATTAGATTTAGATGATTTATTTATTATTACTGCAGATCATGGTAATGATCCTACTTATGAAGGAAATGATCATACCAGAGAAAATGTACCTGTAATTTTCTTTAGTAGAAACTTTAAAAAAGCAAAGAAATTACCTCCTTTTGAAACATTTGCTGATATTGGAGCAACGATTGCAGATAACTTTGAAATTGAAATGCCTGAAATTGGTAAAAGTATATTAGATGAATTAGAGTAGTTTAAATATTTCTCTTTCTTATTACTTTTATAAAAAAAATACTAGTAAGTTGCTAGTATTTTTAGTTATTTGCTTGTTTTTTCTTATCTATGATTATAAATGCTTCTGTGATGATTATAGAACCAATAATAATAAATAGGGGAGTCATATTACTTGCGGTATCAGGGAAATTATTATATACTGTTGCTCCACATTCTTTCTCAAATGTTTCTTTTGTTACTTCATTCCCACTTGCTCCAAAATATGCATCTGCAACTAATTCACAAGTATGTGATACACATTGCTTTTCATATGTTCCTTTGTCTGTTTCTACTCCAAATTTGTCATAATATGCTCCATCTATAACCTGACAAGCTGTTGTTTTGGCATTTACCCTTATTGGTAATAGTACTAATAAAGATAAAAGTGTTAAAGTAAATAATATATTTTTTCTCATAAAACCTCCTATATTTTTTATTCTAGCATAAATAAAAAACTATTGATATAAATTTTTTATATAGCACTTGCCCTTCCTTATAAATAAAGTAGGGAAAGTTCCCCTACTTATTCTTTCCTTATTTTTTATTTCAATATATCAGTAGTATATTGTATTTTTATAAATGTCATTAAATATACATGGATTCTCATATTTAAATTTAGATGGATTATTATCCATCTTTTAATAGATAAATTGCTTAAAATGCATTTGATTATTTTTATAATTTTATAAATTATATAATTATCATTACTTTTTATTTATACCGCTTAAATATATGTGTTATATTTTAATTTGAGGTGGATAATTATCCGTCTATTGAGAGATAAATCGCTTAAAATTCACCCTATTATTTTAGATGTAGTAAAAGGGGGATTAATAGGGTAAGTATCATTTATTTCTATTATATATAGATAGATTATTAAATAAAAAAAGAAAAGAAAACTTTTCTTTTTTAATAATTATTTTTTTTATATTTAATTTTAAATATAATTAATTCTTTTTTTATTATTTATTTGTAGTAGAGTAGTATTATCTATTTTATTTGAATATAGAAGTTAACATAATATCAATTATAGGAAGTACAATTTCTCTTCCATATTTATCAATAAATCATAATTTTTTAGTAATATTTATAATTATTATATATATTTATGAATTAATATAAATTTCTATTTTTATGATTAAATATTATTCTTTTATTCTATATTCTTTATTTTATTATTATATTAATTATTTGCATTTATTATTTATTTTATATTAATGTTTGAATATTGTAGAAGAGAGGATAATCCCCTCCTCTAACCTATTTAGTTCCAAATATTCTGTCTCCTGCATCTCCTAAACCTGGAACTATATATTTATTTTCATTTAAATGATCATCAATACATGCTGTATATATTTCTACATCTGGATGTTTTTCTGTTACTTTTTGTAATCCTTCAGGTGCTGATATAATACATAAAAATTTAATTTTCTTTACCCCCTTCTCTTTTAATAATGTTATTGCGTCATCTGCAGATCCTCCTGTTGCAAGCATAGGATCTAATAGAATTACTTCTCTATTTTCAATTCCTTCTGGGACTTTAAAGAAATAGTTAACTGGTTCAAAAGTTTTTTCATTACGATACATTCCAATATGTCCTACTTTTACTGTTGGCAGAATGGATAAAACTCCATCAAGCATACCTAGACCAGCTCTTAAAATAGGTATAAATGCATACTTATCTTCATTTAATCTATGAGTTTCCATTTTTTGAATAGGTGTTTCTATGGTGATAGGATCAAGCTGTGCATCTTTCATTGCTTCATAGCACAATATAGTACTAATTTCCTTTATTAATTCTCTAAATTCTTTTGTAGAAGTATGTTTACTTCTAAGGATTGATAATTTGTGTTCTATTAATGGATGCTTTAATTCTATTACTTGATTCATTTTATAACCTTCTTTCTTCATGTTTTGAATCTTTTTTATTCTTAATAGAGAATGTTTTTACATCTTCTTTTAATTCTTTTTTAATCTCTGTTTTTAATTCTTCCTTTATTTCTTTTTTTATTTGATGATATGTATTCATATTTGACAATAGTTTTTCTTTTGTATCTTCTTCTGTTTTTATTAAAATATTTAAAATGATTCCTATTAGTGCTGCTAAAGACATACCAGAAATGGTTAGTGATAAGTCTCCACTTACGATTGAGATTGCTGCACCTCCTAGGCCAATTACTAACATTGTAGATGCAACTACAATGTTTTTGGAATTTTCAAAGTCTATTTGATTCTTAATTAAAACTTTTAATCCATTTACAGCGATAAAACCATATAGAAGTAGCGATACGCCTCCTAATACAGCATTAGGTATTGTTGATACTAATGCAGTAAATTTGCCTAAAAAGCCAATTATAATAGCAAATATAGCGGCCATTCCAATAACCTTTACAGATGCTACTTTTGTCATTCCTACAACAGATGTATTTTCTCCATATGTAGTATTTGCTGGTCCTCCTAAAAATCCTGCTACAAATGTTGCTAAACCATCACCTAATAATGTTTTATCAAGTCCTGGATCTTTAATTAAATCTTTTCTAATAATGTTACTTAGTGATGTATGATCTCCTATATGTTCACATAAAGTTACTAAGGCAACTGGTAGTATGGTGATAAGTGCAGTAAAATTAAGATCATAATCTTTAAATGGAATTACAAATTTTGGTAATTCAAAAAACTTTGCTTCTAATACTGGTTTAAAATCAACCATTCCTAATATACATGATACTACATATCCGGCTAGAATTCCTATTAAAAATGGAATTATTTTGAAAAAACCTTTTGCTTTTGTCATGACAAATGCTGTAGTTAAGAAAGAAACTAATGCTACTATTAATACTTTGATATCTAGAGTAGTTCCTTCAGCAAGTCCAATTTGTCCTATGGCACTTGGTGCTAGTCCTAAACCAATAATCATAATCATTGGACCAATAACAATAGGTGGTAAAATCTTTTCTAACCAATCTTTTCCTACTATACTAATAATTATCGCTACAATTACATATACAAGTCCTACTGCCATAATACCAGTCATCGCTCCAGAAATTCCTGATTTTGTATAGGCTGCTGCTACTGGTACAATAAAAGCAAATGAACTTCCTAAATATACTGGACTTTTTTGTTTTGTACATAAAATATAAATTAGTGTTCCAATTCCTGATGTTACTAAAGCAACAGGTATTGTAAGTACTGTTTTTCCTGCTGCAGTATTAACTAATATCGGTACCAGTATTGTTGCTCCAAACATAGCAAATAAGTGTTGGAATGCCAATATTATGCTTTTCCCAAGGGGTGGCATTTCCCCTATGTCGTACATCATTTTCTTTTCTTTCATATTTCCTCTCTTTCTTTTTTAGGTAAAACTATAAAAAAAGAAGAAACATTAGTCATGTTTCTTCTTAAAAAATAGAAATAGAAAGACAAATAATCATATTTTTTTTATAATATTGATCAATTTGTATCTCTGCTCTATTCATTTATATTCACCTTCTATATCATAATATACAATTTATTCTTAAATGTCAATAAATGAATTTTATTTTATTATCATTTATGCAAGAGTGAATTCTCTTCCACTATCAGGGGCAGCATAGTTAGAAGTATTAGTTCCATAAAGTCTTGTTGTAGTGTTATTAATACTGCCACCATTAGTAGATGGTATCTTGATATTCCATGTTGTAGCAGTATACCCTGAATTTAAAAACATATTCGACATTTTTTTTACTTTTGAGGTATTCCATCCACTTAAATTTAAATTGAAGTTTGTGGCATTATATCCAGCATTTGAAAACATTTTATTCATAAATTCTACATTCGAAGTATTCCAGTTTGATAAATCTCCAATGCTCCACGTTGTGGCATTATATCCTGAGTTATAAAACATATAAGTCATATCAGTTACATTTGATGTATCCCATCTACTTAAATCCAAATTGAAGTTTGTGGCATTTTTTCCAGCATATGAAAACATATTATACATACTTTCTACATTCGAAGTATCCCATCTTGATAAATCTCCGATACTCCATGTTGTGACATTTGTTCCTGTACTTGAAAACATATTTGAAATATCCGTTACATTTGATGTATTCCAGCCACTTATATCTCCTATATTCCATGTTGAAGCATTGGCTCCGGCATTTGAAAACATATATGACATATTCGTTACATGTGATGTATTCCATCCATTTAAATTTAAATTAAAGTTAGTGGACTCGAATCCGGCATATGAAAACATATAATAAAAACTAGTTACATTTGATGTATCCCAATTACTCAAATTTATATTAAAGTTTGTTGCTGTATATCCTGCATAATCAAACATACTACTCATATCAGTGACATTTGATGTATTCCATAGATTTATATCTCCTATATTCCATGTTGATGTTCTTTCTGCTGCGCTAGAAAACATATTTGACATATCAGTGACATTTGATGTATCCCATCTACTTAAATCTCCTATATTCCATGTTGTTGCATATTTTCCTGCATCTCCAAACATCCATGACATATTCGTTACATGTGATGTATTCCATCTATTTAAATTTCCTATATTCCATGTTTTAGAATTCTGCCCTGCTCCATGAAACATATTTGACATATCAGTGACATTTGATGTATCCCATTTACTTAAATTTCCTATATTCCATGTTTCTGTTATATTTCCAGCAAAATATAACAGAAAAGACATATTCGTTACATTTGATGTATTCCATCCACTTAAATCTCCTATATTCCATGTCGTGGCCCCCACTCCTACATTATAAAACATATGAGACATGTCAGTTACATTCGATACATTTAAATCATTTAAGTTTCCCTCCAATGTTTCCGAATTATGCCCTGTTCCACCAAACCAATATGCTGTTGAAGTTGGAGCTACCGTTCCTTCTATTTTTATTTGTTCGACTTTATTGCTTATACCGCCATAGTAGTCTTCACAGTTCCAAGGAACTTCAAGAAAACTATTAAATACAGTAGTTCCCGCAAAGCTACCTTGGTAGTTATCAGAACCAGATACTTCTGAATCAGATATTACTAATTTTTCATAATCGCCATCATTATTATTATCTTGTAATGCCCAATAAATGGTATCTGTTACGGGTACTTTCGGTTGAATTAGATGTTGTGGTAGAATTGCCGTGTCATCTGCTTGGACATATTGTATTTCTACAGAAGTTGATATTGTTGTAGCATCAGGTAATTCATCAATATCTTTTCTATATTCTACTCTAACTTTATAAGTTTCGGTTGTGTTTTTACTTAGTTTGTGTTTGGGAAGAATTTCTACATCATCATCATAAGTCACTGTATAATTTAGATAACTAGGTGTGCTATCTACAACTTCATTATTGATTTTTAATTCTTTGTTTAAGAAACCTATCATGGCATCAATTGAACCAGCATTTACTACATCCACAGTAAACTCATAGAAATCTCCAGGAGTAGTTAGTGAAATGGTGAAATCGACCTTACAATTATTATTGGAATCAATTGAAGCTGCAGAATCTCCATCACCAATAGAGATACTTTCACTATTTACCTCTATATGATCAAAATATACATTCCAAGTATTATTAGCAATTTTAGTTGTACCATTAATCTGTAGATTTGCTTGTAATATGGCATATCCTACTACTATGAATCCTACTAGTAAAATTAAGTACATAATTAGAGTATTCTTTTGATTTCTATGATTCATATTAACTCCTACTTTCTTTATTCTAATTAGATTATATAGTGTTTTTTTAGAAAATACAAGTTATAAAAAAACATATAGATTACTATATGTTTTTATACTTTTCTAGATTGAATTTCTGCTATTTTTTCAAATACTTCTTTGGCATTATCTTCATTAATCTCTACGTATCCTAATTCTTTTAATGCTTGGATTTTTACTGTATTTAATTCTTGCGTACGTGATAATTTTTCTTCTTTTTTCTGTTCTATATTTTGTTCAAAGCGTTTATGAGAATCTCCTAATTTATTCTTAGAAGCTCCTCCATTATTATATAATGTCATAGCACTAAACATAATACTTTCAAAGATGAATTGTTTTTCTTTATTGAATAAGAATTCCATTGGATCTGTAAATCCTAATGATTTTGACATATAAGCTAATACATATTTTAATTCATCATTTGTTTCCATTGATTGTAGGAAATGATATAAATATACAAAGGCATTATAGAATTCTTTGTTTTTATCATCTGCAATTTTTTCTTTTAATAAAGTTATTATGTCAGATAATAATTCTTGTTCTTTCTTATTAAATCCTTTTAAATCTGCAAGAACTTCTTTGTTTGAAGTATCTTTTACTCCTTCATTTAATCTTCCCTCAACCTCTATAATATATTCTCCCGTTATTTTAAGCTTTTTTAAATCATTAATATTTTCAATGTTTAATAAACTTAATAATTTAGCTGCTTTTTCTTTAGGCCAATTATTGATATCGTCAATTCCTAAATAGTTGTATAGCATCTGTCTAGATACTCCTAGGTATTTTGATAATCTTACTTTACTAATTCCTAATTCAGTTAAAACGGTATTTAATTCTTTCATAATCTACCCTCCAATATAATTATAAAATGGAACATGTAAAATATCAAGTGTAAATTGACACTTTTTATATTTTTATTAAAAAGTGTTTGAAGAATAGATAGTATTGTAATAGTGATGTTAGAATATTGATACTAATAATTGGTAATAATAATTTTATATATCTTTTTGTAATGATTAAAATATTTTTTTTCTTTTTTAAGATCAAGTATTCAAATAGTGATATTGAATAATGGAGTGAATAGAATGTTTGTAAGAATATTAAGAATAAATATACTATTAATGGTATAAAGAGAATTATCAGTCCTAAAAGATTATTAATTTTTAGTGTTACTAGATAGGAACATAATTCAAATGAAAAAATAAATAATTTCCAAGAATATAGAAATACTACTACTATTATTCCTATAATGGATATTCCTAATATCCATATTGTAATTAATAGTAAACTGTTTGTTAGAAGAATAGATGTTATACTATTTGGATTTGTTAGTTCTTTTACTACATTATTTTTAATTAGATTCTTTGTTTCTTCATCTTGTATTGCATGAAAATAGAATCCCAGTATAAAAACTAAAATTGATAATAGTAGTAGAATGAATAGTACTTTATTATTTTTTATCCATTTTTTCATCATATCACCTACTCTATTTTATGATTTACTTTTAATCTTATTTGTATTATAATAATACAAAATATGACATTTAATTTAATGTTAGTGAGGTGTTTATTCATGAGTGATAAAGTTATTAAAGTAGTTGCAATTATTATGCTAGTTGCAACACTATTAGGATTTTTTAGTATACTTCGATTTCTATAAAAAAAATTAAGGAATAATTCCTTAATTTTTATTTATATATCCTTCAATTTCTGGTCTTATATTATCTAATTCATATGTTTCATAATTATATTTATTTGCAATGTCATTTATTCTATTATAGTCTTTTGATAGATATAACATTAATAATCCTGCAATTCTATTCATCATATATTTATCTAATGATATTCTGTCTTCTGGAGTTATATTATATTTTCTTGTGATGTCTCTTATTGGTCCATATCCATATAAATAGTTTGTTAGAGATCTTGATAAAAGATTTACTTGTTTATTTTGATCTTTAATTGTTACTTTTTTCCAAACCTTCATACCAAACACTCCTTGGTTTTTTATACTAACATATTTCTGATAAAAAAACAATCAATTTAAATATTGATTGTTTTGTTTTTCATAACCTAAAGTTGTTTGTTCATAATGTCCTGGATATAATATTGTTTCATCTGGATATTCTTTAATTTTTTCAATGCTTTCTTTCATTTCTTCAGTACTTCCTCCAGGTAAATCACATCTTCCTATGCTATCTTTAAAAATGAAATCACCAATAAACATCATATTATCTTCTTTAAAATAGAATGTTACTGAATCTTTTGAATGTCCTGGTGTTTGAATACATTCAAATTTGAAATCTCCAATCTTGTATTCTTTTTCTTCTAAATTACTTCTTTTAAAAATTTTAATACTTCTTTTGGTTAAAAAGTTTCTTAGTGCCCCTATGTGATCAGCATGAGAATGTGTAATCAATACTCCTAATACTTTGTTGTCTCCAATTACATCTTTTATTTTATGAAAATCATCTCCTGGATCTACTACTAAGCAATTTCCATCTTTGATTAGGACATAACAATTTTCATCTAAATATCCCGTTACGACTGTTTTTATTTCCATTTCAAACCCTCCTAAATGTTTATTTATCTTTCTTCATATTTTTTACTTAATAATATAAAATTATAATTCATATCTAATTTAAATGTATAATAATATGTTCCACTCTTTAAGTAATCTGGTAATTCTTGTGCTTCCCCTTTTCGATATTTTACTTCTTCTACTAGAATTATTGTATTTCTTTTAGCAATTGCTTCTTTTAATGTTTTTGTTACTTTAAAGTTTGTTGTTGTTGGTTGCATACATTTTCCTTGTACATATTCTTGTCTTTCTGGAATATATTGATATCCTCCAATACAACCGTATTTTAATTTAATATTTTCTAGTTGGAATGGATCATTTTCTCCAAATAGTTTTTTATATTCTAGTATTAAAGAATCTTGATGAAAAGCAAGTGGTGTATAGGAATTTGTCTCTTCACAACTATATGGTTCCATATTAGTATCTTTAAACATATTACAATTGGATTCATATTTTTCTGTTTCACCCATTTGTCTAAATGCAAGATATAATTTCATTGCATTATTCCATTCTGTTTGAGCTAGATCTTCTTTTATATTGGTATATACTTTTTTATATAAATTTTTAACTAAAATAGAGTTTAAATCAAGTGTTGTTTCTTCTGCATATTGTTGGTAAGGAGTACATTTATTGTTAAGTTCATCTATCGTTTTGTGATATAACATCGTTGTGTAATAAATATATCCAGCTAATACAATAACAGCAAGAATTAATAATAGTTTAAAAAACGGAGTTTTTGGTTGTAATGCATCTAGTCTTTTTCTTTCTTCTTTTAATTTACGTTTTTCTTCTAACTTTTTTTCTCTTTCTTTTAGTTTTTTTTCTCTTTCTTCTAGTTTTTTTCTTTTTAGTTCTTCTTTTTCTTTCTTTTTTAATTCTTTTTTTGATAGTGGTTTTGCTGCTGGTTGAACATCATTTGTTTGAGTAGTAGTTTGTTGCTGTACAACTTCAGTTTTATTTTGTACTTGCTCATTTTCTCCATTTGTTATTGGAGATAATATAGGTTCTTCTGATGTATTGATATTCGTTTTATTTTCATTTTCCATAGTATCGCCTACCCTATAATAAATTTTACTCTATATTCTTTTTTTTTTCAAGTAAAAAGGCAATGATTAACATGATGTTGTAAGATAAAAGTGGACACATAAAAAGATGTTCCACTTTTTCATTTGCTATAATTTAAATAAAGGAGTTGATAATATGGCAAAAAAAGGTCAAAAACATAAAAAATGGACTGCAGAAGAAAAATATAAAATAAT
>JAFRAK010000011.1 GCA_017405445.1 Bacilli bacterium | reverse complement strand
TATTATATATAATATATAATGTTAGTATATCAAGAGCAAAATCGCTAATTGTCTATTAAAACTACTAATATCACTTAACGCAAAAGTTTCACAAGTTGAACAAGTTATTAATAAGCACTATGTTAAGGCTTATCAGCTCTACAAGTAGTTTGAGAACATTTATCAGCTGTGAAAGCAGTATTGCAATCCCCTATTGGTAGTAAGTTGAGGTAGAACTATATTGGTAGTAAGTTGAGGTAGGTAATTAGAGACTTGAGCATTTGCTATAAGATTCAAAAAGGCACAACTTTCGTCATGCCCTTTTGAATAACTTAGAACAACGGTTTAATAATGGTCGTTGACATTGTGGCAACTGCTTGCAAATACATAGTCTTGGCCATTTGCAGCAGTTCTGCACGCTCGCCGTCTTTCGATGGCTCGAACTCAACGATACGCGACACCATCATGTCGTTTTCAGCTGTAAGCCCATCTGTATCGGGGATTATATCACCTGCTGCAACTTCTGACACTTCAACAACACCCTTTCCGTTTGCAACAACTGATGCAACAAATGCAGCTGCGTTAACATAGTTCTTTGGCGAAATGTCAGCTGCAAGCAACTTGACGCGCAAGCCTTCCTTTGCAACAAGATTTTTGAACTGCGTGAACGAAAGCTCAAATCTGTTGTTGACAAACTTTTCGCCCTCTCGTGTAATGTGGTCGATTTCTGACTTGTCAATAACGACTTCAATGCCGTTGCGGTTGCTAACTTGTGCTGTCATAAAAGCACACTCAACTTTTTTGCTCATAACTTTTTAGTTTTAGTGAAACATGTTACTTAACATGACTTGTTTTTCGTCATGCAAAACTAAATTGATAGTAAGTTGAGGTAGTAAAAACAGCAATGATAGTAAGTTGAGGTAGGAAAGTAGCATGGGGGGGGGTGTCAAGTTGCGCTTAACAGCCGGGGGAGTAAACGCAACACCCTCACTCTCTCACCTATAAATTTCTCTTTCTCCAAAATCACTTTTTCCTTCTTTATCTACTTTAACCCAACTTTATCTTTATCATTTCTTTCATCATCATTGTTGTCATCCTTTTCACATTTATCTTTATTATCTACTTTGATAACTCCTTAATTATACTCTTTATCATATTGTAATTCTTTTAAAAAGAACATTATAAACAACTTTACTAATAGCTTCATATTTACAATTAAACACAACATTATGTTTAATATATCTTACAACATTATAAAGTATGGACTTATTAATTACTATTATATATATGTACCTACTATTTTTATAAATACTTGATTATCAATAACTTACAAATTTAAAAAGAAAATTTTTTATATTTAACTATAAATTTTTGTTTCCTATTATAATTTTTTATATTTTTGTATAAATTCAAAATATATAATTATTATGATAGATAAAGATACTGAACTTAAACTTAAAATTAGAAGTACTGTATTTAGATTTACAGGAAATATTGAGGATAGACTCAAACAAGATAAAGAAGGAAATAATGTATACATTCCTACTTATACAAATGGTGGATTTATAATATTATATGACACCCTATTAGATAAAATATACAATGGTAATATAGAAATATCTGCTTCTGCATTAAGAATTATTGTTTATTTTGCTAAACATATAGGATTTAATACTAATGTTATTCATGTTAAACAACAAGATATTTCTAAAGAATTACATATAACATTAGCTACAGTAAATAAATGTATTCAATATCTTAAAGATATACGAGTTATTTATCCTGCTGGTCATTGTGATATTATTATAAATCATAATTATATATTTAGAGGTAATATGCTTCAATTTTATGAAGATTATAAACGTCTATATCCTGACCAAGAAGGAGAGATTTTTTAATCTACAATAGTTTTAAGTATAAAAAGAATAGTGTTACCACTTTCACAAGCAATAACACTAGAATAAACAATAACCGTTTTATTAAACTAAAAAACCATCAATAGCATTAATCTAAAATACTAACAAATAACAATACTATTACGCACAAAAAAAAACACTATTAAGATTAATTCAAAAAGAATAAATATAACATTATTATAAACCATCAACGATATGAGCATTAATAATAACTTAACTTATTATCATGGTACAAAGATAACACATTTATTAGTAATAGCCAAACAATTTAATATTATTTAATTAAAACTATAATATTATAATAAGCCATCTAAAGATGATACTACCCACATTCTTCTACGGGGGAGTTTACAGATTACCCAGCTTATACTTTTAAAGTTTATATTAATTATAATGCTGAATATAATAGTAGACTTGTCGTGTTAAGAAACGTTATATAATAAAAGTTAAATTTAAAATGTTTGCAAACTTAGAATATAATGACTATATTTGTATTCATATAATATATAAATGTATGATACATAAAGTTGGTTAACCAAAAGTATTAATAATTTAAACATTACAATTATGAAAAGTTTTAAGGTTAATGGAACTCTTGGAGAATTTGAATTTAATCTTCCTGAGAGTGTAAATGAAATTAATGTTGAATATTTAAATCAATGTACTGATTTTATTCATCCTAATAAAGATTATGCTCTTGTAGGCATTGTATATAAAGATTCTCTGAGTCTTGTTCTTACAAGTGCTAAAAAGAATCAAACTGCACAACTTGCTATTGTTCCTATTTTTATTAAAACCGGTGATACTGACTCAGAATTTATTAATAGTCTTAAAACTGGAGATAAAGTAGTTATTTCAGCTAGTGACCTTTCTATAGGAAACCATATCAATTCTCCTTATAACAAGATTACACCTCAGAATATTATTAATGTATGTGAAGGAGATAAGAATATTACAAAAGAAGCTTTTCTTATGATAACTCCTGTTTGTTTCCTTGAATTTAAATTAGTTCCTGTTAGTGCTATACATGCTATGCTTGATGAAACTAAGAATAGCTATATTAATCCTTTTGTAAGAAAAGTATATAATAGTACTGGGGAAGCTTAACATACATTCTTTCTACGGGGGTGTTAGATTAGCTCCCCCGTAGAAGAAATTATAGAGATATGGAAGAGACTTGTAAATTTCCTGGAGGTAAAGATGTTGTTGTTGTTAGAAAACAAGACATCATTGATTGTATCTATGATAACATTACTGATAGAGAAGTAGCTTTAGCTATAGTTCAGCAATGTGAAATAGATGCTATATTTTTTCTTCGTCAAGGTAGATGGGCTGGTATTCCATTTCTTGGAAATATTAGAGCTAATCCTATAAAGAAACTTGAAAAAAGTAAAGAACGTCAAGAACTTATAAATACTGCTTTTAATACTTTAACTAAAGAAGAATATTGTTTATTTAGAAAAGAACTTGCACATGATGAAAGAAAACGTCTTAAAGCTAATAGTTTTTATAAATGGCGTTTGGCTAGTGCTGTTAGAAATAATAATGAACTTTATAAGAAAATAGTTAAAGAAAAAGGTGAAGCTTATGCTAATATAAGATTTTCTTTTAGACCTTCTGTTGTACAAACTCGTAATTATGGCCAAGATAGTGACAATTGATAGTATGTTAGTTGTAGATGAAACAGGTATGCCTGTTCCTCCATCTGTACGACAACTACTTGATAAAGATATTAGAACTCTTTATAATAGAGATAAAACACCTGATAAAAAACAATATCTTGCTGAAGCTATTGTTATTTATCAACTTGGAGACCCAAAATCTCCTGCTCGTCAATCTGGTCTTAGTGAAGCAGAAGCTCTTAGATACGCTAAAGAGCAAGCTGGTTTACCAAAAGATTATCTTCCTGATGCTTTAGTTTTAAAATTAATAAAAAGATATTATGATGAAAATATTACAGAAGCTGGTCGTGTTGTAGAAAATATGCTTCAAACTATTCATAATATAAACCTTGGTATTAGTCAAATAAACAGGTATCTTAACGAAAAATTAGCAACTCCTTTAGATGGTGACAATATAGCTATTATTCTTAACCTTGTAGAGAATGTTAAAAAGCAGGCTGGAGATATTCCTTCTACTCTTAAAAAACTCGAAGAAGCAAAACAGAATTTAATGTATGAACAAGAAACTGAACTTTCTCGTGGAGGTAATGCTGTTTTAAGTTCAATGGACGCTGAAGATAATTAAACTATGGATAATAGATATAAAGATAATTATTTGTTCTTTGAAGAGCAAGCTCACAAGTATACTGATACCTTTGGTAATGAATATAGGAGTGTAACTACCCTTATATCAGATTATTATCCTCATTTTGATGCAAACTACTGGGCACATAAAAAAGCTAGAGAACAAGGTAAATCTGAAAAAGCTATTAAAGCTGAGTGGGATAGAATTAGAAATGAAGCTTGTGAACGTGGTACTGCAACTCATAATGGTTTAGAGGATGCAATCAAAGATGTAAGTAAATTTAAAGATGCTATAAAATATTTGGAATCTACAAAATCAGGTAGATGTATAACTATTGCTGATATTCCTGCTTTGATTCCTGTACCATTAAATATAGAACAATTCAAAGAAGCTACTAATAATAAATACGAAGAGATTTATAGAGTATTTGACTTTTATACGTCTCGAGGATATGTTATTTATTCTGAAATAGGAGCTTTCCTTATGGATTATCTAATTAGTGGTACTATTGACATTTTCTGTTATAGTTCTACTGATTTTGTAATTCTTGATTGGAAAACCAATCGTGACGGTCTTAAATTTGAAGCAGGATATTATAAAAAAGATAAATCTACTATTCCTAATCAATTAACTAATGAATGGGTTAAAAAGAAGGAAGCTATGTTACCTCCTCTAGGACATCTTGATAATTGTAATGGAGAACATTATACAATGCAACTTTCTCTTTATGCTCTAATGGCTGAAATAATTCTTGAAATACCTTGTAGAGGATTAGGTCTTTGCCATATTGGTAGTCCTTGGATTAAAAACGCTTATGGTCAGCCATACAGAGATAAAGATGGTTATCATGTAGACCCTAATGGAGAAGAAACCGTTAATTGGTTTAGAATTAATTATCGTAAAAAAGAGGCTCAAGCTCTTCTTCAAGATAGAGCTTATAAATTAAGAGCAGCTAATAAAAATAATAATAATAATAAAGAATTAAATTTATTCTAATGATTAAAACTGCATTATACAGCAAAGTCTGTGGATATGATTTTGAAAAACTTTTTAAGAGTAAAGGTTATGCTTATTTTACAAATGGAGAATATAATCTTAACATCATAGGTATTCGTGCAGCTGGTGTTAATATTACAAATAGTTTTGATGATATTCTTGTTGTAATTTATAAAACTCCTACTGGTAAATGGACTAGACAATTATATTCTATTACTACAGATCCGGGAAGATATTATGTTATTAATCCTGCTACAAGAAAAGGTACTGCAATTCTTGTTCCTGGACAATATAGAGGAGCTTATAAAATAGATAGGCATAGAGGAAAATATGAAGCTCTTTGTCAGAAAAAACCTATTAAAGTTTATAGAGACAACAATAAGGATGAAATTTATGATTATGACCCTAAAACTTTAGAAGAAGGTTTGTTTGGTATTAATATTCATAAAGCAGGTAGACTAAGTACTAGAGTTGATACTTGGAGTGCTGGATGTCAAGTATTTGCTAAAGATGAAGATTTTAAACTCTTTATGGCTTTTTGTAAAAAACAAGCAGCTTTATATGGTAATAGTTTTACATATACATTACTTAAAGAAGAAGATTTAATATGAAACTTGATAATTTTACTAAATATGTTTGTACATTTATATTAGGTCTTATATTAGGTATTCTGTTAGGTGTTAGATACTGTAAAGAAACTGCATCTAAATCAGAAACAAAAGAAACAATTGATTCTCTTATTAACGTAAACAATAAAATTAAAATTAAAATAGAACATTTAGATAGTATTAAAGATGCAAAAGTTATTGAGGTTGGTACTCTTGACAATGATAGTACTCTTAAGTTATTCTACAAGCTGGTCAAAGAATGATACTGATACAATTTCTTCTACAGGGGTGTTTACTGTTTATCCTGATTCTGTACTTATTGCTTTTGATGACCTTCGTAAAGCTAACGCAAAGATGGTCGAACTTAAGTATCAGAAGGAAATTAATGATTCATTACGGTCAGTTGTTAATACAAATAATAAGATTATTAGAATCTATGATAATCAAGTTAATGAGTTGTCGCAACAAGTTATATACTTTAAAAAACAACGTAATTATGCAGCTGGGGGAGGATTCTTTGCTGCATTACTCTTGGTTATCACGTTTATAGTTAAGTAATAATGGAGACTACTGTTGAGAAATACATTAAAGATTATCCTTTTCTTCAGTATATAAGTGAACAAAAAGGTCATTATAAGCATGCTAAAGATGCCGGATATGATGACCCTGACGATTTATTTCTTATTGGTGAATCTGGAGGTTTCCTTTTAAATATTCAACCTGGAGATAAATTTGTTAATACTCATTTATTTACTGAAGTTGCTGATTTCTACAGAAAAAATAAATGTTATACCTATTTTAAAGTAGATAGTGTTCCTCACAGACAATTTCGTAAAATAGAAGAATATAGACGTAAACATGGATATAGTGCTCCTTGTTTAATGCGTAATGGTGTAGTTCAGAATATACGTATTACTGGTGGTATGTATAATTATCTGAACTACACTATGATTGAACAACTTGATACTTCTACTGCTAAAGCTACAGATAAAGCTTCAACAGCTAAAAAGAAATATGATTTTCCTAAATTTATAGATGCTCAATTTTGGACTTGGCATATAATGGAATTTGCTATTCGTAATGGTTTTCATCTTATTATAGATAAGACTAGACGTGGAGGATTCTCTTATATTATGGCTTCAGATACTGCTAATGACTTAAATCTTAATTCTAGAAAAGTTTGTATTCACGTAGCTGCTGATAAAAAATATTTAATTGCTACAGGAGGATTAACTGATTTTACTATTAATAATCTTCGTTTCTTTGAAACTAAGACTCCTTTTGTCAGAGGTATTCTTTCTACTAATGGAGAAAACTTTAGACTAGGTTTTAAATTACCTAACGGTACTGTTTCTCCAAAATCTTGGAATAGTGCTCTTTTTAGTGTATCTGCGATGAATAATCCAGATTGTGCTATTGGTAAAGATGCTATGAAAGTTAAAGTCGAAGAGTTATCTACTATGGAAAATTTTGATGATTTTATGAGTGTAACAGAACCTGCTATGAGAACTGGTAGTTATGTTACAGGTAATCTTTTCTGTTGGGGTACTGCTACTTCTGGCAATATGCAAATTTTTGAACAGAATTTTTATTCTCCTCAAAGTTTTCATTTTATGCCTTTTGAAAATGTTTGGGATAAAGATTCTCGTAATGAAACTTGTGGATATTTTAAACCTTATGCTTGGGGTCTTCAAGGTCAAATTGGAGATAAATATGCAATGGATAAAGACGGTAACTCCGATTTAGAGACTGGTCTTCGTATTGCATTTAAAGAACGTGAACACAAAAAGAAAACTTCTAAAACTTTTGCTGACTATATTAATTATCTAGGTCAGTATGCTAATATGCCATCTGAATCTTTTAGTTCTACTACTGAAAATCTTTTTAGTAGTGAAAGACTTATGGCTTGGGAAGAACGTCTTAGAACTGATAATTCTTTTAAGATTTATGTAGATGGCACTGTAATTGAAAATCCTAAAGATACTAGAGAAGTTATATTTAAAACTAATGCAAGAATAGAAGCTGAAGGAGGAAAACATAATATAGACTTTTATGATTGGATTGAAGGTGTTCCTCGTAAAGGACATGAGCATCCTCACGGATGTGTTAGAAAATGGTTTAATCCAATTAAAGTTCAATATATGAATAAAGATGGTCAATTAGTTATGGGAACTCCTCCTGGAATATATTCTATGAGTTATGACCCTGTTGGTGTTAATAAAGAAAATAAACTTATTACTAATAAACATTCTCACAATAGTATTAAAGTATGGATGGAACCTTGTCAATATAATGGATTTAAATCTGCTTTAGTTGCTGCTTATTATGGTAGACCTGAGAAACTAGAACAAGCTGATTGGATTTGTTATCTTCTCGCTAGACTTTATAATTGTATTGGAACTGTAGCTGTTGAGATTAACCGTGGTGAAACTGTAAGTAATTTTAGTAAATGGAAAGCACTTAAATATCTAATGAAAGACCCTGTTAATATTTGGGATACTTCTCTTAAAGGTGCTGTTGCTTCTACTTATGGTGTTAATATGGGAGATGGCTCAAAGAAATTAGAAGGTCTTCGATTACTTAAAGAAATGCTTTATTCTATTATAGGTAAAGATGAATTAGGTAATGATGTTTATTTCTTTCAAACTATTTATGATTATCAATCTATTCTTGAACTTAAAAAATGGAACGCTATAGGTAACTTTGATAGAGTTTCTGAAATGATTATGCGTGCTTTACGTTGGCGTTTATGTGACGTTGAAGCTGCTAAACAACTTGTAGCTAGGAAAAAAGTTAGAGAAGATGTTAATAATATTTGGACTAGAAATTGGTTTTAAATAAGATATATGGAAATATTTAGTGATAAAAGTTTTCCTATTCAGAGAGTATCTGGTAGTGAAAAAAGAAAAGCAAGTTGGTATGCAAATTGTATTGATTATATAATTGCAGCTGGACTTAGTTATAATGACCGTAAAGATACTGAAACTAAATTAGCTATTCTTCATGGTGATATTCCAAATTCTTTTTATAAGAAGACTCTTAATCCTTATAATAGCAATAACGAGAAATATACTCGTTTTCCTGCTACTATGAGGAATCTTGATATTATGACAGATATTGTCAGAAGATATGTTTCTGAATATTTTAAAGGTATTCACGAATTTGTTGTTGGTGCTAGTAATCCCGATATAGTTCTTAAAAAGAATGCTAAACTTCGTGAAGAGATTGGTATAATGGCTGCACAAGCTTTTAGACAAGAATTTGAACGTAGACTTCAAGAACTTCAAGCACAAGCTCAGCAACAAGGTGTTCCTCCTGAACAAGTTAATGTTCAAGATGCTATGCCAAATCCTGAAGAGTTTATTAATAATTTTAATGAGAAATATATTGATGATGAAAGTGCTCAAGCTCAAGAGCTTCTTAATTATATCAGAAGTATCACTAGTGATATAATGATTTATCTTTCTTCTTTTTTTGAATATGTTGCTCTTGGAGAATGTTATACATATTCTGATATAAGAGGAGAAAAGATTATAAAAGAAAATGTTCCTTGTCTCGAAGCATATCCTATACCTAATAATCAATTCTTTGTTGAAGACCATGATATGTTTGCTAGACGTATGCTTTTATCTTATAGTCAGATTATAGATATGTTTGATGAATATCTTACTGATAAAGATAGAAAGTTTCTAGAAGATTATTATAGCAAAGATACTACTCACGGTTCTGTTAAATTAATGTACAGTAAATATTTTGAAACATATCCTGATGTTTGTGAAAAATTTACTGATGAAGAACGTACATTGTTTAAACATGACCCTATTAATATTTATTCTGAAAATAATAACCTTTGGGAAGTTTGGCATGTAGTTTGGAGAGGAGAAGCTAAAAGAGGTATTCTTACTTATATTAATGAAGCTGGGTTTGAAACTCAAAGAGTTGTAGATGAAGATTATAAATTGGATTCTTCTAAAGGGGAGCTAACTATAGAGTGGGCTTATGAGCCACAAGTTTATGAAGGTTATCGTATTGGTGGAAGAAGTAATGCTATTTATCCTATTAAAGCTAGACCTATAGCTTTTGAACGAGATGGTAAACTTCCTTATAATGGAATAATGGAAATTCTTCCTTTTATGGGTAAATTTTCTATTATTAAAACTATTACTCCTTATCAGATTATGCGTAATATTTTTGCTTATCATCGTGAAATGGTTATAGCAAAAAATAAAATGCTTATTCTTCTTCTTCCTGAAAGTCTTGTAGCAGATAAAAGTGAAGATAGAGTATATAGAATGGCTGCTGATGGAACTCTTCTTGTTGATGACAGTGAAGATAGTAATAGTCAAAAAATGGCTCAAATTAGGCTTCTTAATGCTAATATGGGAGATTATATTTCTCAGATTACTCAACTTATGGAAGCTACTAGACAAGAAGCATGGGATACTGTTGATATGAATGCTCAACGTTATGGCGATATTGCTCAAAGTGCAGGTGCAGCTACAACACAAGAAGCTGTTGCTAGAAGTTCTATGGGTAGTGTTATTATAGTTGAGATATTTGACCAGATGCGTCGTAGAGATTATCAACGTGATTTAGATTTTGCTAAACTTGCTTATATAGACGGACTTGATACAGCTTATTTTGATAGTGATGGAAATAGACATTATTTGAGTCTTGATGTAAATAGTTTTATATATTCCGCTTGTGGAGTTATTGTAAAGAATGATTCTAAAGAAAAAGATAAAATTAACCAACTTCGTCAATGGGCTTTTAGTGCTGCTCAAAATGGAGATTTGGATATGGCAATGGCTGCTATTACAGGTGATAATATTACTCAAATCAAAACAACTATTCAAAAGTTTATTGAGATAAAGCAGCAACATGAAAAACAGATGAAACAAGTTGATGCTCAACTTAAAGAAGAAGAGCTTCAAGTTAAACTTGCTCAAATTGAAGCTAAGGGTCAACAAGATAAAGAACTTGAAGAACTTAAATTCCAACACGAAATGGCTCTCAAATATGTTGATGTTGATATGTCTATGCTTGGAACTACAGGTGATGAATCTGAACAAGCTAAGAATAGATTAGCAGCAGCTGCTGAAGATAATAGAGCAAGAATAGAGCAAGAAAAGATTAATCTTCAGCGTCAACAAATACAAGCTGATTTATATAGTAAAGCCGCTGATAGAGCTGTTAAGATGGAAGATATTAGAAGTAAAGAAAGAATTGCTAAGACTAATAAAAATAAATATGATAAATAAAATTCTTGAGGAAGGAGGTAAATAATGAGTAAATCTAAAAGAAGTTTAGAAGATAAAACAATAGAAGGAGGTATTCCTTTTTCTGTAACTGTTATTGGAAGAGATAAACGTCCATCTTGGAAACGTATGTATCAAAATCCTAATTTAGGAAATACTGAACAATATTATAATAGAAATATTTTAAAACCTATAATAGAATTAATTCCAGGGATTGGTGACGCAGTTGATGCTGTTGAAGTTGCTAAACACGTTAGGGATAAAGAATATGCTAATGCTGGAATATTAGCTGCTGGATTAGCATTACCTAATATTATAGAAAAACCTTTAAGAATAGGAAAAAGATTAGGTAAATTTATTACAAACAGAATAACAAAACAAGGTCTTAGAAATATAGCAGCCTCTGCAGGTGATGCAGCAATACATACAGGCATTGGTGGAGGAGGAGGCTATATAATTGGAGATTATTTTGGAGATAAAATAGGTGAGGATGATATTAAATATCATACAGCTAATTTGGGATTACTAGGAGGAGGTGCTTTTGGTTTGAAACATAGATTTAGTCCTCTTACACACAACGCTGTTATAAATGATATACTCACAAGACCTGTTGAAACAGCTATAGAAGCTTCAAAAGGAAAATATCCTTTTACTAAAAAACAAGAGAAAAAATTAGTAGAAACTTATAAAGATAAAGTAACACAAGCAATCAAAGAACAAGGAGATGTTAATGAAAAAATTGATGTACATTTTCTTAAAGATGACAAACATCAAAAGGGTATTCTTGGTTCTTATACTCCAGGCTTTGTAGGAGAATATATACATGACAACCCAGTAATAAAACTAAATACGTATATAGCTCCTTATAGTAGAATACCTATTACTTACACAAAACCTTTTGGTGATATAAAAAGTGTTGCAGCACATGAATTTAGACATCATATACAAGATACGAATCCAGCTCTTAAACATTCTAGATTATTGGATGAAAATCAAGTAAAAACATATAATCATGGTATAGATGAAGCAAGATATAATCCAACATTTGAGCCTTTGCGTAAAAACCAAGGATATTGGGATGGTTCCCCAGATGAAGTAGATTCAGAATTGAGTTTTGTTCAAGATGCTTTTAGTTTATCTCCTTATGATATGCCGAATGATAAAGGTGTAGCATTTATATCTGATAGGTTTGGAGTTTCTTATAAAAATGCAAAAGATATGCTTGAATATTTTATTAATAATAGAAAAGCTAATCCTAGAAAAATGTCTTCTGGTGGTTCAATTCACATAGCTCCTTCTAAACGTGGTACTTTTACCGCTGCAGCAAAAAGACATGGTATGGGTGTTCAAGAATTTGCTTCACAAGTATTAGGTAATAAAGATAATTATTCTCCTGCTATGGTTAAGAAAGCTAATTTTGCAAGAAATGCAAGTAAATGGAAACATTAAGCTATGGATAAAGTTAAAGAACGTCTTATAAAATACGCTAAAGATAAACATCTAAATCTTAGTGAAGAAGCTATAGATAGAATGATTAAATTTGCTAATTCTTAAACTTGAGTGCATTCCCAAGTTACTCAGTCTCCTGATAGTATTAAATATACTATTCGGGAGACTTTTATTTTGTTATAGATATTTTTATTTAATTTGAGCGTATTTTGGTTTAAAGTTGATTAGTTAATCGTATATGGTATATAACTTGTGTTATAGGCAAATTAAAACGGTAAATTGAGAATGTTTTATCAAAATTAGCTCCCCCGTAGAAGATATTATTGAATGTTATTCTTGCTATTAGTTATAATGCTAAAACTTGTGGACTAATTAATTATCTCGCGTACCTTTTTTATTATATATGAAGATTGTGTTTAAATTCTTTGTTAAAATGTTATAAATAGTTTTGATATATAAGTTAAAACTATTATATTTGCATACATATAATAACTTAGTTTTAATAATAAATCTAATATTAAAGTTATGGCTGAAATTGATATTGATTTTGAGGGAACAGGTGGACAAACTGTAAATGGTAATCCTGTTGACAAAACTCAAAATGGTGCTGCTGATACTGGCGGTACAAAAGAGGATGTTACTAATCTTGATGGTACATCTACAGATGATATTACTGGTAAAGATGGTGCAATAAAAGATGGAGTAACTCAAAAAGATACAACTGTAGTTGATGACACTAAACCAGAAGAGAAGAATGATGATACAAATTCTTCTACGGGGGAGCTTACACCTGGAACAAAACTTGATGTTGACGGTGTTATTTATACAGTTGCAGATAACGGTGATATTCTTGATGACAAAGGAAAGGTTGTAAAGACAGCTGCTGAAGCTAAAGATTGGCTTGATAGTTTTGAACAAGAAGAAGATAATACTCTTGATATTAATTCTATTCAAGAAAGTCTTGGTGTAGAAATTACTGATGATAAAGGTAAAGCAATTGAATTTACAAACGATGCTGCTGGAGTAAAAGCTTATGTAAATGCTGTTTTAGAACTTAAATCTAGAGAGCTGCAAGAAGGGGCTATTAATAAACTTTATGCAGATAATCCTCTTCTTAAACAATTCCAAGACTATGTAGAAGTTAATGGTTCTCCTGTTGGTTTTGGTGAACTTCCTGACCGTAGTGGAATTGTAATTGATAAAGATAATGCTACTCAGCAAGAAGCTATTATTCGTATGGCTGCAAAAGAGTTTGGTAATAAGTCTCTTAATGATAATTATATCAAATATCTTAAAGATACCGGTGGTCTTTATGATGAGGCTGTTAATCAACTTTCTGCACTTCAAGAAAAAGACGGTAATCTCCGTTCTGAAATACAACAGCGTGCTGAAGCTGCTCGTGCTCAAGAAATGAAGGAGATTACAGAATATTGGACACAAGTTAATAATGTTATTAATAGCGGAAATATTGCTGGATATAAACTTCCTGCAAGTTTTGTAAAAGAAGTAAATGGTCAAAAACAAACACTTACACCAACTGACTTCTTTAATTATCTGTCAAGGCATACTGAAGTTGACGCTGGTGGTAACAGAATTACTGCATATCAGAAAGACCTAGAGAATGAAAGTCAAGAAGATTATATGAATCGTGAATTACTTTCTGCTTGGCTTATGTATACTGGTGGTACTTATAAAGATTTAATTGATATGGCTGTTAAAGAAGAAGAAGTTCGTGTCTTGAAACTTAAATCTAAAGTAAATAGTACTAGAAAAACAGTTAAGTACATTAAGCCGCAAGGAGGTAAAGCAAACATTGACGACATTCTTTTAGGTTAAGCTAAATTTAACGTTTAACAAAAGTAAAAGTTATGTACAGACTTAGAGAAGTATCTCGTGGTAATTATGATGACCGTGGTTACTCTAATGAAGAAACCATTGCCAATCTTGCGATTACTAAAGCTGCGGAAATCAACAATGTCTTGACCTATACTTACGGTTATGATGATGATAGGTTCCCGCTTACATTCTTGACTGAGGGTCAGGGTTCTATTGGTGTAGTTGATATTGATACTGTTCAGTGGACTTGGAAGACTATGGGTCGTACTAAGTTTAATGATTATGTTCTTTGGTTCAACACATCTAATACTACTCCTGGTAAAGGTGGTGCTATGTTTGATGTTGAATTTGCTACTCATTGGTTTATCGAGCAGTATGGTCTTATTGCTCCTGATGGAATGAGTCAAGTTCGTATCATGAAAGACCTTGGTCCTGGTGCTCACGGAGGTTATCTTTATAGACTTAAGGTTACTAATCCTAATCCTAATTTCTTTATTGACCCAGACCTTCTTGCAGTAGGTAAATATTGGACTCTTAGTGCTCCTACTATTCCTGAGAGTTATTCAAAGGGTAATAGAAGTAATGTTATGGGTCCTGGTAAGATGACCTCTCAACTCGAATTCCATCGTTATTCTAAAGAAATTGCTGGTAATCTGAGTAATGTTGTTGTTACTTATGAATTTAGGACAAAGAATGGTGGTACTACTAATCTTTGGATTAATGAAGAGATGAGACAGCATGACCTTCAGATTCGTGTTATGGATGAGGAACGTCTTTGGTTTGCTGAATATAACAGACTTGAAGATGGTACTATTCCTCTGATTGACCCTGACAACGGTAATCCTATTCCTCATACTGCTGGTATGCAGGAGATTTGTCGTGAATCAAATTATGATACTTATGGAGAGCGTCTTACTTTGAATAAGTTTAATCGTACTATCGGTGATATTCTTGACAAGTCTACTGATACTGGTAACATGGAAGTTGTTCTTGGTTGTGGTAAAGGTTTTGTTGAAGACTTTGACATGATGATTAAGGAAGATGCTAAGTCTGAAGGTTTCCTTACTCCTCTTGGTGACAAGATGATTGAAGAGACTTCTGGTGGTCTTTCTTATGGTAAGTATTTCCGTCAGTATAAGACTGTTGATGGTCATACTATTACTCTTAAGACTCTTTCGTTTTTGACTAAGGGTTCTCTTGCTGATACTGACCGTGCTAATGGTAATATTCATCCTCGTAGTGGTCTTCCCATGTGTTCTCACCAGGCATTTATGCTTGATATGAGTACTTATGAAGGTGTTCGTAATATTCGTAAAGTTCGTCAGAAGGGTCAGATTTATCATCAAGGTGTTCTGAAGGGTCTTACTCCTATTCCCGCTTCTTGGGGTGCTGTTCCTAACAATAGTATTGCTACTACTGTTGATAAGAGTTCGTATGAGATTAAGAACTCGTATGGCTTACAGGTGAACAACTCAACTAAGATGATGCAGTTGAAGTGTGTGCTTTAATTAATAAATAAACAAAAGATTATAACAATGGCTGATTTTAAACCTAATACACAGGGTAGCCCTGCAAATGTTTCTGGAGTTCAAACAGCTGCTAATTCTGCTGCAGCAGCAAAAGAAGCCGAACTTAATGACCCTTATGTTGATAAAAGAACTGTTACTATTGCTCCAGTTCAACTTTTTTCAGCATATCGTAACGCTAATAAGGCTAGTATAGGTCCGAGAAAGACTGTTATTGGAAGTTCTATTACTTCTAGTCGTATTCTTTCTTCTAATAAGGGTGAAGTTGAGGCTTATTTCCCTGAACTTATCGGTATTTCTCCAACTAATCCTGAGTTTACTTCTCATGTTAAAGCTTATCTGAATAATATTTCGTTTAATGTAAATGAAAAAGGTAGTCCTCTGAATATTTCTTTCAGATATGAACATAAGAAAGATTATCTGTATATTAAAGACAAAGAAGAAAAGATTAACGCTAGACGCGATGCTGTTGCTAGAAATAATGTTTCTGCAATTAAAGAAGCTATTAAAGTCTGGGTTAGTGAAATGAATGAACTTGAAGGTACTAAATATAGATTTGGACGTCCTGAAAATATTGAAGAATATTTGATGTATCGTCATTGTCTTCTGTATCGTGAAGTTGCTAAAGATTTGTCTTTGATTAATGCAGATTATTCTCTTAGGTTTTATATTCGTGATGAAAATAAAGAAGCAGAGCGTGCTAAGAGACTCATTGACGAAAAGCGTAAAGCTATGCGTAATTTCCTTGCTATTGAAGCAAGTGATTCTAAGTGTAATGCCGTTTATATCCAAATGATTATTGCTACTAACGGCGTTGTAGGTGAAGCTCTTACTAAGACAAAAGATGATAAGACAGCTGCTCTTATGAGGTTTGCAAATGAAAATCCTGACAAATTTAATGATATTGTTGAGGATAAGAATGTTGAAACTAAGAGTTTTATTGAAGCACTTATTGCTAGAGGTGAGCTTATTCGTCCGGAATATAATCAGCAAATTTCTACTGCAGATGGTACATTTATTGGTAGTAATATTAATGAAGCTGTAGCTTTCCTTAATAATCCTAACAATGCTAGTGTACTTGAAGTTTTGAAGAATAAATTTAAACTTCTGTAATATATTGTAGCTTATGCAAATATCAGAGATGCACGTATGGTTTAGGCAGTATGCCCAACAAATGGGTTTACAAAACGTTCGTGCTATTCTTCCTGAACAAATAGACAATCTTATCAATACATCAATTAGGGATACTATTGATGAGATTGTCCGTACTAACATAGGCACAACTAACGACAGAGTTATTACTGATAACAGTAAAATTGCAAATATAAATGCTTTAAGAACGCTTTATAGAGTTAAAACACTTGATGCTTCAGTTTCTAGTTCTATTTCTAATCTTGAAGATAATAAGTATAGTTTTGATTCCTCTAATATCACTAATGCTTTATATTTTGTAGATTTTGCTGTTAGATATGTAAATATTAATGATGCAAATAAAAAAAGTCGTTGGTTTCCTATAAGGGTTATTGACGATTCTTTTCTTGCTGATGTTCTTAATGATTGGATTCTTGCTCCTAGACTTAGAACTCCGGTCATGGTTGTTTACAAAGCTGAAGAATCTGCTGAACAAACCTTAGATACGGCTGTTGCTACAGCATATTTGGCTTATAAAGCTGTTATGGATAATCCTTCTAGTACTGAAGTTCAGAAGGCTGCTGCGTTAACAGCTTATAAAAATGCTAAAGAAGCTAGAACAAGTCATCTAAATGAAACACAAGAGATTACTACTTTTGATATTTATTTTGGAGATAATGAATCTATAGCTTCTATTGCTGCTAGTAATAAAATTTATCAGATTCGTTGTTCTTATATTAAGAAACCAAATAAAGTTCAATTACTTAGTGACCTTGGTTCTGGTAATGTAGATTCTGACCTTCCTGAACAACTTCAGATTCCTATGCTTAAGCATGCTGTTGACCTTTATAGAGTTACTGTTCAAGGTGCTTTATTTGCCAATCAGCAAAATGCTCAAGCTAATCAGCAAGAAATAGCTCGTAACAATGCCCGACCAGAAAATGAGGGTTATCAATCTTAAATTAATTAATAAATTATGAATCAACTTTTAATTGTAAATAGTGTTAAAGCCCTTGATGCAGGACTTACTAGCCATAAAGTTAATGATTTGTCTACGCTCGAAGAAGGTGCTATTACACTCTTTGAGCTTGATTCTGATACTGCTCTTTCTGCTCCTGCTACTAAGAACTTTGGAATTGCTCTTGGTAGAGGTGCTAATAAGCCAGCTTTTGTAATTCCTGAAGTAGATATTGATACTTTGGAAATTGTAAAGGCAATGCCTAAGAAAGGTACTTATGGTAAGTTTGAAATTACCGCTCCTAATGCAAATGCTGCTGCTGGAGATTACACAATTATGCTTGTAAAGAAGGGTGTTGTTCCTAATGAAAGAAATACATGGACTGTTACAACTAGAGTTCCAGAAGGAGTTACTAAGACAGCTAATGCTGTTCTTGAGGAGCTTTATAAGCAGATTAAAGCTTTTGCTGATAACGGTCTTAATTTCACTGTAGTTTATACTAGCGGTAGCAGACTTGTTACTATTACTAGTACTACTTTTGATGAACAATGGACTATCGCTCTTGGTGATGGTTTTGGAGTTAAAACTAAAGATATTAGTAACAGTAACACAACACATACTGTTTGGACATATAGCGATGGTACTACTGTTGATGAGACATTTGCCGTTAATCCTGTAGGTGATAAAGATTTTGTTCAGAAACTTGCTCACAAATGTGCTGCTGGTAAAGGCTTTAATTATCTTGCACAGGAAAGTCGTGATATTTATCCTGGTTATCCTGAAGCAGTAGAAAGCTTTACTCTTGACTCTAATACATATAGCGGTAATTCGTCTGTTGGCTATGCTATTTATAGTTTGCATTTTGCAACTGGACGTAAAGCAGGTAAACAGGTTGACGAAAGAGTTTGGCAGTATGTTTATATTGCAGTTCCTGTTAGTCGTAGTGGTTCTAGTCCCAACTATAGTGTAACCGATATTCTTGCTGGAATTCTTCCTACTGGAAGGTATCTAGACAATGTTAACTACGTAGCTGCAGCAAATATTGCTCAGTCAGTTGTTACAGATATGGTTAAAGACAGTGCTCTTAATGGAGAATAAGTAGTAATGTCCATCATATTCTCTACAGGGGAGTTGATGGACAAACTTTTTAACTTATGAATGACTTTCAGACAATAAATGAAATCGTTAATGAAAGTGTTCGTAATTCTTCTTATTACACTGTAGCTATTTCAAGTTGTGTTTTCATTCTTTACACATTGATAGTTAATCTTATTAGCTATTTCAAATCTAAAAGTAAAACTAAACCTCTTTTAGAAATGAGTAAAGCTATGAAAGAAATGACTGAAAATATAGTTAAACTTAATGCAGTATTAGATAAAACTTTTAAAGAAGCTGAAAGAAAAGAAACTCATAAATGTAAGACAGTAATTGATTTAGCATTTAGAAACTTTGCAAGTCGTATAAGTCAAGAATGTGAAAATATAATTGCTCATAATAACATTGAAAAGAACAAAGATTTTATTACTGATAATATAACTAAATTAGTTAGTACAGAATATTATAAACTTTATTCTATTCTTTCATCTTATGAAATAAACGAAGTAAATGTTGCTAGTAGATTAAAAGAAGAGTGGATTAAAGAAGTTACCAGCAATACGATAGCTATTGTTTATGATGGACAAGATGCTATTGCTAGGATAAATCAACTTAATAATAGATTGCTAATCTATATAGGTGATTATTCAACTTACATTAACAATAAGACATTTAATACATAAGGTTTATGTTATACAATGCCGAAAATAAACAAGCTATGCTAGATACTCTAAATACTAGAGTGTCTAGCATAGTTGATGTATGTGTAGCATTAGTTAATGAAGGATACAATTTAAATAAAAATAAACTTAATAAATTATCTTGGAGTTGTATTATGATTGATGCTATAGAGAATATTGATGTGCTTTCTGTTGAACAGCATAATAATCTTGAAAACTTATATAATAAAATTATGATGTTATGAGCAACAGAAAAGAAATAACTCCTGAATATATTTATATTACTATTCCTGCTGAATATGTATGTGTTTATCATCGTATATTAGCAATGCTTGCTGATTATGGTGAAGATATGCTTAAAGATTGTAAAGCTTCATGTTCTGATAGAAATAGTGGTGTTATTGAATGTTTTAATATGTTTAATGCTGCAGTTGCTGCAAGACATATAGGTCAGACTAAAAAAGCAGAACTTATTATTAATTATATTAAAGCTAAAATAAATCAAATATATAAAGGAAAATATAATTTTACAGGATTTGTATTTCCTGTTGATGAAAATGGAATACTTAAAGCTTTTGTTAGTTGTAACGATAGACCTAGATTTTGGATTGATGATGAAATTTTATATAAACAAAATCAAGGTCTTGGATATGAAGAAGAATATTCTTTAGATGATGAACTTAATAGAAAGCCTTATATTATTCCATTTGATTTTGAATGTGAAGCTTCTATTGTAAGTGGAAAAATAACAGTATCATTACATTTTTATATTGACGGAAAACCTGTTTCTAATTCTGAACTTGAAAATATATCTGTAGAATATTATATAAACGAAAAATATGTTCCAGATATTTCTGAATATAATATAGAAAGCGAAGGTACTTATAAACTTAGAGTTTTCGCATATTATAAAGGAGCTACTAATAATCATACTTACATTATAGATAATTATGAGACTACAAGTTGATGAATTAGGACATGTAGGTATTCAAGTTGATGATTGGGATATAACTAGAGAATATAATTCTAGAGTTATTACTACAGATTATTCTACTTGGATTACATACATTAGTAGAAAGAAAGTTCCAGCTAATACTCCAATAACTGATACTGAGTATTGGAAACCTATTTGTAAACTTAGTAGAGAACTTCTATTTGATTATAATAAATTTAAAGAAGAAACTACTACTATAGTTAATTCTTTTTTGAATACTCATGGTGGAGGAATTGCTTTTAGTAATGAGCTAGGTGATAGTGAAATTATAGGTGTTACTCAAAAGAAAGTTACTCAAGAAGTCAATAGACTTGACTCTAGAATTAATGAAACTTCTCCTGGAGAATTTTCATATTCTAACGATATTACAGAAATAAATTATAATAATGAAGAACTTTAATAAATTAAACAAATTAACATTATGGAAATTATAATTGGTAAATCTAAGACTACAGGTAATCCTATTCCTTTTGGAACTAATGAACATGCAGTTCAAGTTATAATTGGTGGAGCCAAAACTACGCTTGGCGTTTATATAAGTAATATTAGAACTGAAATTAATGGACTAATTGCTAAGCTTAATGCTATATCTGACCCTGAAGTTCCGGTAGGAGAAATACATAGTCTTGAAGAATTAAATGGACGACTTACTGCATTGGAAGATGTAATTAATTTAGGTGAAACTACAGATGTTAACACAATTATTGATAGATTTAATGAAATTGTTGATTTTTTAAATGGTATTAGTGAAACAGATACTCTTTCTGGATTAATTAGTAGTATAACTACATCTATTAATACTCTTAAAACAAATTTAGAAAATAGAATGGACAGTAGATATATAGATGTATCTACTATAAATATGGGGCAAGTATATAATAGATTTTATAGAACAAAGTATAACATTTATGTTGATAGCCTAAACCCTGTAGAACAAAGAAGTATTAGTAGAAATGGACCTGTATATAAACATGATTATTCTGAAAAATGGTCTAAATATGCTTATGTAAACTCTGGATATTGTCTTGTATGTAAATTAGGTTTTAATGAGTATAATGATTGGAAAGCAAATAATCTTCGTCCAGCATTTAACATACGAGGAGATGTAACTGTTGGTATAGCAGTTATAACTAACGATGACGTAGAAGATGCAAATAATGGAAACATAAATTTGTTGTCAGCAGATGGTAACACTATTACGAAAAGTTTTGTACTTACTCCTAGTACTAGTACAAACTTTTTTGAATGGAGAATATCATATCCTCAAGATGATACAGAAAATTATGCTAAAGGAAATGCTATAATAACTGCAATAGATGCTGCAATAGCAACAGCTAGCTCATCTCCTAAAGCTTTCAATATTTATATTGTAGCAATAAACAATACACATAATAATATTTTAGGTTTAGCTGATACAGGCTCTATTTATGCTAGAGTAAGAGAAGAAATTGTATTTGGTAGAATAACAGATTCTCATCCTGATAATCTATTTAGATTTTATTACAATCAATATCTTGAAGATGAAGATGGTAATGGTGGATTGTTTGAAAAAATAGAAGATACTACATGGTCTCTTGCTTCTCAAGATATTAAAAATCTATGGGTTGATGGTAACTATTCTTATAGTTCTGTATCTAATATTATATCTGTAACATTTGATTCTTAATATTATGGATATAATAATAGCAAAAGATAAGACAAATGGAAAAACTCTTCCGTTTGGTACTCATGGAAATGCTGTTCAGGTAGAATACAAAGGAGATACAACAAATCTTTCTGCTGCTTTATCTTCTATAGAGGATGAAATAAATACCATTCCTATACATATAATTTCTACTATAACGGCTTGTAATATTTATCCAAACAGGTATTATAAATTTATTAATTTTGTATCAGCAGAGCTTAGAATCAATTGTGTAACAGATTCCATAACTACGAAAGTTAATGAATTTACATTTACATTTGCGACGACACCTATTACTGGTAGGACACCTTCATTAGTCATAAATCATCCAAATACTATTAAATGGATTAATGGTACTGCTCCTACACTAAATATAAATAAAACTTATATTATTTCTATTTTCGATACTTACGGTATTTGGATTGAACTTGATAATTAAATATAATTAAGTATGTTTAGACTGTTATTGATTATGTATATTTTACAGAATAGTAATTCTTAATATTTACGATTATGAAAAAGAAAGTATTTTATTTGTTTATGGTTATGCTAACTACATTTACTATTATGGCTTGTCATTCATGTCATAATCCTAGTAGTAACATTATTGTTGAGAAGAGTCTTTAATGGCTCTTCTCTTTAAAGTTAAACAAAACCTCTATATTCTTATTTTAAAATAGATTATAATAAACTTAATATATTTAAATAATTATGGCATTTCCCACTGATATTAATCTTAAAGAAATTAATAGTCTTAATCATATTAGACTTGTTTTAACTAAACTTATTAATTGGCTTAAAGTAGAAGGTGGTGAAGGAAGTTCTGAAATATATAAACTTATTCCTTCTCAAGCCTCAGAAACTAACAAACTTGCAGATAAAGACTTTGTTAACAGCAGTATTGCTACCAGTACTGCAACATTTAGAGGAACTGTTAACTCTATTGCAGACCTTACAAATATTACTTCAGCAGATAACAATGATTATGCTTTTGTTATAAGTACTGATTCAGCTGGTAATACTGGTTACAAAAGATATAAGTATGACGGTACATCATGGGAATTTGAGTATGACTTGAACAACTCTTCTTTTACTGCTGCTCAATGGGCTTCAATACAATCTGGAATTACTGCTGCTATTGTAGAGAATCTCCATGATTCTAATAATCTTGTTAGAGGTGAGGTGGTTCATAATATAGTTATTCTCACTCAAGCTCAATATGATGCCTTGGATACTAAAGATGCTAATACTGAATATAATATTATTGAGAGCGTATGATTACTTATCCGACTAATGTTGAGTTGAAGAGAAGGTATATAGGTACTACTCCTATAGGTAGGGTTTATATTGGAAACAACTTGATATGGGATACTAAGGATGGTTATGGGGTTAGATGGATTCACGATGGTGATGGTACTATGGAACGTATAGGTAATATGCGTTATCATAGAACTCTACCTATACAAAGTAAAATGAGACGTTGCACTATTGATACAGATGGTACAATAAAATATATAAGTAATACTAATTATAAAAAATATACAGATAACACAGATGTACCTTATTCTACACTTAATACAATGGTAGAAGTTCCAGAACATTATTGTGATTGTGGACAAGTTGTAGAAAACGGTGTTACTTATGATTATATAATGCTTTATCCAAACGCTAATGTAGGAAAACATATACCTATTCATTATATTGGTGCATTTGAAGCAGCCCTTGATAGAACTAATAATAAGCTTTATTCTATAGTTAAAACAAATATAGAATATGTTTTAGATAACGGTGTAGAAACTAAAGAAATTTATGGTCAAAGCTTGACGTTTACAGATGATGCTGCTGACTTTAGAGGAGGTAACAACGATACGTCTTATACAGGAGCTAAAACTCTTCTAGGTAGACCTGTTACAAACATAAATATTAGTAATTTCTGTACTTATGCTAAAAATACAGGTTCTAAATACTGTCTTTATAATTGGGAAGCACACATGTCATTATACAGACTGTTTATTGTTGAATATGCTACATTTGATTCTCAAGCAACATTTAACCCTATATTGACTGCTGAAGGTTATCATCAAGGAGGTTTAGGATTTGGTGTATGTTCCAATAAGAATGAATGGAATAATTATAATGCTCATAATCCAATTCATCCTTGTGGTGTTACACTTATACTAGGTAATGAAACAGGTAATGTAAAATATAATCTTGGAACATACACAACACCTGTTAGTTATAGTTCTGAAACATATTTTAATGTACCTTCTTATAGGGGTGTAGAAAATCCTTTTGGTCATATTTGGAAAATTATTAACGGTATATATACTGTTGTTAGTAGTTCTGTAAATTATATATTTACTTCTACTAATGGATGGTCTATTAGAGATTTTAATTATGGAACAAGTATTTCAACTCCAGCTGCTAATCATGAACTTAGAACAAATTTAAGTACTGCAAAAACACAGGGGTGGCAAAAAACTATATTATTTGACAATCATGGTGACATTCTTCCTAAAGAATTAAATAATACAGATAATACTACTTCTAGTAAAGCTATAACTAGAGATTACTTTTGGCAAAGTTATGCTAATGGACAATATAAGGCCGTGGTTGGTGGTAGCCTTAATAATGGGGTTCGCACCGGTCTCGGTTCTCTTGATGTGCAGCTTGCTGTTGCGGGTACTAGTGAGCATGGTGGTTCTCGGTTGCTTTATATACCTTCTCTCTAATTAAAATATTAATAAAGGTTATGTGAAAGCCATAGTTAGTAGTAACCTTAATAATAAGGTTCACACCACTCTCAGTTATCTTAATGTGAATAATACTGTTACGAATACTAATGCGAATAATGGTTCTCAGTTACTTACTGTTGATTATAACATTTATCGTGTTATTTATTTAATAATGACTGAATACATAACTTAACCTCTTGGTTGAAAAAGAAGAATGGCCTAGTAAGTATAGTAATACAATTTGTTTTGTGTGAGGTGAAGAACGGCGTAAAAACCAACAGATGAAGAGATATAAACATGTACCTTATTATAAAAGAAAAGATTTAAAGTTTAAAAATTATGAAAGTACAATTTAATTTAAATGTAGAAAAAGGAATCGAAAGTGTTATGAAAACTCGTATTGAGAAATGGCTTAACATACTTAATCAAGCTGTTAACTTTGGTGATGGAGTAACTATTAGTGATATTAATATTGAAAAATAAAATATTATGGAAAGTAATTTTATGATGCCCATTGGTGGCAAGAGTATTCTTAGGAGTACTGGTGAAGAGGTTGAGATTATTGACGCTGAGATTAAAGAACGTGGTGCTCATACTGAAGAAGATTGGGTTACTTATATTGACTCAGAAGGCAAAGAGCATATCAGAGAACATCTTAATATGCAGCTTGACTTTAAACCTGTAGTTAATGATAGTTGGAATAAGATATTTGACTTTACTGTTAAGAATAAGATTCCTACTACAAGGAATTGCAGGATATTTGAAGTAGCTAAAGAACTTGTTATAAGAAGTAGCATGGTGAGTACAGCTGTTAATATTGCTACTCAACTTGTAGACGAAGTTGGGATTGAAACTGAATAAATTATGACATATAAAGAAGAAAGTTATGTTCTTGATACTCTTAAAGAGTTACAAGAAAAGATTAGAGATATGCCTCTAGAACAACTTATTCATGAAACACATGAGAATAATATTATGCTTAAACAAATTATTAAAGTTATTAATACTTGGATTAAACATCATCCTCAAGAAAATGCTAATGATTTTAATATGAATGTTATGGCTAATTTAATAAGTAATATATTCGATTTTAAATAATTAAACTATGATTGATATATTAACAAATACTATTCAAACTACTTTAGAAAGTTTTGATTTTGCTTTTTGCTTAATAGTTAATATTCTAACTTATATTATAATTAAAGTTTGGGATGAGAAAAATGGTAATAAAGTTGTAACTACTTGGCAAAAGAGAAGTGTACTGCTTGCAGTAATTCTTTCTACAGGGGTGCTATATTATGTATTAGGTAATAATACTAAAACTATTTTAAATAGTGCTATTCTTGCTCCTGTATTTTGGTCTTGGATTATGAAACCTTTATGCAAATATTTCAAGATAGATTATAAAGATATTAATCTATTTGAATAAACTTAAAGTTTTTGTATATATTTTGTTTTAATTTAAGGCCCTCTATCATAATAGGTGATTAATTAATCATTAAATATAGTTACTTAAAGCAGAAACAAAATAAAGCATTAAATCAAGAATGTTTTATACAAAAATAGTATTTTAAAAACGAAATTAAATTCTTATATTATGGCTAATAATAATGATAAAAGAAAATATAAAGATAGAGCTGTTGCAGCTCCTACAATTCCCAAAGCAGGTTTTACTAAAGTACGTAGAAGATTAGAATATGGAGGGAAAGCTACAACATAGTCTCTACAAAATAGAACTACATTGGATAAAGATAATACCTATGGTAATAGCAGTATTAAGTCTTAGTGATACATTGTTATCTTATGTTGGTTATGAAGGTGCTACTATTTCTTATATTGTTGGTTTACTAGTATGGTTATTCTTATATTTATCATCCGTTGTATTTAAATTCTGTAGATGGCATAGAGTATTCTTATATTACATTCTTATAGAAGGTATTATTAATTGGTATGATTATACTTATATTATCCCTATTAGTCTTAGACCTATGGTTGCTATACAACTAAGTCTTGCAGGTATATTTATTCTTATAGGTTTATATCTTTATAAGCATGATAAGCACCCCCGTAAAGAAGATTGTGGTAAAGTTACTACACGAATATGCTGATAATATAGATAATTGTAATAGTAATATTACTTTAGAAGAAGCTGGTAATATTCTTTCTGCTATTGCTCATATATCTATGTCAAAAGAAGAAGTTTGTGAATATCTTAATATCAGTAGAAGTAGGTTTGACCAACTTGTTGCTCTTAAACGTCTACCAAAAGGTAGAAAAGTTAAACATAAAAATAATCTTGTTTGGTATAAAGATGAGATTCTAAGTGCTATTGATGATAAATAATCACATTTTCTCTCTACGGGGGAGCTAATTGGTAATCGTTTAAACGTCTAACTTGTTGATAGTTAGACGTTTGTTTTATTTATTGGTAACTCATTAATACTCATAATATTCTGTTTATATTTGCAATATCTTTTAATGGCCATAAAAGATAAAATAAACTTATTTATAAACAATTTAATAATGAATCAATTATGGGCGAAAATGGAGTTCTTGTTTTCCCAGACGCAGCTACAAGAGGTGCTGCTTCTAGTATTGACCCTAATCTTCTGTTGGCTCTTCAAAACAATGGTGGTTTTGGTGGCGGCAACGGAGCTTGGTGGTGGATTATGTTTATGTGGATGATGTGGGATAGAAATGGTCGTAATGGTAACTTTAATGACTATCTTGCATCTGTAAACGGTAATGAAGGTCGCCAGTATCTTGCTGATATTATGAATGGTAGATTTGACAATCTGAATACTCTTGCTCAACTTCTGAATACTTCTGTTGAAGGAATTAAGACTGGTGTATTTGGTTTACAGAACGCTATTACTGAAGTTTCTGGTCAGATTGGTATGAGTGGTCTTCAGACTATCAATGCTATTCAGTCTGGTAACACTTCTATTCTTTCTAAACTTTGCGAGTGCTGCTGCGAGAATCGTCTTGCTATTTGTCAGCAAACTAATGCACTTCAATCTACTCTTGCTGCTAACCACGCTGACGATATTCTTCAGGCTGAAAAGAATGCTGCTGGTCTTCAGCTTCAGCTTGCTCAGTTAGATGGTGCTGATAAGTTAGCTATTTGTCAGCAAACTAATACTCTGCAGAATCAGGCTGAGCGTGATACCAACGCTATTCTTAATGCTATTGCTGGTCAGAATACTCTTATTACTAAAGAGTTCTGTGATTTGAAGGAACGTGAATTGCAAGCTAAAATTGATACACAGGGTGATATTATTACTCAGCTTCGTGGTCAGATTAGTAATGATAAACAGACTGAAGCTTTTAATTCTGCTATTAACGCATTGAATGAGAAGATTGCTCTTCTTGCTGCTAAACAGCCTAACACAGTTCCTGTTCAGTATCCTAATATTGTAGCTGCTAATGCTACTCCTTATGTAGGTTATCCTTATGCTCCTCAGAATAACTTTTGGAGTTAGTTGAAAGGAGGTACGATTATGCCTGGTAGTACTCAATTTCCAGTTAATTTCTCTAATGTTAGAGGTATACCTATGATTGCTTCTACTTCAGTAGAAGTTACTACAGATAATGTAGTTATTGGTATTCCTAGACGAGCATTTAGAGGTCTTGCTGACAGTGGAATTATGGCATTTCGTCTAACACAAGCTATACCTGCTGGTGGTGCTGCTCTTCCTGTTGTATTTAGTTCTGCTGATTTTTTGCAGACGCTTACTGTTGTTGGTGGAACAGCTGCTACTGGAGCTCAAATTACTCCTGCTGGAGTTTATCTGATTTGGTATGATAAGTGTTCTAGTACAATGCAACTTCTTACTGTTGCTCCTTAACATATTAATTAACAATTAAAATTTAACAACTATGTTTTCAACTTTAAGTAAAGGTAGTGTTCTATATGGACTAGATAGAAGAGATAAAGTAAAATGGTTTACTGCATCTATCGATAGTATTAATCCAACTTATGCAAAAGCATCTCCAAATATGTTTGGTCAGATGCCTGAATTAAGACTTGATATTGTAGCTGTTATTAATGGTGAAAAGAGAACGTTCCAACAAGTGCCCAGCAATAATGCTATTGCTGATTTTGGAGAAAACTCTTTTGTTATAGCAGATAATAAAGATTCTCTATTTAATTATACTAAAAAGCTGCTTAGTGATAGCGAAGCTATAGTTAAAAGTTGTCCTTTCCATGAAGAAAAAATTCCACAGTACAAAGAAGTTCTTAATGAACTTATGCCTGGTAGTGCAGATACTGGAGAGGTTAAAGCTTTAAAAGAAGAAGTTACTAGCCTTAAATCACAATTAGCAGAAGTTATTACTTTACTTAAAGCTGAAAATAATAAATCTAAAGAATAAATTATGGTTATAGTTAGATTTCGTAGTGGTTCTGAAGCAAAGGATACGCTGAAGAAACTTAAAAAGATGCACAAGTTTACTAAAGAACTTATCGAGTGCTTCGAAGAGAAAGTAGAAGATGATGATGACGATGATGAAGATTATCGTTATGACGACGAAGAATATGACCGACATGAACGTGTAGATGCTAGACGTGGTATGGGTAGTAGAGGTCGTTATCGTAGAAGTATGTAACTTTTAGGAGCGGCTAATGTCGCTCCTTTTTAAATTAATAAAACTATGCATAGAAGAGAGAATTTTACTGCTTACGAAACAATGCCTGAAGACCTTGCTATATATCTAAGTCATAATGGGCCTCATTTTAATAAAGCTGCTTGTAAATTTGCTGTTAGTCAAATGTATACTGATGAAGATAAAGAGTTTGTTCCTATGAATAGAGAACAAGTTAAAACTTTACTTCAGAATTATAATATTAAAATTGATAATAATAAGCTTTATGATTCTGTATATGTTGCTAATATGTGTAAAGCCGATTATCTTAATAAAAGTGTTGTAGATGAACAACATTTAGCAATGTATATAAAAGATACTCTTGATGACCCAGATGGTATAGAAGGTCTTACATTTAATCGTTGGATTGCTGATATGAAATGGCTTGGTATTCCTATTCCTTGGGATGACTTTATATGATTAAAAGAACTATTGACATAGATGGTTATTGGAAAGTTATAGTTTATTATAATGTAAACTATAACTTTTTTGATGTAATTGTTAATGATTTAAAGTCTATAGATATATCTAATAAAACAATAAATAATGTTTATAATAATATGTCTAAAGGTTATGCTAAAGGAGTTACAATTACAAGTATTTATTATAAAACTAGTGTAGTATTATTTAATAAACATAAAACCTATTACGATTATATTAATACAATTGTTCACGAAGCTGAACATGTAAAACAAGCCATGCTAAAAGCATATAGAGTTAATGATGAAGGAGAAGCTCCAGCATATACTATAGGTTTCTTGGTTATGAAGATGCTAGTGTTAAAGATAGTAATGAAGCTGAAAAGTTAAACTTTCGTAAAATTACGTTTATTTAACTTCTCAACCCTTGTGAGTTTGGCAGAAAATCGCTATCTTTGTGTTCATGCTGGTGATAGTGTTGCTGCTAATGCTAATCGACAACTAGTGAAAATGCATCGCAGTAATATTAGAATAAATAAAAAAATAAATAAAATAATAAATATAATTATAATATTAAAAATAATATTATTAATAATAAAAATAAATATTAATTTAATAATTATAATTATATTAATTAAAATATTAAAGATAATAATTTTTATGATATAAAATATACAGTTAAACATTATATAAATCAACTCCCCCGTAGAAGAAATGTATGTTGTGTACTTGTTAGTAATTAGGTTAGTGGTTAGGAAAAGTTAGTTGTAATATAGTACATTCTTCTTTACGGGGGAGTTATTGTAAATAACAATAAATAAATTATGGCTTCTATTGCACAACTAGTTAGTGAACTTGCTCACTCTGTTAAACAACCAAATAATCATGCTCTACGTGAGAATATTAAACTTCTTATTATTCAAACACGTAACGAAGTTATTCGTAGGAGTTATGAAAATCATGGATACGTTGATAAGATTTTAACTCAACGTTTTAAGGTTACTCTTACTACAGTTAATGATGGTGATATTCAACTTCCTGAAGATTATGAAGATGTGGATATTACTAAAATTAAAAGAACTACTCAAAAAGTTCCTAGACCTGTAAGATTAACAAATAATCTTCCTTTTGATAGAGTTAGCTCTGCTGGTTTTGCTACTAGCAGAGAATTTCCTTTTATTAAGGAAACTTCCGCAAGGTTTAGAACTGCAGTTCCTGGACTTTGTGGTATGCCGTGTTATGATTATATTAATGAATATATTTATTTATTTCCTCCTGAAAATAAATCTATTGATATTAATTCTATAATTATAGAATCTGCATTTGAACATCCAAATGAAATAGCTATTTCTAATGGTACAACTGATATTGATAAAGTTTGGCTTGATGAAAATGAATATATTCTTAGTGAAGATATGATTGGTCAAATTAAAGAAATTATATACAAGAGAGATTTACTTCATAATCCTCGTGAAACAGATGAAATTCCTAACACTATAAAATATTAATATATGTCTATTAAAGAAATACCAACTAACTTTCGTGTCTATTATAAAGCACTAAATACTGCTATTAGACCAAAATATGAAGCATTAGTTGAAGACTATGAAAAACTTCTTATAGAAGAAAAAGCTTTATATTCAGAAATTAAATCGTATATAGATAATTATAAAACAACATATAAGATAAATCTTATAGAGTATAAAGAATTTAATAATAATGAATATTCTATAGGTAAATTTTATAATGATGCTAAAGGATTATTTATAAATAAAAAGCATAATTATACTGCTACTAATGCTTTATATAGACTTTATAAACTTGCTAGATTGCAAAAAGAACTTAAAGATAAAAAGCATCAACTTTATATATGGGAAAGAATATTAGATTTAAGTGTTACTGAATATCAAGCTATTCTTGAAAAATTCTATAATGAAGTTAGTAGACAACTTATTGTTGAAGGTAAAGGTTATATGTTTGAACAACCGTTAGGTTGGCTTTGTATTAATAGATGTAAAGTTGTTCAAGGTGGAAGAAAAGTTTTAGATTTTAAAGCTACTAGAGAAAATAAAGCTAAACTTCTTAAAGAAGGTAAACGTCTTTGGAATCAAGATGAATTTGAATATGCTGCTAGAGTTGGAATAGAATATAACGGAGTAGATTATAGAAAGTATAGAGAAGATGAATATGTTTATGAATTTGCTCTTATAAATTGTAGAATAAAAGGTGAAGTTAAAATGCAATTTAAAGTTACAGATAGTCATAGACTTATTCTTGGAGGTAAAACAAATGAAGATTTAATAGAAGAATGTGGAGGAGATTTAAATAAAATATGTAATCTTAAAATAAATCCAAGACGTAAACTTTTTATGTGTCTTAAAGCTAATAATATATTATATTTAAATTTTATAAGAAATGAAGGTCAACAATCAGTTAAAACTCCAAAGGCTAATAGGAAAAGTTGACAATGACTTTAATATTAGTGAAAGTGATTGGATTCCTAGAGTTGCTGCATGGGTTATAGATGCTTTATCTCAAATGAAAGTTCTTCCTATGGAACGTAAACGTAGAGAACTTGAAGTTTCAGATAAGATTGCACAATTTCCTTGTGAACTTAATGCTACAGAACTTAAAGTGTTTGATTCTAATGGTAATGAAATACCTGTTTATAATAGAGAAAAAGAATGTGGATGTAGACAATCTACACTTTCTTCTACGGGGGAGCTAATTGGTATAACTGACTCTTCTGCTAAAAATGGATGGGAAACTGTTCAAGTAGCAAATATAGTTAATCCTTCTGGTAGAAATTTTGTTCTTAATGGTAATTGTATAGAACTTAATTTTGATACAGATAAAATTGAAGTAGAAAGTTATGAAGTTGCTACATATCATGATGATTATTATGATTGTGAATGTCCTTATATTTATGATGATGGTCTTCTTTTAGAAGCTCTTTCATGGTATATTCTTTTTAAATATCTTAGTAGAGGAAGTCATCATGCTGTTTATGATTTGAAATCAAACAATCCTGTAACTAATCCATATATTCAATGGAATACTCTTAGACCAAAAGCAGCAGCATCTGTTAAATCTAAAATAGGTAATGCTAAAGATGGTTGGAATAATTTCTTTTATAATTGGACATTTTTACCTAGAGGTTAAGTTATGAGTAAAATATCTCCTGTTCTCGATTTAAATAAAGCTCCTCAACTTGCGGAGCCTTATAGTCTTATATGTGCTAAAAATATAAAAGTACTTAAAGATGGAAGTATAGCTCCTGATACTGGAGTACTAGATATTGATATAAAAGAAAAAATAAGAACTGATTGTGTTAGATATATAACTAATAGAAAAGCTGAATTAAATCAAGAAGTAGAAAAGTATAGAGCAGAAATTGAAAGAATAGTTCAAGAAGATACTAATAGTAGAAAACAAGTAGTTATAGATTATGTAACTAATAATGATTTTATTCTTTCTGATGTTGTTGGTACTGACACTATAGAATATATGTTTGACGAAGAGAATGATTTTCTTATACTTAAAGACCCAGGTTTTGCTGGTGATACTTCAGCTGATTGTCTTCTTGATAAAACAACCATAACAACAAAAGAAGGATTACTTAATTATATTAATGAGATAAAAGGTACTAGTAATGATAAACTTTTATTTCCTATTTCTATTTTACCTTATTATGAACTATATAGTAAAGAATATGGATATTTTGATACTAGCAGATATAGAGCGTTAAATCAAATTGTTGATAATATTGGTATTACGGGAGATTATGAGGATATAATTAATGAGATAAAGATTGAAAATAATACTTTCTTTAATGAACATTTTATAGACATAGACCTCTTGTATAAACAAGTAGAAGTGGATAATTCTACAAAATATTATATTGATAAATATCTTCTTGTATATATTTATTATTTTCTTTTTCATCATATAACTAGAATTAATGAATTGTTAGAATTATGGGAACGTACTCATAATATAAGTAGAGATTCTGATTCTTTTAGAAATTTATATAAACTTTATAACAATAAAAGAGAAGAAGCTAATAAAGAAATAGATAGTCTTAATAAACTATTAGAAAAGTTATTACAAATAGATGATTATGATATTAAAGGTGTTATCTCAAATAACACTTGTTTTTATTTATTTGTATATGATAAAGAGTTTGATATTTCTCTTATATTAAAATATGATGAACTTTCTAAAAAATTAACTCCTTGTAATTGTAATTGGAATAGTTCTGATGGAGAAATTACAGGTGTATGTAATTTAACTTTAAAAGGCGATACTATATTATCTTTTGGAGAATATGCAAATGATAATATTCTAATTCCGTTTAAATCTATTAATTTAGATAAATCTTCTACATTAGATAACGAATATAGCTATACACAAATTCCTCATATTAATATAATAAATCTTTCTTTTAGTGGCTATTATTCTGCTACTATAAGTGCTGGTGTATATCAATTCTTTATTAGATATGAAATATCTAAAAATAATTATACATCATGGATTCCTGCAAGTAGATGTATATTTACTGCTTCACATAAGAGTATAAATACAGTTCAAGGTACTTTAACTTATGTTGATTTAAGTCAAAATTCTTCAGATGGTATTGTACTTAGAGTAGATAAAGCTATTTATAAAGAAGAATATAATTATAAGAGATTTCAATTAGGGTATTTACATTCTGCTGAAGGACAAGTTGTTGCTAGAAGTTGGAATCTATTTGATATAGATACTGAATATATTTATTTTGATAATGCTCCAGATTATATGGAAGAAATTGAAGTTACTGACCTAACTTCTTTTACTTTTGGTATATATAATGTTAAGAATGTAGCAAACTTTAAGAATAAAATATATATTAGTAATTATATAGAAACTAATTTTAACCCTGATAGCCTTTGTGAATATGCTGCTAGTGTAGGATATAATATAAAAGGTGTACGTTATGGCAAATCAATAAGTTATAAAAATACTCATTATTGTAATTATATAGAATCTGGTAATGATTTTATTATAGATAAAATAGGAGGAAGTGAGCTAAGTGATTTATTAGCAAATATTATTAATAATGATATAACTGCAGGATTTGAGTTAGTTCAAAATTCTGACCCTATAAGTAGTGAGTATGATAAAGCACGTGGTCTTAGATATACTTTAGAATATTTACAAACTAAAGCAGATTATTATATACCAACTGAAAATATAAATAGAGCATTAAATTCTTATGAATATAAAATAGAAATTTTTGGATATGATATAACGCAGGGAGAAACTGCAAATATTCCTGTAGTTAAAGAAGAATTTGTAATTCAAGGATATTTTACAGACCCATATACTAGTTTAATTAACAATATACAGTATAGAACTAAATATATTAAAAGTTTTATAAAATCTGATGATAACCTTAACGGTTCTATTAATGTTGTAGATGGTAACAATAATTATAAGTTATCATATATTTTAATTTATAGTAACTACCATGCTTTTAAATTAAAATATGAAGTAGATATATGGAAGTTTAAAGTACTTGACAATAGTCTTACAAATAAAACTTTAATTCCTTATCAACATTATAATTTTTATATTCATTTTGTTAAAAATACAGGTGAAATAACTAATGGATATAAAATTGGTAATACCGCTGAAATAGACGATTATAAAAAATATGATGAAAGTGGGTATCATACCGAAGGAACAAGTTATACTAATAAAAGAATACTTTATCCTACATTTGCTTTCACAAGAGCACTTCCTGATGGATATTGCGCTTGTTTTATAAGTATATATCATGTTAAGAATAAAGTTCTTGATGTAATTGGCAACGGTAAAGGTACAAGTAATAATTATGTTGATTGTTTAGAATTAGATACATTATTAGAAGGAGCATTAGACAATATACCTGTAAAACTTAATAATACAGATTATACAGGTAAATATTATCCTTCATCTTATCCTGATAATTTTGAAACATTTGGCGCTAGTGGTAATTTAGAAATAGATTCTGGAGATGATAATATTCATCTTTCTAAAGATGGTGCTTATGTAATACTTCCTTTTGAAGCAAATATTAATAATATATTAGTTACTAAGTTAACTCCGTATATAGTTCCTACTATAGATAATATTAATTATATTTATGACAACTATATAGATTTAGATACAAATGGATATTTATGCTCTGTTACTAAACCTACAGCAAATGAATATAACACATATATTTCCAATACTGATTTTTATCAAAAAACACAAGTAGATGGTGAAGGCCAAGATAAATATATAAACTTGCTTCCTATTACATCTAATGATACTAGATACTCTCATAAAAGTACTAATGTTCACGAAATATATTCTAATTATAATTTAGATTATCTTAGTTTAACTATTACTCTTTATCCTAAGATTGTAGATATAAAGAAAAATGATGTTGAAGAAGATAGTTCATCAAGCAATTCTTATGATAACAATAGATATAAGCTTCTTACTTCTGTAGATAGTGCAAATCTATCTTCTATATATACACTAGATAGTAGATTTTATAATTTTACTAAGAAAATGTATGATATATATAGAAATGATGTTAAGGTAAAATTTGATAATACAATTAGAAGTAGTGAGCTTTACAGTGATGAAGAAGATGTTAGAATATATAAATTTAATGCTACTGATTATTATAATTGTCCAACAGATAAAGGTATTATCATAAATCTTAAAGCTGCTGGCAATATAATGTTAGTACATACACAATCTAGTATGTATAGATTTACTGGAAATAATTCTTTATCCTCTAACGGTGGAGAAGAAGTTTCACTTCAAGAAACAGATATTTTTGATACTGGTATTACTCAATTATTTGGTTCTGAATTAGGATTTGGCGGTTTAAGACAGAAACATCATCATGTCACGTCAGAAGATAATTATATGTTTTATGATGCTGATTCTAATAATTTTTATATAATTAAAAATCAAGGAGACTTTAAATGTATTTCTGATAATATTAGAAAGTTATTAGACCATGATAATGTAGTTGATGTTAAATTTGCAAGTGATTATTATAATGATAGAGTTTTTGTATATGTTCAATTTGAAGATAATACGTTTGTTACTCTTAGTTATAACATAAGAACTAAAAGTTTTGTTAGTTTACATGACTTTGTATTTAAAACATCATTTAACACAAAAACAAGGTGTTATTTTATAGATTCTAACAATAATATATATGTAAAGTCGTTAATATTTGAAAGTACTGATGATTTTTATAGTTTAGCAGCTTATTCTAACATATATCCTGCGTTTACAGACATAGCTATTAGTTATAGTAGACCTTATATAGATGTTGTAATTCCTAACGAATATGAACAAATTAAGACTCTTAACTATATTAATTGGATGTCTAAACAAATAACAAAGTTTGTTAGAGATATAAATGTTACAGGAGATGATGCTATAAGAGCTTATAATATAGCAGAAGAAGATATTGATAAATATCTTCCTTATGCAATACAAATTTATACTAATGAAACTTCTACAAATATAATATTGTTAAATCCTCAAACAAATATAGATACTATAGATAAAATAAATAGAGTTCTTTATAGTAATATACTTGAAAAAGATAAGCCTAATTATTATTGTGGTAAATGGAGTTTTAATTGGTTTAGAAATGTATTGAACACTAAAGGTTATAATAATTCAGATAATAAATCTTTAATATATGGTAATTACATTGTTGTTAGATTTATTTTTGATTATGACATTAATTTTAAATTTGAAAACTTAAATATAAATTATAGTAAAGAATATGAGAAAGCAATCTATTAAACAACGCCCTAAAGCAGGATTAGGAGCTGCTATTCTTGCTGGTGCTGGAATTGGTCTTTTAGGAAATGTAATATCAGGCTTAATGTCTAAAAATGTAGCAGAAGATTCTGCAAGAGCACAGGCTGCTGCTATTGAAAAAGCTTCAAAAGACCAAGCTGACGCTATTAGACAGCAAACTGCAAATAATAATGCTATGCAAACTAGGTCTATGCAACTTACTTCTGAATTACATAAGCAACAGCAGGACAAACAAAGAGAAATTCAAATGAATCTTCAAATGCTTACAGGTTCTCAAAATTTTGAAGATAGAAAAAGAGATGCACTTCAAGCTGTTAAATATGGAGGTTATGCAGGCAACAAATTCTCTCTACGGGGGAGTGATAATGTTGATTTTAGAGTTACTGATGGTGGTGGAGTTAGATTTAAAGGATTTACTCCTGAAGGATTTGAACTTTATCAATTTGTTGGTGATACTCATAATCAAACTCATACATTGCCAAATGGTAAAAAAGCTACTGGAGTAGGTGTAGATATAACTAAACCTAATTCTAATAGTAGAGGACATAAACAATACGGAGGTGATGCAGATATAGAAGCTGAAGGTGGAGAATACGCGCTTGCAGTTCCTGGAGACTTATTATTTATATCTAAACATAATATAAACGGTTTTAATCCTTCTGAAGCTGTTAAACAAGGTGTTAATCCTTTAACTGCTTTTGAAATGCAAGAAGCAATTAAACACAATATGGGAAAAAGAAAACTTAGATTCCTTGGAGGTAATTCTACTATATTCCAAGATAATCTTCTTAGACAAGGAGAAGATAATATTATGACAGATGATGCTGTTGTGGGAATTGGAAGTGGAGTTAGAAAACTTAAAAATGGAGGCTGTGCAACTCCCCGTAGAAAGAAATTAGTTGGTGGATTTTCTGATGTTGGTGGTTGGTATGATGTAGCTGGAGCTGGTGTTGGTGCTCTTGGAAGTGTATTAGGAAGTTATCTTACTACACGGGGCAACAGAAAAGCTGCTGGTATTTTGACTAATGCTTATGACCAAGCAGGTGATATAATGGCAGATGCTTATAGTAGAATGTCAGGCATTAGTATGGATACTCTTAATAAAGATGATTATGCAGCCGCTCATTATCTTCCTGCTTTGAGAAATTATCAAGTAAGTGCTGCTCCTAAAACAAATATTATAAATAGAAGTGCTAATAGAAATATAAAAGCAATTAAGAATCGTAGTCTTAGTTCTGCAGCGGCTTTAAATAGAATGGCTAATATTGAAGATGCAAAAATTAGTCAATTAGCACAAGCTTATGATATTGCTGAACAAGAATCTGAAAAGATTAAGCAGGCTAATAATGCAGCTATTAATCAGGCTGCTGAAAAGAACGCCGCTCTTGATATGCAGGCTATGGCAGATTATAATCAATCTAAACGTGAATTACTTGAATATAATAATAATATAGAAAATCAAAAGATTGCTGGTATTGCAAGTGCTAGAAGCGGAGCTTTAACTCAATCTGCACAAGTTAATGCTAGTACTGCTCAGGCTAATGCTCAAAGTTGGGCTAATACTATTTCTGGAATTGGTAATCTTGCTGGTAATACTCTTAGTGGTGTTGCTAGTAGAATGTATAATTTAAGAAATACTTTATTAACTGCTGACCCTGAGTCTAGAATAAATTATTATATACAAAGTGGAAATAGGAAAGGTCTCATTTCTGAAAAAAGAAATGTAGAACAACAATTAGTTGGTGCTACAGGTAGACTTAAAGAAACACTTAAATCAAGGTTAGCTTGGATTGACGCAGCATTAGGTTAGAATTAATAAATATTGATATTATGCCTAGAAATTATAATAATTTAGCATCATTACTTACAGGTAGAAAAAGTAGTGATATTCCGAATATAGATTTTACTGCTGGAAGTTACACTCCAGCGGTATATCAACCTACGTTGACTTATACTCCTGTTCAAGTAGATAATAGTATTCTTGAACGTGCTTTTAATAAAATGGAAGAACATAAAGAAAAAACTAATCAGCAAAAAGCTGCTATTCAGGCTGCTATTAATAAAGTTCAGTTAAACTCTGTTGACGAAAATTGGAGACGTCAATTTGTAGATGATATTAGTAATCAAATTGATGCAGCTGCAAGAACAGGAGATTATTCTACTGCTTTAACTATAGCTACTGATTTAGCTTCATTATCTACAAGTCCTGAACTTCTTGGTAGAGAAAGAGAAAATAAAAGATATGAAGAATGGAGTTCTGATTTAAATAATCAAGTTAAACAAGGTTTATTAGATGATATCACTAGAGATAGGCTTCTCGCTCAAAATCAATATAAATCTGTAGAAGAAAGAAATAATAACGGTGATGTTACAGGTATTAAAAATTGGCTTGAAGTCGGAGGACTTAATGGTGGAAGAGTAGAAACTCCAGTACCAAAAACTTCTATTGCTCAATCTCTTATTCTTGCTGATAAGCTTTATAAAGAAAGAGTAAACGCAGGAACTAGAGAAACATATAAAGATTCTCAAGGAAATACAGTTCAAGTTTATGATGCTTCTGCAGCTGCTGGTATAAATACCGGTTGGCAAGTTCATCAAAAAGAAGAAAAAGTTCTTAAACAAATATTTGATGAAGTTAAAAGACAAGACCCTAATGCTGGTGCTTATATAGAACAAATGTATAAAGATGCATTGTGGGAATATGATACTAAAAAACAAAAAGTAGATGCAGGTACTGCGGACCAAGCTACTATAGATAGAGTTAATCAACTTCAAAGAGAAATGTTTAAAGGTGCTAATCCTATATCTGTACCAGAGTTTCTAAGTAATCTTACAAAAGAATCTCTTGGAGGTATGGCATATAGAAACACACAAACTACTCAACAAAGTTCTCCTATTGGTAGAAGTGGACAAGGTAATGGTGATGGACCAGATAGTGAAGTTAGTGTACCACATACAAATATTAATACTCAAGGTGGTGTAATAAGCGGAACTAGTTATATTAAAGAGGATAGAACTAATAAAAGTTCTACAATAGATAATGTTTTAAACCAAGCATGGTCACAATATAGAAAACCTAATACTAATACAAAAATTAAATAGTATGCCTACAATTAAAGATTATGTAAACAAATATGTTTACGACAACATAGTTAAAAGTGGAGATAGATATAAACTTCTTAATTATATGAAAGAAGTTAGAGATAACATAGATGATTTCTCTGAGATTAATAATCTTAATAAAGAAATTGCTATGCTAAATAATGAACTTAATAAAGAAAGAGCAATACTTTATGGAAAAAGTCCTGATGTGCAAAATGCTTATTATACTGTAGAAGCTATTAAAAATAATAGACAGCCTGGTACTGGAGAAATAACTCCAGACGGTAGAGACTATTGGAAAGAATACAGTGAAGCTTTAAGAAATTTTGGTAGTGTAAAATATAGCGACGGAACCACTAACGATGCTACTACTATAGAATTTGTATTAGATAATAAAGATGATTATAATGAGTTTTTAAAAAAGCATACAATTTATGATTTACAAAATAATGGAGTTACTCTTGGATATAAAGGAAGTAAACCTAGCTTAACAATAGATAAAGCTAATCCTATATTTATTGATATACTTGGTGATATTTATAATTTAAAACAAAATAAACTTATACTTAATAGTTATCCTTCAGGAAATACAGCTTCAATTGGATATACTAAATATGCAGCTCCTGTTATTGTAAATGGATATGATAAAGATGGAAAATTAATAAGTGTTAAAGAACGAGGTGGTTTTAAAAACGACCTTATGATAACTCCTTATAATTATTATGCTCAAGCGCAACAAGCTATTAAAGACTTAGATACAACTCAAGAAGAGTTTACTACTAATATTACAGTTCTTCCTTATATAACGCAAAATGAAGCTGATGTGCAAGAGAGATATAATAATGGTTTTATAAAGGAAGAAGCTTATAAAAAGTGGAGAGAGGAAGAATATAAAATAATAATGAACGCAATTGGTCTTGATAATCTTACTCAATATGATATTTATGCAGACCATGAAGATAATCCTGTATTTACTCTTGTATCTCCAGAAGAAAAACATCTTCTTGGAAGAAAACTTGTTAATGCTATAAATAATAATAAAATAGAAGGTATAAATGCAGCTATTGCTGGCAAAAATGTAGGAGTTTATATAACAATTGCAGATGATACAGATACTAAAGGTAATCCATACAAAGAAGATTCTTTCAAATCAGGACAAAGAATATTTATAAAAGGTGCTATTGCAAAAGAACTTGAAAAAGCTTTTAATGCTCGTACTGAATGGAGAGCCTATAAGGAAACTGTTGATATGATGAATTATGGTTATGATTATGATTTATCTAATGGAGATAGAATAATTAGAGATCATACTTCTCCAACAGGTTGGACATATAGATATAAAGATGGAACTGAACTGCCTACTAATGAAGATGGAATACGAAGAAGTATTAATGAAGATATTATCATTTCTGATGGAAGTGGTTATTTATCAGTAATTAATAATAGAGAAGCTCGCAAATCAGGTACTGATTATAATGTTAAAAAACCAATAAGCAATACTGATGAAAGAGCATTTACTATTGCTACAAGAGCTGTTCAAGAATTAAATCCTAATCTTTCAGAAGATAATCCTGAATATTGGGATGAATTATTTAGACTTTATAACACTCTTCTTGATAGAGCTGGTTATACTAAAGAAAGAATGTTCACTAAGAAGAATAATGAGTAATGGATATACAACAAACAATTGAATTAGGAGGTGCTTTAATTCCTAATCCTAATTATAGAAAAAATAATGGACAACCTAAATATATAAGGAGTATTTATGGTGGAGGTCCTGATGTAATGACTAAATCAATACAATCTGCTGCTGAAGAATATTATGATTTTAGTAAAGACCCTCTTGCTATGAAAGTTGGAGAATATGATATTTCTCCTAGTAAACTTCAAAGTGAAAGAGGAGGTTATAATGACATACTTGCAGACGCACAATCTAATTGGTCTAAGGCTTTTAATGCTTTAGGCCAAACTCTTGTTTCTGAAGTTCTTATTGGTATTCCAAAATCTATGTCAGATATACTTGATGCTATGGCTCAAGCTACAGGATTATCTGATAAAGATTATACAAATCCAGTAAGTGAAGCTTTAGAAAAAGCTAGAGACACGTTTAATACAGAAATTGCTCCTATATATAAAGAATCAGACAGTGGTATAACTAATCCAGATTTTGCTTGGGTTATGAGCAATATTCCAAGTATTGCTTCTACTCTTACTTTGCTTTATCCTACAAAGCTTACTATGGTTGGTCTTAAAGCTTTGGCTAATACATTAAAGGTCGGTAAAGGAGTAAGAAAAACTGTTAGAGCATTGAGTGGTGCAAGAAAAGCTAAAGAGTTTGAAGAACTTAATGCCATACAAAGAGGATTAAATAGTGCAACTAGTATTTCAACAGTTAATGCTGGTGTAGAACTTGGTACTAGTGCTCTAATTATGAGAACTATGGAAAATTATCAGGAATCCAGACAATCTTTTAACGATACTTATACTGATAATTTAGAATATTTTAAAACTCTTAAAGATGATGAATATGAAAAATGGCTTGTAGACCATGAAGAATTAGTAGGTAGTCTTACAGATAAATCAAGAAACAATGTAGCTAAATTTATTGCTGGTGAAGCAGCAGACAGAACGTTTAAACTAGATTATAGTAATGTATTTTTTGATGCTATTCAATTATGGGGTCTAAGAAACTTTGCTAAAAATTTAGGTGTTATTAAGAAAAATACTAGTAGAGCTGCTGCTGAAGCTCAAGCTATATCTACTGCTACTGCAGGTAAAACTGCTACTGAAGCTACTAAAATAGCAACTGAAGTAATTGATAAAACCCCCACTTATTTAAGGTACTTAAAATATGGAGGAAAACAATTTGTAAAAACAGCTTTTGTAGAAAGTACAGAAGGTATAGAGGAAGCAGTCAATTACATTGCTCAAGAAGAAGGTATTACTTATGGTAAAGTATTACTTGGTACTGAAACTCCTACAGCTTTTAGTGATAGATTTACAAAATATATTAAATCTCCAGATTTATATGATGCTACTCTTTGGGGTACAATTGGTGGTGTTATATTTCATGAATTTGGAAGTATAGCTGAAGCTAGACAGTTGTACAAAAAGGCTAAAGAATCTAAAGCAAAAAGAGACCTTAATAAAGAAACAGGAGAAAGTATTGTAGCTGATGACTTTATTGATTATTTGGAAATGGCAGACAATCATGCTGCCGTTGCAGCTATTAAACATAGAAATGTCATTTTAGATAACACTATTAAAAAGCTTCAGCAAATAGAAAATAATAAAAACATATTTGCTACTGAACCAGGAAAAGAAATTCCTGAATTTGAAGGGGATATTGAAGCTCAAAAAGCTCTTGCTAAAGAGAGAGTTTTAAATGAGTTTATAAGTGATGTTGGTCTTGAATCTATAAATAGTGGAACTTATGATTTACTAAAAGAATATATAAGAGACACAAATGTAAAGCAAGTATTTATTGATAATGGTTTTGCTAAAAAAGAAGAAGCTGACGTTTTTAGTGATAAACTTGTTACAAAACTTGAAGATATTAAACGTATATATTCTGGACAATTAGAACATGTTAGAAACCAAGCAACATATATAAATACTAGAAAAAATTCTAATCCTGTTAGACCTGAATATATTCAAATTATAGCAAAAGAAAATACTCAACATCTTCTTAATGTTAGAGATTTAACAGATAGACTTAACGTATTACAAGGTCTTGAAAATAGTGAAGATTTAGATGATGCTACAAGACAAAATTTAGAGCTTCATAGACAAGCTATTGATTCGAATACTTTAGCAACTGATTATGCTCAACTCACTGCGCAAATAGAAAGAGTTAAAAAAGATAAATCTTTAAATTCTGTCCAAAAGCAAATTGTTATAGAGGATATTAATAGTAGACGTCGTATAGTTTTAGCTGAACTTACAAGAAAATACGGACATGGAGAACTTCTAATGGCATTAAGATTAGCTGATAGAATTAATCCAGATACGATGAAGTTTGATGATAATCTTGCAACTAAAACTGATTTCGAGTTAATAAAAGAATTTGATAAACTTGCTGATTTTCAAGAAATAGATAAACTTTTAAGAAATAGCGGTAAAACACTTACTAGATTTTCTGCTTCTAATAAAACTATAGACGACATAGTGGCAGAAGCACAAAAAGTTTATGAAGATTATAAATATAAATTTGGAGCTGATGCTTTAGCAAGAAGAAGTTCTACATTAGCAGAACGTTTTACAGATGAATCAATATTAAATATGAATATTGCTGTTGAACGCTCTAATGTTAAACAAACAACAGAAGAAATTCAATCTAGAATTAGTCAGCTTCATAATCAAATGAATGAAGCTAGAAAGCAAGCTCTTATTCCTGCTACAGAAATAATCGATAAACTATATAATAAATATGGTGACGATTTTGATAAAGTTATAGATGTAATAAAAACTGCATATACAGATGGTATTAATAATGCAAGAAAGCTTGCAAAAGATACAATAAGAGAAGAAGATGTAGATAAGCTTATAGATGCTATATCTATTTTCAATTTTTCTAATGACGAAAATGCTTTAATTCTTAAATATATATCTGCATTAATAGATAGAAAGAATCAAGAAAAGCAAATTATAACCCAAGCTACATCTGCTGCTGTTAGTCAACAAACACAACAACCTGTTGAAGAAACAGCTACTGAAACAGAACCTGTTAATGATGAAAGAGAAACAAAGTTTTTTAAAGTAAAAGTAGATAAAAAAGGAAATGTTCATGTATCTAATTCCCCTAATGGTATAGAAGGTAGAATTAACGAAGATGGAACTATAGAATTAATATATTCTAATATTCCTCTTGACCAAATTGGTAAAATTCTTTCTACTGAATATTTTGAAGCTCCAGACTTTGATATTCTTTCTAAAGATTTTACCATTGAAACAAATCCTATTATAAAGAAAGAAAAAAATAAATGGAGTATTGTTTCAAAAGGTAAACTTAAAGAAGTTAGCTCCCCCGTAGAAGAGACTGTTCAAGAAGTTACTCCTGAGTCAGAAGTTACGCCAGAACCTGAACCAGAACCTGAGCCAACTCCTGCAAAAACAATCGTTGTAACAGAAGCTACAGTAGAAGATATATTAGCTGACCCTACTAATTCTGATGCTATTCATGTTGTATTAAATGGCTTTGAACAATATATAGACCATTTTGGTAAAGAGTTTGATATTGCTGAAGCAAAACAAAGAATAGTATCTACTTATGCAAATGTATTTAATCCTGATATTCTTGGTAAGATATTTGATTATTATTCCAACCTTTATATAGAATCTGGCGACATAATAAATAAAAAGAAAAATAACAACGATGATGCTTTAGAGACTGCTGCTGTTGGAGTGGCAATGGCCTCTAAATTTACTGATTATAATAGCGGTTTTTATTCTGCTTTATTTTCTAATACATTTAGTGATTTTATTGAATTATACATAAATACTCTTCCTACTATTATTATAGAAGGAAAACAAGCTATTTATGTTAATGATTTATTTGCATTATGTAATAAAATAGCAAAAAGAGATTTTAATACTGAACCTTATGCTTTATTTAAAGTTATTACAGGATGGTTAACTTCACCTAATAATACAAAATATAAAGTTATTGGAGATTTAGAAAATCCTAAAGATAGTAAATTAACTAATACAAAAACAGAAAATGATTCTTCTACAGAATATAGACTTGAAATAGAAAAAGCTTATAGCACTCCAATAAATACAAAAGCTGTATCTGCTGTAAAAGCAGGAGATGTATTACGTGTTTCTCCTTCTGATAGAGAAATAGCATTTTTTGATAAAGATGGTTATTGTGTTGGAAGAATGCCTTCTCCCTATAAAGTAAGAGGAAATGCTATGATTGCTCTTGTAAAAGGCTTTTTAATGGATTTAAATACTGATAAGGATGGAAAAGTTGTTAGTAGTATAAAAGATTTAGTTGAAAGAATATTTTTAAGTGATGATGCAGATGCTGCTGCATTAAGAGGATTATTGTATTATGATTATAGTGATATAGGTTTAGCAGATGCTTTTGTTACAAATCCTATAATAGTAGAGTTATATAATCAAACAGTTGCTAATATAGAAACAACTAAAGAGGGTAAACGTTTTTATCACGGTCCTCTTTATATGTATACTAAATATGGTAAAGATACTGTTGATTATGATAAAATATTTGAACATCTAAAAAACGTATTTAGATATACTGTTGGTATAAATGAAGGAAATTATGAAAAAAATAAACTTCTTATTAAAGCTAGTATAGATTCTTACTTTGATACTCAATATGATTCTTACAAAGCAGCTATAAGATTAAAGCAAAGTCCTGTTGAAACAGTTACTGTAACTAAAGCTTCAGAAGGAGAATTAGTACAAGTAGTTGATTATATTGAAGGTAATTATTCTTCTCTTACTCCTATAACGTCAGCTATTGCTAACGGTCAATCTGCTATGTTAGGTGTCGTAGACCCATATCAAGCAGATAAAGTAATTCTTAGTGGAGGTGAAACTATAGATTTACAAGGTATGAGTTCTGGCTCTACTCTTCTTATATTAAATACTCAAATAAGCCAATCTACTACAAGAAGAACTCCTGTAAAAGCTTATGGTGTAAGATTAGATGATGCAGAACTAAACAATCCTGTACTTAATGAAATAATAGAAGCTTTAAATAAAGAAGTAGATAGAGTTTGTGATAAGTTTGTAGATAAATCTATACCTATGTCAGAAAGAATTAATGAAGTTAATAGATTCTTGACATATTTGTTTGATGGTACTAAAAAGAATAATATAAATGTTCTTCAAGACCATAGAGGCATGTGTAGAGTAGTTACTACAGACAATTCTAATAATCCTAATCCTACAAGAACTACTCTTACATTTACAAATTATCAAGGTAATACTGTTACAGTAATATTTAATACAATAGGACAATATGGTACTGAAACTGCAAGCGTTTCTGCTTTAGGAACTGTTCAAGTAGGAGATACTGTAAAAGCTGTGTCTAATACATTACTAAAAGCAGGTACTACTGATGCTACATTACTTAAAGCACAATTAAAACAATTAATTGCTAAAAATACAGCTATAAGTCTTTCTCATGAGGGTTTAAGAATTAGTAATGGAGTTAGTCAAACAACGGATGCTAACGCTTATTTTAAAATACAAAATGTAAATGGTAAGCCTAAATTTGTAATTGAAATTGGAGATTATAGAAGAGAATATGATTCTTATGAATCTTTTATGATGTCTAATAATATGCTTCGTGTAAATACTAAAGTTGAAAAAGGACATAACTTTAGACTAAAAGGTAAAAATCAAATAAACAATAAAATTATAAAAGTAGATATACCTAGTGTTCCAAAAGCTAGTATTTCTGCAAATGTTAAAGCTAAACAAACTAAACCTGCTGAAGAAGTTCATATTCTTCCAAATGCTAGTTCTAGTCAATTTGCTGATTATGTTAATATTACACAAAATCCAACTATTAAACATAAAGGTAAAGCTTTAGTTGAAGCTGTTACTCCAAAATATATCTTTGATGATAATCCTGACCTTGTAGAACTGATTGATGAACTTCTTCCTTCAAATATAGTTTATGATGAAAATTATAACGATGTTGTAAATACAGAAGATGGTTTTGATTTTGTTGGTCCTGTTGCTCAAGTAAATTCAAGAAATGCAGGAAGATATTTTAGATACAGACAAAAAAGAACTACTAAGAATGGAAAACAAACTTATTCTAGAGGTACTATACCTCATGGAACTGTTGTTGTTGGAGATAGATTATTAAATCTTCTTGCTGGTAATATAAATGAAAAAAGAGAAGGTATAGTTAAGCTTATACATGAAAGATTACATTATATAATTAATAATAGTAAAGAGTTTGATGCTAAAACTATACTCAGTAATATACAAGATATTTATATTACATTCTTTGACAAGTTTGATGAATATTGTAAAAGATTTGATAACGGTGATATGTCTGTTGCTAATGCTCTTCGTGGAAGAGAATATATTGAGCAATGGAAAAAGCATTATAGTAAACAAATATATGATAAACTTAATAATGAACGTAAATTAGAAGAATTTCTTGTTGAAACTTTAACTAGTCCTTCATTTATGCTTTTTGCAAATGAAGTTCAATTAAAAAATATTAACAATAAAAAAGAATCTATATTTGATAAAATTCTTAATTTTGTAACTAAGTTTATATTTAATCTTGGAAATAAGTTTAAAGTTAAAGATAATAGTCTGCTAAAAAAAGAACTTAATATATTAGCAGATGTTGTTAGTGGAAACATTACTTCAAATACAGAAGAAGTACAGTCTAGCTCCCCCGTAGAAGAAAGTAAGAATGAAACATTAAATGCTAATATTGAAACTGAAAAAGAGACTGAAAATGACAAAGAAGAAGAATCTGAAGATGAAGATGAATTATTAGACGTTGATGATATAGATTCTTTCTTTGATGAATCATTTGGTGTTGATGAAAATGGTTATGCTATATTTGATTCTTTAACAAGTAGACCTGATATATCTGAAGATGATGTAGAAGTTAATAGTGATTCTTTGCGGGATATGGTTTCTTTAAATGAAGTGTTTGCAGGTTTAAATCATCAAGAAACGCTCGATTTGCGTAAATGCTTGGCCGATGGCACAATCTCATACGCTTGTCGATAACTTAATAAGCTACAAAATTTAATCATTTCAAATTGAATAAAAATATATTAAAAAACTAATAGTATGGATAGTTGTTATTTAAGTGTTAATCACAATGAAATTCTGAATAAGATTAAAAAAGCTTTTCAGAAAACTAATTTAGATGTTTTCAAGTATATAGCTGTTGTTGCTGAAGATGGTGAAATAAAACCAGGTTTTATAACTCATTGTAAAAAGCTTTATGGTAAACGATTTAATATAAACACTGCATCTGCTATTAAATTAGCAGATGCAGCAATAGATTTCTTTGCACATGAGCGTTGGGACATAAATAATATGTCTAAGAAACAGGCTAAAAATGATAATGGCTATTATAATATTTCTGATAGAGAAAAAGGAAAACAGCATTGTGCTGTTATGGTTCTAGATGTATTTAATCAAATTAGAGAAGGTGTTATATCAAAAAATAATGCTAATACTGATTATTATGCTAATGCTGTTAAAGATAAATGGAATAATTTGATATTTGAAGAAATTGCTAGAATTAATAACGATAATGCTAAATCTAGTGAAGATTATAAAACTGTAAAAGATGTAAAAGAAGAATGGGAACAAGCAGAAGATAAACTGGCGTATGTTACAAAACACATTTCTTCTACGGGGGAGCTTACTATTCAAAACCAAAACAGACTAGCTGTTTATAAAGAACTTAATGGAACAGAAGAACATTTATATTCTTATATTTCTGAGGTTATGGCTAATCCTATTCTTTCTAATGCTAGAACAGGAAATTTAGAAATAGAGGAAGAAGATGAAGTTGAATATGAAAATTCTGATAGTGAATCAAATGGAAATAGACCGGAAGAAGATTTAACTCATTCTGAACAAGATGAGTATATGAAACAATTTGACCACTCAGGTGAACATAAAGATTTTAAATCTCATATAAGTGCTAGACTTCAAGATTATTTTAATGCTCTCAGAAAATTTACATCTATTAGAACAACAAATAATGGTAATTACGCTGAGGACTTAAATAATAATTTTGGTATAGCTGAGACAATGACTGTTGAAGCATGTAGTTCTATATTGCTTCAATCTCAGTTTAGAAATCAAGATGAATTTATAGAAGCTGTTGATAGAATTTCTAAAACTGTTGATGGTTTTCAATCTTTTGCTAAATTCAAAGAAGATTTGCAAGCTGACCCTGATTTTCTGTGTGAATGTTTCACTGTTTTTGCTAAAACTAAAGTAAGTAAATTAGAAGTTAGATTTGAGAATGGTAAATCTTCTTCTATAGAATCAAATTCTGATGCTGATAAAAAATCATCATTTTTATTTAATCTTCAGAATGATATGAGACACACTATTGTGTCGTCTGATATAGAATCTAATGAAATACTTTTAAGTAGTGGTAAAGAAAAAGCTATTGGTTTATCTGTTAGGGCTAGTAGATTAAATACTATAAAAGATGAAGAAAATAGAGAACAGCAAAGAAGTATATTTGAAGAAGAATATAATAAACTTGAATCAGATATTATTTCTGTAGTTAAATCTTTTTTTACAAGTATTGAAGAAGGTGCTATACTTTCTTATATAAATGACAAAGCAAAAAGTAATTCTATTTCTGATAAAGCTGATGTTATAAAAGATTTGTTTACAAAGTTCCGTAGTATTAATGATGCTTTAAAAAATTGTAAGGAAGATTATAACAAACAACAAATATTAAAACAACAAGTTACAGCTTATAATAATTCTTTATTAGAAAAAGCTAAAAATGGAATCTATTCTGATGAAGAAGACTATATAGATATGCAAAAGGTCTATGACATAGACCCTCTAGATAAAGCAAGAAATATAGTTCTTGAGATAAGAGATATGTTTTTGGACTATAGTTATGTTCAAACTACATTTAATTCTGCTGATGTTTATAAAAATTTATCTTCAGATATTCTTAATAATAGCATGATAACTAATCTTATCAAATTATTAGAATCTGGAAATAAAGAAGAAGTTCTTAATTGGGGTACTAATAAACTTAAAGCTATTAAAAATAGATATAATCCTATTTTTGTTACACAAGTAGATTCTAATGGAAGAGAATTAAGTAAAGGCATTTTTAAATATAATAATGGTGTTATTATGTTGGAAGAAGATGCCCTAGAAACTCTTAAATTCTATCTATTTAATGGAAGCATTAATTATGATAATGGAAAAGCAGCAAAATATAATAAAATGACTCCTGGTGATTTTGTTCCTACAATACTTAATGCTTATTTTAACCAGCCATATACTAAGACTAAAAAACAAATGGGAGTATTCTATTTAAGAACTCCTTCAGATGCTCCTAAAACTTTTGCTATTAGAGCTCCTAGAATAGATACTAGTGACTTATTTGTTTTTGCTGATAAAAACACAGTAGCTAATACTGTTAAAGACATAGTGTCTGCTGTTACAAAGAAAATTACTAAAGAACAATATGATATAGTAACTGAAGGTGATGAAGGTTTTGCTTCTGGATATAAAATTTCTCATACATTACTTAATAATATATTAACAAAGAAAACTCCTCTTCAAGTTAAAAATAAAAACTATATTATTCATAAAAAGGACAAAGATTATATTCTATTACAAGATGAATCTGATAATAAATATTTTGTAATAACAGGTAAGTCAAATGAATTTGGATATTTTAGTAATATAAATATCGAAGGAACTTTTGAATATAGAAAAACAGAAGAAGGAATTAGAGTATTTGAAGCTACTCTCAAAGATGATACAATATCTTTATTAAGTAATTATTATACAGAACAACTAGCAAAAGGCCCTGTTACTGTAGGAGATACAGTTTATGGTCAGCAAGCTAAAGTAATTAATCATAATAGTGCTGCTTATCAACTTATACTAAACCAATTTAAGCAAGAACTTCTTTCTGCTGCTGTTGCTAGAGATGTACTATTTGAATGTGAAAACGATGGTAGTATAAAGAAAGAAAATGGTGTGCCTGTTAGAACTAAACTAACAGGTGTTAAATTTTATCATACTGATAAAGAAGGAAATGTTTATACTAAAAAAGGTCAAACACTTTCATTAAGTGGAAAAGTTTTTGGTAGTAATAAATTTACATTATTTGCACATGATAAAGATGGTAAAGGATATACTAGAAATTATATGTCTGACCTATTCAAAGAAGATGCAACAGGTAATGTAATCATAGATTTCTTCTACGGGGGAGCTAAACAAGAAAACGGATTACATATTAAAAAAGATTCTAATACTAATAATATTATTGATATAGAACTAACTGAAGCACAACTTTTTGCAATTCAAGAAAGATTAGATTCTTGGATTAAAGATTATGTAGATAGTGGTAATGAATTCTTATCAGAATATAAAGATTTTCTTGGAGAAAGAAAACTAACTTATGATGATGTTATTAATTTTAGTATAAATTATCATTTAGTTTTATGTGCTCACGATGGTATTTTAGATGGAGATTCTAAATTTTATCCTAATGCTCAAACAATTCTTAAAAGAGCAAAAGAATATCAAGGTTCTGGTATACCTTATGGTGTTGTAGATTATATAAATGAACTTCCGTATAGAACAGAAATTGTAGAAAAAACTCTTCTTGATAAAGGAACAATTACAACAGGAGTTGATGAAGAAGGTAATCCTATTAAAAAGACTTTTTCTGAAATATTTGCAGGTACTCAATTAGAAGGTCTTAAAATTTATAATAAATTTAGAGCTGTTACTGTTAAAAATACACAAGCCACTAATGAAGAAGCTCTACAAAACATTAAAGCTTTTCTTCTTAAACACATGTCAAAACACAATATAAATGCCGAAGAAAAAGCTAAAGTTGAAGATAGAATTGATGACATGCTTTATGGTCCGAAAGACGAAAAAGGAGTTAGACGAGGAGGTTTTACTGAAACTAAGGTAAATGATGCTCAATCTTATATAACTTTAGAAGAATTTGTTAGAAGAGTTGCTGCTAAAGGACAATTAAGAAAGTATATTCCTATGCTTCAAAAACTTATGTTTAGTCCTGAAACTCTTACTGCAAAAGATATTGAAGCTTTTATTCAAGTTCAAAAGAACTTCTATTACGATTTACATTATGATGAAAATTATAAAGAAGAACTTCCTCGTCAGATTAAAAATGCAGAACTTGTTCTTGTTCCTTATTTTATAAAAGGTACTCAACTTGAAGAAGTTTATAATATGATGAAAGAAGCTGGAATTGACCAGCTTAATACTGTTGAAACTTCTAAAGCAGCAAATGAAAAAGTTCTTACTCTTTGGGACAATGATGGTCAAATAAGTAAAGAAAAATTTAAATCTTTTGTTGCAGAAGCTAAAGAAGCTATGCAATTATACGATTACAATTATCTTTACACTCAACAGGAAACTCCTCAACACATGAATAGCACAAATAAAGCTGGTATTCAAATTGTAAAGAAAATTATTGATAATATAACTAAAGGTATTTCTACTAAAGAATTATATGATAAAAAACTTGAATATTTTGATTTATTTGTAGAAAATGTATATGGTTCTTATGAGAAACTTGTTAATGATTTAGATATAGAATTTAATGAAGTAGGAGAAATTGTTAATATTAACAATAAAGTTTTACTTTCAAAACTTAAAGGAGAACTTGTTAGAAGAGGTCTTGACAAAAATATGAATGACTATGTTACTTTAGTTAATGGTCAACCTCGTATGAATCCTTGTATAAATAGTATCATTACAACTTATGAATCTATTATTCAGGGTTTTATTAATAGAAATATAACAAGACAAACTCTTCCTGGTTTTCATGCTGCTCAGGTTACAAATGTAGGTTATACTGCTTTAGATTTAAGTCTTCTTCCTGATGAAAAACTTATAGAAAACGAAAAGTTTAAAGTTTGGGCTGCAGAAAATAATAAAGAAGTAAAAGACAAAGTATCTAGTAAACTTAGAAAAGAATTTAAAGAATATCTTAAAGAAAAAGGTACTGAAGTATCTTATGATAGTGATTTAAGATACCATCCTATTGTTAATGGAAAACAAGAACATTATATTGAAGTTAAAGTTCCTCTTTCTTATTTAGGAATTAATAAAAATAGCAAGCATTATAGAAACATGTCTGAAACTCAAATTCTTGAAGAATTAAGTAAAGAAGGATTAGACATGCTTATAGGTTATCGTATTCCTACTGAAGGTAAGCAATCTGTAGCTATTATGAAAGTTGTAGGAATACTTAATGATGCTCAAGGCTCTACTATTGTAGTTCCTAATGACTGGGTATCTCAAACAGGTTCCGACTTTGATATTGATTCTGTTTACGCTATTACTTTTGAAAGTTATACAGATTCTAATGGCATTAAGCATAGAATAAAATATAAAGATTACGAAAAAGAAGGATATACTTTAGATGATTATTTTTATTATCTTAAAGGTAAAATAGAAGATATAGAAGAGTTAAAAGAAAGTAAAGAAGATAAAAAGAGCAAAATAAAAGAATTTAATACACTTATACAAGACAGATATATAAAATATAAAACAGCTCTAGCTGTTGCAGAAGATAATCTATTAGAACATTACAAAAAAGGATTATATAATTTAAGAAAAAAAGCTAGAGAAAAAGTAGGTCGTTCTGCTACTGCTGCAGAATATGAATATGCTTTTGGTAAAGCCGCTATTGATTATACTACACAATATGTTATTAAAAATAAAAAATATTTAGATAAACATATTCAAGATGAACAAAATATTCAAACTTATTTGAATGCTTTAATTGATTATGTAAATGAAGTAAATATTCAACCAGGAGAAAGAGCTGAACATAAATATGCTATTGATAATGAATATAAAGAAAGATTAGAAGCAGAAGCTAAGAAAAATGGTCTTCCTACGTTTGAAGAATTTAAAACTCTTCCTAATTATAAAATAAACAATCGTAGAGCTAGAAATAATCGTATTCTAGAAATTATGATTGATATTATGAATGACCCAAATGCTATTGAAGAGCAAATGCTTCGTTCTAACTTTGATGATATTATTGCTGCATTAAATAGAACTATGTCTGATGAAGTTAGAGCAGAAAGAAACGCAAGGTCTTCTTATAATATATATGACCAGATTAAGTTTCAAAATGATGCTATGAGTGGAGCAACACTTAAAGCTATTAGTGTTAGTCTTGACACTTTCTGTTCTGTATGTAATACAGTTAGACCTCTACTTGCTCCTAGTGATGAAATATTAGTAATATATGATACTGATACAGTATTAAATCTTATAGATGAAAATGCTTTTGAATTAAAAACAAGTGCTAGAGTTCCAAAAGGTTATCTTGTTACACATAACACTTATGGTCATTCTAAAAATAATAAAAACATTATAGGTCGTATTCTTACTGCTTATAGTTCAGAAACTACTGCTCATATTCTTGATGCTATCAAAGAAGGTGCTGTTCCTAATGTAAATGAATTTACTTTTGGTGTTTATAAAACTTTAGCAAATGTTGGAGTTGATTATGATACTATTATTTCTTTTATTACGCAGCCTGCAATAACAAGAATTGTTAAAGCTTATAATGGAAATAAATCTATATTCTCCAATTCATTCTCTACTCCTTTCAATATTGCTATAAAAGAATTAGCTAAAGAATTAGGAGTTACGACTGAAGGAGAAAGTATTACTAATATTCTTAATAAACTTCAAGAAAAGTATGGAGCTGAATTTACTGAAATATTTAAAGTAAATGATAAAGACCCACATATAAATCTTAGTGATAATAATCTTAAGAATATTGCTATTATTGGAAGTAAATTACTTAGACGATTAAATAACCAAGGAGAATTTAGCTCCCCTGTAGAAGATAATGAAGCAAAACCAACTACTACTCAGCTTCTGTTTGACCTTGGTGTTATGCTTGCTTTTTATAAAATAAATAATACTGCTACAGAAATAGGAGCTATTGCTAGATGCTGTAATCCTGATAAATTTGGTGCTAAACAAAGTATTTATGCAGCTAGAAAAACATTAAATGATATTTCTAATTCTATTTATAGAAAGAATACATTTACTAAAAAAGAAGTTACTCACCCTGTATTATCTGTTAATGGAGTTCATATTCTTGAATCCATTTATCCTGGTATATCTGAAGGTGTATTTAGTTTTGTTAGAAATAATTCAACTAGTAGCTATCCTATTCTTACTGCTAATCTTAAATATGCTACTGCATTTGATGTAATGCTTTCAGAACATGTATTAGATACAGAACGTAAAGAATTTGTAGATATTATTGATAAACTTGCTCCACTTCTTACTAATAATTTCAATAAACCTCTTAGTGAAGAACTACAAAACGATTATAAAAAATATGTTTTATCTTATCTTTTGAACACATTAGATGTTATAGCACATCCTATTACATTTACTGTTAATGAAGATGGTACATATTCTATGAGTCTTGATATTAATAAAAGTGCTTATGATGAAAAACAACGAATATTTGGTTATGGTGCTTCTAGTAATATAGCTACTATAGAATATGAAAAATATACAGTAGAAGAAGATGGAAAAGTTGTAGAGAAAACAAAAAGAAAAGAAAAAATATTTAAAGTTGAAGATAAGAATAATCCTACAAATGAAGAACTTTCTGAATTTTCAAAACTTTCTCCAGCTCAAAAAGTTAAATGGATTCAACTTAATTCTACAAATCCTGGTATTTTTGGATATTTAGATGTTAATCTTAATGTTCAGCAAAGAAGAGGAAAGAATGGTATGCATACTATAGACTTTAACGATAATAACATAGACATAAATGTTATTAGATTAGAGTTTATGCTTGCTGCTAATTCTAAAAACCCATTTATAGCTGCTACAGCAGTAGATTTGGTTAAATATGCTACTATTGTTGAAGGTATGCGTATGAGTAAAAACGCTGTTAATAAAGTTATAGATAATGAAATTTTATATAAAGATTTTGGTATAGATGATATTAAAGGTATTGGTCTTGGAATAAATGGAGCTTATCTTGGAAGAATTAAAGCTATAGGAACAAATATGTCACCTATTGCTGAAGATGAAGTTAGAGAAATGGCTGAAATGTATCTCAGAAGTCATTTGGACATTAACGAAATAGGTACATTAAAATTAAATAAAACAACAAGAGCTAAATATAATATACAAGGTCCAAAACGTGGAATGTATATATGTCAATTTAATCCTAAAAATAATGCTACAGAAGAAGAATTAAAAAAAGCAAAAGATGAATATAATTCCAAACTTACTAGTGCTAAAATTCTAAAGAAAGATAATGCTAGTAATACATATTATCCTAATTCTTATATAAAGATAGTAGATTTTAATGGAGATACAAGACTCTATAGAATTATAAATAAAGGTGGATTTATTGCTATGTATCCGTTGATTACTCTTGAAACTAATGAATTTGGTATATGGAGTGCTAATGAAGAAAATAATAAAAAATCAATGGATAAAGGTTGGTATGAATCTATTCTAACTGCTTATAGTAATCAATTGTTTGATAATACTCTCTTTTCAGAAATAGCAGATGGGGTTAAAGAAGAATTTAAAGAATCTGGAAAATATGACGAACTTAGATATAAGAAACGTGCTACAATAAAAGGGAAAATATTAGCTGATACTAATTTTAATATAAATAGTACTAAATTTAAAGATGATATTAGTATAAATAATCTAAAAAATATAGTTAGAAGTAGATTTATTAATGAACTTAATAGTAAACCTATATATGTCATTTGTAGTTCATTAGAATCATATATTCCTTCTACGGGGGAGCTATATGGTTTACAACAAACTATAACATATCCTAATGGTGAATCTGTTAAAGTTCAAATAACTAAAGTTACTCCTAATGCTAAAATAAAAGAAGAACTTCCTACTTTAAATAATGGTAATTCTAGATATTTATATAAGATAACACCTATTTTAAATTCTTCTGATATTCAAGACGACCCAAATATGGAATCATCGGAAGCTGCTATATCTCTTCCTGATATAAATGCTGGAGTTCTTGATTTTATGAAAGGTCAAGTTGGTGTAGAAAGTGACCCGGTATCTAGAGAATTTATGAATCATATTAGACTTGCTGCTGATGGACAAGTTTCTGCTAGTGTAGAATTTTCAAAAAATAATGAACTTCTTGTTACGAGAGAAATAGCTGCTTATGTTGGTAAAGTAACTGATATTCTTAAAAATAAAATTGAAAACTTTACTAGAGACCCAGAAGATGAAGATAAATGGTTATCTATTCTTGACGATAAGGTTCAAAGTCTATTGGGTAAAAAGCCTGAACTTCTTAATGAATATATAAGAGTTAGTAATCTAGCAAATGCTCTTCTTGATAAACTTGCTCATTATAATCAGCAAACATCTGAAGATAGTGAAGTTCAATTTTATATTGATGAAATAAAAAAGACTATTACAGAAATATCCAAACTTCCTATTGATAAAATAGAACAAAAAATAGCTGAAGGATATTTTACTTCAATATCTACTAATCCTCTTATTAAGGGTAAACAAATACCTCTTATTAACGGTTATTATAGAACTCAAGGGTTTATGTGGCAATATGATGACATAATGAATGCTTCAAATCCTCTTGTTCAAACTATTATGCGAGATGTTATGGATGATATTGAGCAAAGAAGATTAGCTAAAGCAAGATATAAAGAAGAATATAGAAAGCAAATAGAAACTTTTGAAAAAGAAGCTGCTGCTAAAGGTTTATCTATAAATATTAATAAATTTATTACTGATGATGGTGAATTTATAGAAGATTATGTTAGAGATTTTAAAGTAAAATATGACGAATTAGAAGATGCTGTTATAGAAGCTTCTAAACAAGGTTATGGTACTATTGAACATCTTAAAGCTAAATTAGCTTTTGACCAAATTAAAGCAGTATTTATTAATCAAGAAGCTAAACCAGAATATTATATTCAAAAAACAAATCTCGAACAGGATATGCTTGAAAACTATCCTGAGATTTATAGTGAATATATGAAATTTCTATATGAACGTAATCTTCTTAATCAATATATACAAGAAAGAGGTTCTTCTAATGAACAAACTAATAAACTTAAGAAATTAGATTTAGCTATAATTAATCTTTATAGGCCTGGATATTATATTGATGAAAGTGGAAACTTTGTTAGTAGACCTATAAAACAATTCGGCGCTGCATATACAGAAGCACAAAAGAAAGAATTAGCTTTATATGGAGATGAAGCAGCTACTGCTCTTAATAATTTCCTAGGTAACATGAAAGAATTAAGAGAAAGGACTTTTGAGTATGTTCCTGTTCCTAAATTCAAAGAACTTCTTAAAATAAATCTTGATGTTATAGCTAAAGCTGAACAAAGAACTCCTGATGGTATTCCTACTATACCAATGTCTCAACTTATGCAAAACGCAAGATATGTAGAAGCTAGAAACTGGGTTAAAAATAATGCTGCTTTTATTGTAAACTATGATAATGATGTTGACGATTTTGGAAAAAAAGTAAATAAAGCATTAAACAAATTAAAACTCGGTAAAAATAGAAAATCATTAGATATAAGCCGTATAATTTCTAATGCTGAAACTGATACTAATAGAGCTGTTAGAGATTATAGAGGTGTATTAAATGGTAATGAATTTACAGAAGATGAAGTAAGAAGAGTAAAGAAACTTCAAGAACAAAATATGCAGCTTGATGTGTATCCTCCTTTCTCTGATGCTGTTCTTATAAATTCTGCTAAAGGTAACGGTGATATATTTAAAAAAGAGTTTTATGAGAAGATGACAGGTAATGGAGTAAAAGCTTCTGAATATAGAACACAAGTTACAAACATAAATGCTCTATTAGAAAGATGTTGGAATCCTGTTACCGATAGACTTGACTTCACTATGTTAGAGGATAATGCAGAAAACATTAAACTTCTTACTAACTTAGGTATTGAACTTCTTAAACTTCGTACCCTTAAACGTAAAGAAGGTTCTACTAATATGAAAGAAGTAGTTAAGTTTATTGAAGAAAATACAGTTTCTGTTCCAGATGAAGATGCTTTTGCTATTCAAAAAAGTGCTTTAAATGGAAGAAGTATAGCTTTCAAAAATGCTCTTGCTAGCATTTTATACGAAGTAGATGTTACTGGTGATTATGTAAGAGATAAAAATAACGAACTTGTTGCTAATAGTCTATTATTTAACTATATTAGACCAAAAGCAGAGAAATATATTAACGGACAATTAAATCCTGAATATACTAAATGGGTTGATGAAGAAAGAACAGAAGCTAATCGTATTCTTGAAGGGCTGTATAGAACTGTTCCTACTCAATATTATCATGATGCTAGACGTGAAGCAGAATTAGAATCTAAACGTAGAAAAGATAATAACGCTTATTATGCAGAATGGATTGAAAAGAATCATGTTTGGAATCCATATACTAGAAAAGTAGAGCCTCTACAAATATGGACACGAAGTGAATATAAATATGAAAATTTTGAAGAAAATTCTGCTGATGGTGAATGGGTTCCTCGTAGACATCAAAGAGAAAGAAAAGTAAAAGATGGTATGAAACATGGATTATATATTCCAGAAGCAGATATGAGGAATCTTGCATATAGACCTAATACTTATATTTTAGGTAACTATAGACCTGGTGCTTATGATGGTAGATATGATAATCCTAAAGTAGCTGAACTTAATGAATATGAAATTAAGATGAGAAATTATCTTAAACAAACTCTTATTAATTCAGCTAAAACATATCAAGGTAAACATTACTTTGAGCAAGGAAATCTTCCTGCTGCAAGAAAGGCTGATCAAATGACTTTTGGAAAAGTTGTAAAAGAGTTTGGTAAATTAGCTGGTATTGGTACTTTTGCTAAAGAATCTGATATTGCATGGAAAAATGACATTAGTTATTCTGAAGATTTTAATCCTGTTATGCCAATGACAGAAATGCTTAAAGATTCTAATAAAGGTAGCATATATTTTGATAAACCAAAACCAACAATTGCTGCTTTTGATGGAGATGTAGTTGCTTATACAAGAGCTCTTGCTGAATGGAAAGATGAAAAGAAACAAGTTGAAGAACAAAATAGAGAAATACATAAAGCTTTACTTGATAAAAACTGGATAGATGTTATTGAAAGATATTTAGATAAGGCCTGTGATTATAATGCTATTCTTCATAACAAACAAAAGTTATTTTATCTTCTTGACCAAGTTAGAAAGCAAGAAACTTATATTATAAACGATGGCTCCCCCGTAGAGAATAGTAATGATACGTCTACTAGAGGTAAAATTACTAAAACTGCAAAGAAGCTTAAAAGTCAAGCTAGGGAATTTGTATCTAGAACTCCAGAATTTCAACGTAATGCACGAAAAAGTAGTGATGATAATCCTATATATGATACTGATGTAGATAAAAATCTTTATGAACAATTAAGTAATGTTGTTAGAAGATTACTTTATGACCAGTGGGTCAGACCAGATATTAAACAAGGTATTGCTAGAAATCTTCAAGGTTTTACTTCTGCTAACTACATGATGCTTAACTTTAGAGGAGGTATAGCTAATGTTACTCTTGGTGAAACTGGTATTTTAGCAGAAGCTGCTGCAAGTGAATATTTTAATAAAGAGCAATGGGGTACTGGCACTCTAGAATGGACTATGGGTGTATTTAGTTATTCTCAAGGATTTGCTGCTACAGTTGCTGGACATGAAGATTGGGCTTATAGTAAACAAGATGCTGCTATTAAATATTTTAAATCAGTAGATTATGATGAAAAAACAGGCACTGTTAGAGAATTAGATTATGCTAAATATTCTAAAATTCTTAGAGACAGTATGTTTAGTCCTCAAACTATTGGTGAACATTTTATGCAAAATAGTGTATTATTTGCTATGCTTCATAGTCATAAACTTGTAGAAAATAAAGATGATGCTAGAGGTATTGGGTTTACATTTATGAATAAAGCTGAGTATATACGAGTAAAAGAAGCTGAATATTTAACTGATATTTTAAATGAAGAACAGCAAACTGAATTTGCTAACTTTAAAAAAGAAATATCAGCTACTCCTAACGATTTTAGAGAATATGCTTGGTTTAGAAAAAATGATATAACTGAATGGGTTGCTAGACATCTTGATAAGAAGCAAAGAAGTGAATGGGCTAAAAAAGTAGAAGAGAATAGGAAAAAACTTAGTGACGAATTTGATAATATGCCTGATATTTATTCACAAATAGATTTGGGTGATAATCATAAACTTAAATTTGTTGAAGGTAGTATTCTTGAAAAACTTAGCCACGAATTTACAGAAACTGGTATTAGTTATGCTGAACATATACTAGGACAATTATCTAATAGAGTTAGACTTGTTAATAACAAGATTCATGGTAATTATAATAGAAACGCAGCTGCTTATATAGAAAGTAAATGGTGGGGAGCATTAGTAATGCAATATCATAAACATCTTCCTACAGGTATTCTTAAACGTTGGCGTAGAAGAGGATATTATAATGAAACTAGAGGTACTGTTGAAAAAGGTATTGTAGCAAGTTGTATGGATTTTCTCTCACTAAATGCTGAAGTTGCTCAGAAAAACTGTGGATTAACTCAACCTCAAACAGATGCTATAAAGAGTGCTCAATTTATGCTTAGACATATATTTGACTTCTGTGCCGCTATTAAAGATACATGGGCTATTACTCCTGACTATGATAAAGCTAATATAAGAAGAAATGCTGGAGATTTGAGCGGTGTTCTAATAGCATTACTTGTAGCATTAGCATTACAAGTTGGAGGAGACGACGATGACGATAGCCTTTTCTATAACTTAGCCCTTTATGAAGCAGATAGACTTGCCTCTGAAAGTTTTATGTATAATCCTATAGGTGGTGTTGTAGAAACAAAGAAACTTATGAGTACACCTGTTGCTGGTCAATCAGTTATAAGTGATATGTTTAAAACTGCTATGGTTGTAGGAGATATGATATTAAAAGGAGAAGATTATGACCCGTATTATCATAGCGGACGATTTGCAGATGAACATAAATTATCTGTTTATATTCAACGCAGAACTCCTATTTGGGCTGGTATTAGAAATCTTCTTGATACTCCTGATAATAATCATTATTATAAATTAGGAAAGAATCCTATAGGAATTGTTGATATAGAAGCTATTGCAAATTGGATTAAAAAATAAGTTACTTCTATAGCTCCCTTTATAGTTAAAAAAATGCCCCAAGCTACTCTCACGAGCAACTTGGGGCTTAACATAAACCTAAAACTAAAAACAATGAAACAAATATTTAATCCAATTATAACGTTTTCTATTCTCTAAATACTTTAGATTAAATTCATTATCAAATGCTTCTTTTTCAAAACTTACATTATGATAAGCTTTATGAAAGTTAAAGCAACAAATAAACTTAATCAAGTATTCAACACAATAAATAAGATAAAAGAAAATATATAGAAGCTCTTTCATCTGTTCAGTATGTATTTTCTCATGGTTAAGTATGACATCATAAGCATGCTTATTATGCAACTTATCAAACTTTAGATATTCGTCTAACCTAACAAAGATAATGCCAAAGAAGTTAAAGGCAATAAAACCTTTAAAAGGAATGTATTCATTAACAATAACCTTCATAATAACTTTTTATACATTTAAAGTTTTAATTTGAGACATTTAATTTAATAACCTTATTAGTTATTCATAACTCACATTTACTTATATTGCAAACCATTTAAGACAGCAAATCGAGCGTTTAATAATAAAATAAAGCTATAAAATCAATAAGAATCTACTGACGAAACATAATCAATACTATCATCAGCATATACACCACAAGCAAAACGAGAATCAAGAATAGAATCAAGAATAGTAACTAGTTCTCTATGATACATTTCTTCTACGGGGGAGCTAGTGTTACTAGTATCTTTATTTTGTAATACTAATATCCAACAGAATATTATTACAGCTAATACTAATACACCTATTATTACGTCTTTCATTATAATTAAAATAATTAAGGGTGTCAGCTGTATTACTGACACCCACATCCAAACAAATAAATAATAGCTAAAAAAAACATTACTTAAAATCAATATCAAACCATCTAACAATTACAATATAAGGTCTAGTTCCAACTTCTTTTCTTTTAAGTTGTCCATCTTTAAAAATTAAAGTTGTAGGACAATCTGAAATTCCAAAAGTTCTAATATACTTTCTATCTAGATTGTTTATATCTAGTTGCTGAATACAAATATCTTTTTTAGAAACATCTATAGCTTTAGCTATATTATTACTCATTATTTTACAAGCTTCACAACCTTTAGTTGTTATTAGAACCACTTTGTTCATGTTCTTCTACAGTTTCATCTACTTTTTGATAGAAATTACCATCATCACTTTTAAGAACATTTTCGTTAATAAGAAGGGCTTCTGTAGCATCAGCTACCATACGGAAACCACGAAGTGCAACACAAAGATTACCAAAGTTAGCTTTATCTTTGTCATTCTGAATTTGTGCAGAACGAATTGCATTTTCTAAACTTGCAATATTATCACAAGCAAGTTTATTTACTTTAATAAGGTTTTTAATACCCATTTTGTTTATTTATTTTGAAATTAATAATATACTAAACTCCTGTACTTCCATGGCCGTTAACACCTCTTTCAGTTTCAGAAAGTTCTTTAACTTCAATAGGAGCAATAGCAGGATAAGGCACAATAATAAGTTGGCAAACTCTATCACCAACATTATATACTTCTGTAGTACCTTTACTTTGAGGTCTAAAGGTACACATAATTTCTCCTCTATAACTTGAATCTATTACACCAACAGAGTTAGTAAGAGCAAGACAATATTTACGTACAGAACTACGAGGAAAAATAAGACCTACATAACCTTCTGGAATTTCAACTGCAAGACCAGTACCATAAATCCAACATTGAAAATCATCACTCCAATGTTTACTTGTAGCACGAAGGTCAAGCCCAGCATCACCTGGTTTAGCATAAGCAGGAATTACTGCTTCTGGAACAAGTTTCTTAAATTTAACTTCTAACATAACTCACATTGTGTCTTTTAAATAATTTTTAGTATTTCCTTTAAAAATATAATTATGATTAACAGTATAAATATACTTATTAATATTTTTATATTCTTCTAGGTCATCTTTAGTTCTAATAATAATGTTAAGTTCTATACATCTTTTTATGGCTTTACTAACGTCCCCTTTTGATAAACTTCCATGTGCATCTTTTATTATATTATCAGGAACTAAAGATATATAATTGTGTCCCCAAACAAGATTTCTAACAATGTAATCTACTAATAGTACAACATATTTCTTTTCAGAATGAAGAAAAAGTATTAAATTGTTATCTATAATAGCTTTGTCTGTCATGTATCTTATTTCTTTTCTATATTGATTAGAATCAATATCTTCATCAGTGATAGTTCGTTTCTTAAAACAATCAGCAAAAGAATTTTTAAGATAATCTTTATTTATAATAATATTATTAACTATAAGCATAATAAGTAATTTTTATGCAAATATACAAAAGTTAGTCAGTTGACCAAATTTTTGCCTAAAAAGTTAGTCGGTTGACTAACAAATTAGGTTCTAACTTGTTGAAAATTAAGTAGTTAGAATAGTAATAATATATTATATTATAGACCTCTTATATTTACAAAGATATACATTATCTTTTATACTATCAATAAAATTAACATTTTTAACATAATTATTTTATAACTGTCTTTAACAACATTAGTAATACCACATACATTTCTTCTACGGGGGAGCTAATTAGCCTAACTAGCTCCCCCATAGAAGAATGTAGATTATGCAGCCTCTCTAAAAGTAACAACTTCTTTTAAAGCTTTACTCATAGCAAGCCTATCACCACCAAACACAAGATTATTCATTCTCTTTTCACCAACCTGGTCTTTAACATTACAATAATATCCTGTTATAGCATTATATGCACCCCAAGCAGTTCCAATTATATGTTCTTGTGCAACACCAGTTTGATAATAATCAAACATAGTATTCATAATATTGGTTTTTCTTGTACTAATTCCTGTTCTTTCCATAGTAAGATAATCTTTTTCAAATAATCTTTTCAAAGTATAATCTTTAGTTTCAGAAATAACAGTAGCATACTCCGAAGGAGATAATACAAGTCTAGAAATATAATCTCTTACTTGATTATCATTCATGTTTATAGTCAAAAGACTATCATAAAAGTCTTTAGCATTATCTGCATACTGTAATGCAATTTTAAGCATTTCTGCTCCAAAGTCAAGTTTATCTTGTGCAGATTTTGTATGTCTAATTCTTATATGAGCACTGGCTTCTTCAATACCAGCATTAAGCATATTAAGACAAAAGACTCTTACAGGAGTAAAAAGAATATCAATACTTCCACTTCCATCATGTGAAGTACTAAATACAAGATAATTATCAATTGGTTCACCACCAACTTTAGTAGTAACAGGAAGTTTAGCAGTTATAAAGACTTTATGTCCAAAACCAAAACATCCAGCATATTGAAATTCAGCTTTTCCTTCTCCGATAGCATTGTCTATAAAATTAAAAGCATCAATATTTTGAACAACTTCGTATTTAGATTTGACTATTCCAAGAGGAATATTTTTATCGGTACGATAAGTAGCATAACCGTTAGGACATTCACGATAAATTTCTCCATCATAAACAAAGTCTCCAGAACCTGATTTAATATCATTATCAGCTCCTATTCTAAACGGCATGCGAGCAACAAGTTCACATTTTTCTACATTCCAATCTAATTTGGCTTCTTCTAGTACTTCTCTAGAAGTGGTACAATGTTGAACATCACGTCCAACTTTACTACCCCAAGGAAGACCATTAGCTACGTATGTACTCATAATTCTTCGTAATATAAATTCAATCCGTTATTATCATAATCAACATCATATAAAATACCAGTTAATTTATCTGGTCTTTTAATAGAATAAGGGTCTGTTTTATAAACATTTACTTTAGTATTTCCAGGAACACAATGCTCTTTAGCTTCTTTTACTAATTTTTCAAGGTCATTTAAAATCATTTTATCGTTAGTGTTTTATTTGTTATAATATGTGCAAGTTTAGGATAAGCATCAGGATTTTCTTTCAAAGCATCTTTAAGCATAGTTTTACTAACAGCAGCTTTAGCTTTAAATGCTTTGTTATATTGATATAAAGTTTTTAATATATTATATCCACTTTCATTATAAATATCAGTTAAAGGAACATCAACAGATACATTAACTGATAATCCATCAATGTCTTTAGATTTAGGAATTATATCTTTAAGTTCATTGTAATATATTTCTTTAGTAAATGCTAATTCTCTTATACCTTCCATGAAATAATTTACTCTAGCAGAAGCGAAATCTTCATCAACTTCTACTTTTTGTGTATTACGAACAGTAATCTTACCTGTTCCATAATCAACAAATTTTCCGCCAGATTTATTAGTTTCACCAAACGTTTCTACAGCCCAAATAATTACTTTTTCAAGACGAGCAATAGATTTATTTTTAGAATCTTTTAATTCTTTAAGACGAGCTATTTCTTGGTCTATCAAACCTATATTAGACTCATTATATTTGATAACATCAATATAAGATTTAACCTTTGACTTGAAGTCAGCCTGCGTAATAGCAAGCTGAGCCTCAAGTTCTTCAGTTAATTCTCCACCATTTTCTTCAAGTTCTTGAAATATATCAAGAATTTCTTGACTAATTTGGAAAATATTCATAAATTAATATCTCCTATGTGTCTTTTATTAATAATTTCAGCACCACTTGATGCTAAAGCATCTTCATTATCAAAAGAAATACTAAATAAACCTCTATTAATTAATAAAATACCTTCAGTATGATTGTAAACCATAAGATATTTATGATAATCTTTATCAGTTTTATTTAGCTTAACATCAGCAGTATATAAACTTGTTACCATTAATTAGCAATAGTTACGTCTTTATAAACACATTTGATATTTTCCCATTCAAAATCTACATACTTAGCAGCAGTAGCAACATCAGAAGCAACAATTATTTTAGGCTCTTGTCCTGTAGCACTAAAACGATAAACATTAAATTTATTCTCCATAATTTATGTCATTTAAATTTTCAACATCTTCTACTTCTATACTAGGAATATTGTTACAATCATAAAATAAATATACTTCTGTATTAGAATAAGTATCATTAAATTTATTACAGAAATCAATTATACAATTTTTATACTCGATAGACCTATTAATAGCAGCTCTTAAATCTCTATCAATAGAATACTTTGTAATACAAACAATCATTGTGCAAACTACTGCACAAATTCCTAATGTGATAATTGCAATACTAATCATAATTTTAATTTTTAGAAAGTTTATAATATTTAATTTCACCAATAACTTTAACAGAATCTCCTAAATCTTGAATAACAAGTTTAGAGCCAGGAAATGTCTCATTAAGTTTGTTAACTAAATCAATAAGACAACACTTAGCTGCATGACGAGCAGCGTCTGATTTATCCATAGTACGGAGAGTATATACTAGCACCCCCGTAGAAGAAAGAATGAATATACCTAATACTAATGCAGCTAATACAATCATAATTTTTCTATATAACCACGTTTAATAAATTCTTCTTTAAGAGGCTCAGCAATAAATTTAGCATTAGGATGAGGAGGACCTGAAACACCATCAGCTCTAAGAGCGAAGAAATGTTTCCAATCATCTATAAAAGCAGTATGAATTAGTTGACTTTTAGTTGCAAGAGGAAGAACTTCTCTAGCTTGTTGAGGTTTCCAACCTTTAAGTATAAGATTATTGTAACAATAATTACAAGTTTCTAAAGCAAATAAATAATAATCTATATCAGACCAACCATGTTCAAATTCAGTACCGTATTCTTTAATTAGAGCATCTAATCTAATAAGAGAGTCTTCATTATTTATTTCGTTCATATCTTCTTCTGTTATCCAAGAAGGTTTGACACATATAATATTGTGATTAAACTTATCAAGAGAATAATTACAATATCTAGTACTTTCTTCTGCTATAGAATTAACTCTATGACGATTAAATTCACGAGATACTCCTATATTAGTAGTAAAAGATACAGTAACTCTTTTAGCATGATGTTTAGTTGGAGTACAAATATACTTTAAGTCATCAAGCCAACCATTTTCATAAATAACACGAAGATTAGTTGTTATATAATAGTTATACATATAATCTTTATCACTTTGACAAACTTCTTTGTGAGAATATTTTTCAACACATCTAGAATATTTGTTATATTTATATTTACTAAGTCTACTTGAATGATATTCAGTATATTCATAAAGATAAACAGTACCATGTTCAAGCATAGCACCATGTATCTTATCAAAATTAAGCTCCCCTGTAGAAGAATCTGGTCTAAGAATTACTCTTTTAACAAATTCTTCATCAGTTTCACCATTTTCTTTAGGAGTACTTTGATAACAAACTCTAGTACATCTAGCAATATGTTTCCACATATCTTCTAGAGTATTACCTTGTTCCCAAATTTCAGCTTTTGGCAATATTAATTCCATTGTTTAATTCTTTATTTAATTGTTCAACAAATTTTTCATAAGAAGAATTATAACATTTATAAGAATGTAAATTCTTATATTTAGTATAATGATTGTGTAAAGTTGTATAATTTATATTTAGTATACTTGCAAGTTGATGAAGATTATAAATTTTAGAATTATATTTTTTTCATTTCTCTATTATTTTATCAGCATTTTTAATAAATTTATTACTAACGTTAAGAAGAATAGCTCCTATATGAAGCATTTGTTCTTGAGAGAGTTCTAATACATTTTTATCTACACCATCTATAAAGATAGCAATAGCAAATCCGTTATCTTCAATATTAATACTAGGATTATGTATTATATGTAATTCAATATTTTCTTTTGCCATATTACAAAGATAATCAATTATTTTTATATACAAGAATTTTAAGTGTTAAACTTTGTATATTTTAAAATTGAATTTGAGAGGGTCAAAATTTTAGGCTTGTAATTAATAAGCTGATATATAAACTTTTAACTACAAGCCTAAAAATGGTCAAATCAAGCAAATTATATATTATAATAGCACTATTTCATAAATAATGCCATCTTCTTGCTCGTCTACTTTATCTAATCTAATTTGAACTTCATTATTATCATAATATTTATTATTAATAATATTATTTATTATATCTGCTATATAATACTTTGTTCTATTATTTTTAGGATTATATACTTTTCTAACTTGTGGGTCATCACTATAAGTAGAAGTTAATGCTAAATAATAAGTAGTACCTAATTTTTCATCATATCTTTTTAGTATAAAATAATATTTATAAATAGGTAGATTATTACTTATTATATATTTACCTTTAGTATCAATCCATGTCATTCTATGATTAATTTCATTTACTATATCATACGCACTAAGATTCATAATTTAAGTTTTATTATTTCTTAAAGCATCTGCTTTAATACTTTCTTCTTCAAATGTAATTACTTTCCAAGTATTATTATAATTAAATTTAAGCCAACTAAAACTTATAGAAAAATAATTAGCTATAGCAATATTAATACAAGGAATTAAATTCCATTCACCATATCCATTACCCCAATAAACATTAGTTTGCTTTTCTATATAAGAAAGTTCTTTATCTGTTTCTCCTTTAGCTTTTATCTTATATATTATCGTAAATATTAATACCACGAGCATGGAGAATAATTTTAACAATAATAATGTTGTAATTGTAATAATTATATTATTTATTATCATCTTTTCTTAATTTATATTTTATATTATTTCTAATAATATATTTATCAGAAGTAATTAATTTTTGTACAGTACAAAAAGTATGATGTAAAACTCTACAACATTCTTTTATAGAATCAAAAGTGTTTATTATATTACCTTCATAATCTATTTGATATATTTTTATTCCACCATAATTAGCTAATATTCTAGTTTTAACTTTTTCATTATAAAGTCTATTACACCATTCTAAATTATTTAAGTTATTATCACTCTTATTACCGTTAATATGATTTACTTCTTCTAAATTATCAGGGTTAGAAATAAAAGATTCTGCTACAAGTCTATGTACATATCTTCTATAACTTTTATTATCACGCCATAAATAAACAAATAAATAACCATTTCCGTTATCTCTAGGTTTTAAATATCTGCTATGTATAGGCTTTATTTGTCCATCAGAACATATTACAATTCTTTCTTTACTTCTTACTACACCATAATTTGAAATTTCATAATAATCTTCAAATCCTTTAACAGGTTTAAAAATAGAATCTTCTTTTATTTTTATAGTAGAATTATATGTAGTTTTCTTATTTGTTTTAATTTTTAATCTAAACATATATTTATTATCCTTGCGTGAAATGGTACTTGATTTATTCCACTACGTTGTCTATACTCTATAAAAGCATATTTACCAACATATTTATCTTTATTTATTAAAATATTTCTTTGTTCATTTTGAGGTTTATTAATACTACACTCAAAAAGTTCGTCATTTATATCATTACGACATACAAAAAGAGGAAGGTCACTACGTTTATGTTCAGATTTAATATCAACAATAATAAATTTACCATCATCAATTTTCTTAAACTTAAACATAGCTTGATTACGTTTACCAAATTGATATTCAGCAGAAGGATTACGAAGAATAAGACCTTCAAAACCAAAAGCAATAAAATTATTTCTTATAATTGTAGCTTTACTTATAGAATCAACACTAAGAGTTGGAAGAATAACAAATTGAGATTTATTATTTAAATGGTCGTTATATGTCATTTGTTTTTCTTCTAAATCTATATTATTTATTCTAAAAATATTTCTTTGTAAAGCACTCATATTTTCACAACAAATATCATAACACCAATATTGAAGTTTATAATGCTGTGCAAGTTGAGTATTCTTAACAAAAGAATTAATATCATTTACTGAATATCCAGGAAGATAAAGTTCACCATCAAGACAAGCTCCTTCTTCTATCATCATATCAAGAAGTTCTTTACTTATTTTAGGAAGAAGAAGTTCATCCATCCAACACATTTTAGCAGTCCAATCTTCACCAGTACGAGAATGATAAGTTAGATGATAAGGATTAAATAAATCTCCATGAGTTTCTTCAGCACCTATAATACATCTAAGACCATCAATCTTCCACTGACCAAGCATAGTACCACATTTTTCAAAAGGTTTATTATCTTCTAATACTTTAGCAAGCATAGGAAGAACAAAACCTTCAGAAGTAGTAGAATACTTTGGAAGATACGCATTTAAATACGGAAGTATATCATCTTTTGTACCATTAAATATTTTATAGCTTCCGTTATTATCTTTCAATTCATGAAGTTCTTTATAGCCTTCTTTACGTTTAGCATTAACTCTACTTTGAAGTTCATTTACATTCTTTTTAGTAATAATTATACTTTCGGTATGCATAGTTCCACCAACAAGACCGTAAGTAACTTCAAGTTTGCCATTTTTCTCTTCTCCGGACCAAACAAGAGGCTTACATTGAGCGTTACGTTTATACAAGCTAATCATAATTTCTTTTTTTTTTAATTTATTTATATACATTATAAATTTCTTTTGATAATCTTTAAGATGAATTTTATTAACTTTATCAGAAGAATTTTTAACAACACAATATTTTTCTATAAAAACATAATTTAATCTTTAAAACCTAATTCATCTATAATATCTAATTCTTCTAATAAAATATTATATGTTTTATCAGATAGTTTATAACCGCAATTATTACTATCACAATCAGAATTTGTCCAAATGTAATGAGATGTATCTTCAGCAGATATAATAGCTATATTGTGAATAGGAATAATAGTTCCATTTTCGCTTTTTATACATCTTATTTTACTCATATTTCTTTGTAGGATTAAGTTTAAATGTTAAATTACCAAATTCAGCACTAAGACGTTTAAGTCTTTCAACATTAGATATTTCTTTACCCATACCAGAAAGAAATTGTTCTTTAACCTTTCTTCTACGGGGGAGTTTATTGTTATCTTTTAACCATTTATCTTTAGCTTTTTTACCACCATACCAAACAGGAGGATTAATCTTTTCATATTCAATATTGGCATGATGCTGTTTAATAAGTTTGTCAAACCATTCTTTGTCAAAATCAAAATCATTTCCTGCTTTAGTTTGTAAAGCATAAAGATAAGATGTAATTTCTCTTTGATAAGGATAACCAATAGTTTGCATCATTCTCATACCATTAATTATACGAGAGCAATCAAGATAAATAAGTTGCTGAGAAAGATAATTCTCAATACCTTTCTCAGCAACACGTTCATCAATCATTTTCTTATCCGAATCATCAAGATAACAAATATATTGATTAAGTTCTTCCATTTCTTTTTTCTTTAAATATACAACATCGTTTAGGTTTACCTAATTTAGCATAAAGATATTGTGTTAAAACAGCTGGATTAAATGTTTCTGTATATCTCACTCTTCTTTCTGGAGGATAACAACAATGTTCATCATAATTATAATCTGCTGGAATATATATACCTTTAACATCTAAATAATTAAGCCAGTTCATATCTTCTATTACAAGATAATCTTCAGAGTTAGTATCAAAATCTATTTCTCCATAACAAATTACTTCATATCCATGAATAGTGAATGTTTGTCCTCCTTTAGTAGTTTTTAAAAATCCATTATCAAGTGCTTTTTCTTCTTCTTCTGTAATAGATATAATGATAATTACTTCCTTTTCAGTTTTACTAATAGAACGGGAGCAAATCACTTGATAATTTAAATCCGTCATAGGCATTGGTATCTTTTTTGGTTTTAAATCTAATTTCGACATATTTTTTAGTATCTTCAATAAATCTATTAATTTGTTCTTTTTTAAATTTATCGTGAAGGTCTGCAAAATCTTTACATTGGAAATTAGGTAGACCAAATTCACCACGAGTTATAAAAAGATAAGGAATATTGTATTCTTCTTCAAGATATTTAGCACCATCTCGACCAGTTCTATCAAAATCAAGAAGACTAAGAATCATACCATCATCAGCAAGTTTTTTAACAAGCCAATCATATTCTATTTGTCGTAGTCTATAATTTTCACTTGGAAGATTTATAATTCCAATGTTTAGCTTATTAGCTCCCCCGTAGAGAGGATGTAGCATTAGGTGATTGCCTATGCTAAGTCTATCTTTACTACTTTTAGTAATTAAAATATAATCATAATTATCAAGTTCAAGATTAGGTAAACCTTCAAGAACATTACAATTAGTTATAAATTTTAATTCAGTACGACGATTTCTACGAGGAAAATAAAGTTTAATAAGACGAATACCTTGTCTATTAGTTCCTAACATATAAGCATAACATGGGTCTTTAGCTTTATAATAATATTTAGGGTCTGTATCTACAGTTCTGTTTATATAATATTGGTCAACAGGAACAACGAAATGAGTATTAAGATAACTTAAATCAATACCCCAATGTCCCCATATATCTTTATCATATTTATTCCAAGACCTTGTTACAATATCAATTATAGCTTTTCTAGTTTTACCTTTAGCTATAGCATTTGCTATAAGAGGTTGTAAATTAGGGTCTGTAGTTTTACCGTCAATAACATCACTAAATGTATATGCTATATGTTTTAGAACAAAATAGAAATCTTGTTTGTTATTAGTTTCAATCTTTCTTTCAAAAGCTAATCCAAGTACATATGCTACTGTATCGTATATATCCATAAACATACCTACGCCACCAAAGTCTCTAACTTTAAGTTTACCTTTACTATTATAAGCAAAACCCATACTTTTGTTAATATCGTCATCCCTAAATATAGAGGTTATAAGATGATTATGCTCAATACAATCTATAATAACTTCTACAGGAATATTTAAATACTTACTCATTATAGATTCTTGACTTATTTTTGATTCAATGTAATCTTTTGTAAGATTGGCAGTAGCAACACTTCTTTTCATAACTTCTAAGCTATAAAGAAGGGCTGACTTAATAGTTAAGCCAGCCCTATTATAAACAATTAAACCATTAGCTAATATGTTAGAGCATTAACTTAAAATGGCATCTCATCGGTGCCAGCTTCATTATATGCTCCACCAGGTGCAGCACCAGTAATAGCAGGACCGCCAACCATTACTCCACCAGCCATATCAGCAATTCCAGGAAGAGTAGGAGTCTTCTTAACTTCTTTAGGAGTAATAGATTCTTTACTTTCGTCAACATTAAGAATACTAGGTTCTTTACCTCTAATAAGAAGTTCAACACAACCAGTACCAACATATGGGTCAAAAGCAAGGTCTCCATTCTGACCTACATTCCTCCATTCACCCTTAACTTTCTTATGACGAAGAAGTTTAATCCAAGCAGGGAGAAACCTACCGTTTTCATCACGGTAACAACACTTAGCTGTTTCTCCATCGGCAAGATTAAATTGACCATTCATCATAGCAACAACGTTATTAAATAGTTCTGCATAGCTTGCAAGAACATCTTTAACATCTACTGAAACATAGTTGCCGTCATCATCAAAGTCACAGAAATTAAGAGTAAGAGCATCTTCTTCTTCTAAAGTAAGCTGACGTCCTTTAAGATAATAAATGTCAAGAATGTGTTTAATAAACCTCATTGCTTGATTAAATTTCCAATCGTCTTTTCCTCCAGGAATAGTATCAACGTTACTTTCAATAGGGAAAATAGAATGAGTTACATATCTCATTTGACTAGCATCAGCAGTATTACTAGCAAACTCAAATACAAGACGAGGACATTTTTCACCAGTAAATTGCTTACCATCAGGATTAACAGACCATGCTACACTTACACTATGAAGATGACCAACAAATAAACGATTAGGAGCTGCATCTTTCTCATGGAATCTGAGTTTAGAAACAGCTTGAGTCTCATTAGTAATACCTCTTCTTAGTTTCTTAGAAGGAGACTCTGCAGAAGCTCCTTCAACATTTTCTTTAATCTTACTCATAACTTAATTAAGTTTTTATTTGAATTTATAAAGATAAAAATGGGGAGGAACTCATAGGAGAACCTCCCCAACAAAAGTAGCAGGACAAATCAAATATTAATCTTCAGCAACTTCATCACTATCTTTCTTATTACGACTGATAGGAGCCTTATCTTCTACGAAGCTGAGAGGATAAACCATAATCTTTTCAATACCATCATCTCCAGCCTTACCGTTACGATAGTCAAATGGCTCAGCTTCATCGAGCTTAACATCAAAGACACGATTCACAGAAGTCTTATCATCAAGACCTGTCTTGAGAGCATCCCAAACAGAACTATCAGTAAAGTTAAGCTGAAGACCTACACCAGTAGCCTTAGCAGTAGCAGAGGTCTTAGAACCAGAAGCGGAATGGAATGTAGGAGAAGCAATGTCATCTGCGGTAAGAGCAGCAGCAAGGTCTTCATCAGAAGCATCTTCCATGTTCTTAGCAGCAGCAAGAGCAGCTTTATCTTCATCACTCAAACTCTGAATGAATTCAAGACCCTTTTCTGCAATGTAAGCAAGCTTATCTTCCTTAGTAATACGAACAGTACCAAGAACAGGCTCACCATTGCTCTTATACAAAAGAACGCCTTTAGCAATATACCAAATAGTCTGGTCTTTAATAAATTCATCTTGACCCTGACGAGTATTAATATCCCAACCATTAGCATTGCAATAGTTCATAATAGCATCAGAAGGATTCTGAAGAGCACGCTCAACTTCATTAATGTTATTAAGAAACATAACGTTTTCACCAACAGCAATACCAAGAGCCTTACTTACAGGAGAAGTAATAGTAAACTGACCAGGAGTAGACTTAACAATCAGCTGAGGAGTTGCATTAACAAGAGCGGTTTTCTGACCTGCAACGACTGCATTAATTCCAAACTTAATACCAAGTTTCATAGTTGTAATGTTTTTAAAAATTAATAATTAAGTTAATTAAATATGTAGTTTAAAACTACTTTAAATTGTTTATTCTTGACTAACTTCTTCATATTCTGCATTTTCAATGGCATAGTCAAGACCTCCATTGATTTGCGCACTTTCAATTTCTTCAAGTACTCCCATAAGAACATCACTAGCAATGTCTCTAGCCCCAAGAGTAAACGCTCTATGTCCTATCATAACTCTAGCGTATTTCTTATAAGTATCTTTTTCAAAGAATTGAGCAGTAAGAGCTTCTGAATAACTAAAATGACTTACAGCTATTTGTTTAATAGGTTTATTCAATACAGGATTAAACTTATACCTAGTAAACTTATATTCAGTCACATAATCAACAGGAACTGCTGGAACTCTAATAACTGGGAAGTAGCCTTCAGCTTTAAGTTTTTGAGCATGACTAGGATTAATTGCAATTTTGCATTTATCACTAATCTGAAACTCATTATACTTTTTATTTGCAAGGTCTACATACCACTTAATAGGATAAATTCCTATTTTATCTCCATTACTGTCTTGTGTAATACTAACAGCTTCATCAGCAGTACGACATTTAACACAATAAGTAGGAATTTGTGTTTCAATATAAATCGTATTACCGTCAGTATATTGATACTGAGGAGTATAATCTTTAGTGCATTCCCAAATTACTCCTGCCCTCGATAATAACGACTTTATAATATGAATATCAGCAGTAGTCTTTCCATTAACAACATGGATATGTTCTATACAAGTACTAAAAGGTAGTTGCAAATCTTGTGCCCTCATTAAGATAGCTAGACCATCATTAATGTTGGTAATACCACTTTTAGGACTTGCTATAACTTTCTTTAGAAAAACTTCAGCAGAAGCAAGTTGTTTTTCATCAAGAAGATTTAGAACTTTAAGACCAGTAGCTGCATCATCATGTCTAACAGTCAATGTACGACCATTACTACTGTCTTTAGTTTCATTTGATTTGTCCATTATTTCAAAGAGCGTTTTATTAATTACACTGCAAAGATACGAAAAATATTTTAATCTACAATAAGAAAGTCAAAATTATTTTCATTATTAGCAATAATTTCATCTTTATTAACAATTACATGCGTCTCCGATATTGGTTTATTTATCAACTTTTGTTGCTCTATAGTGTTTTTACAAAATATAGAAAATAATTTTATTTTATCACTAATAGGACAAATATGAGTTAATCTATAAAGATAAGATTTAATATCTTCACAAAAAGGAGAAGTAATAATAATTGTATTAAAACTAACATTTAAAGACTTATCAGGAGAATTAGATAGACTAAGGCATCTAAGTTTACCTAAATTGAATTTCTTCTCATTAAGAGTCATTTGAGCACAATAGCCCATAGATTTACGTTTGCCTTTTTCTACTCCAGACTTAATAAATATAGGATTTCCATTTATATCTACAGCAGGAATATTATCTACCTTATTATGATAGTTTCCACAAATATCAGTATCAGAATGACTATTTATATAATCTGTAACTTTACTTGCAAATTCACCACGTTTATTTATAATAAGTATTTTATCCTCAGGATTGTCTTTAACAACTTCCAAAATAACTTCAAGCTTGTATTCATAATCAGATATTAAATTGCTTCTATTACGAATAATTTCATAAGTATTTGTTGCTCTTTCACGAAGATTATTTGGATTATACATCTCGTCAATACTTCTATTAAAATCAAAAGACATGTCAAGATGGTCATTCCAACCATTTTCTTCAGCTATTTGATTACAAATACTTGCAGAAGATATGTTAAGAGTTTCATTTCCTATTCTAGCTTGCTTAAGTATATCAAAACTACCAAATATATTAATGCTTGTTTCAATATATTTAGTATAATATTGATAAAGTCTCCAAGCTTCACTAGTTAAGTCGATTGTAACTCCAACCCATGTTTCTTCTACGGGGGTGTTAACTCGTAATTCGTCAACTTCTAATTGTTTAAAACAACTCAAAATAGGAGTATGATTATACAATTTACCTTCATTATTTTCAGAAGTATAAAGTTTATTTATAATTGCTAATCTATAATGACATTGAGAAAAATATAAATTTATTCCTAAATCATAATTCTCAATATTATAAAGAATACAAAGCATAGCATAAGTTTGCCATCCTCCTGTAACAATGAAATCCTTAGTAAGAACTCTTATAGTTTTTCTATAGATAAGATTCTTAAATTCATTATTGTTTTCTTCACAATCTTGATTAGTTAGAAACTCAATTATATTTGTTCTATCGGCTAAAGATTGAACAATTATAACACATGACATATCAGGACTTCTTGCATATACTTTAGCAAGAACTTTGTAAACTAACACTTTATCATTAAGAGGGGTTGGAACTAAAGCAGTCCCAACCCCATGATTATCTCTCCAATTAAGTGCAGCTTGTTCAAATATTTTATCAGCTACCATAACTTAATAATCTTCTTCATCGAATAGAATTAAATAATCTTTATCATATTTTTTAAGAAGAGATTTACCAGATTTAGTACCTTTTAAAGAATTGGCTTTAGTAGTAGGACTAATACCTAACTTAATAGGATTTATAATCTTCCAAGCTTCATCATAATAGTACTTATAGTTAATATTTCTAGTTTCTATAGGAACATCATCTAAAGAATTAAGAATTTGAACTGGAAGACCAGAAGCAAGTTTACTTCTTTTATGGTCATTCACATTTTCTTTCTGAATTATAACGCCTTTAGTGGAAACATAAAATCTTACATGCCTTTGACTATGAACAGATACGATTTTACCGTTTTCAATTTTATCATAAACTACTTCAAATTGTCTACCAACATTTTGAGTTTTACAAAAATCAAGAATATCAGTATGTTTTTGAAGAGTTTCCATTACAGGAATATTATGAGCAAAATATTCAAAAACAGCAAGAGCAACAATAGGCATATCATAACCTTTCTTCAAATCTTTAAGATATTGTTTAGGGTCAAGAGCACCTTTATACTCTATATCTTCTCCACCTTCAAATATAGCAAAATAATTATTTATATCTCTACTAACAAGACGTTCATATTCTTCAAAATCAGCACCCATTTTATTAACTTCATTCCAACGGTCAGTAATCTCTTTATAAACATCAAATTTATCTCTAGGAAGTTTTATTACTATACCGTCAGTATTAGCAGAAATAACATGGATACCATTAAGTTCAAGTTCTTCTACAAGAGTCATTGTCATCAATTGACCATTAATAGTAACTTGTAATTGTGCAAATCTATCATAAAGAAAGAATAGTTCACTCTTATTAACATTATAACTTTCATTATAAACCTGACTATATCTTAATCGAATTTAATAGACATCTTTAAGTTAGTTTTATCTTTTCTAACATAAGATTTATACTCTGTTTCTTCTATTTCAAATCTGTCATTAAATCTCCATTTATATCCTCCAGCTGTATTATGAGCTTTATGTCCTTTAGCACATAAACTTATATTACTAGCTTTTATCCCAGTAATACGTTCAGCCTCAGCAGCTGAACAATAAGAAGTTAAAAGGTTTCCTTTAATGTCATATTGATATATTCTTCTTTCCAGAGATTTTCGTCTACCACCACCTCTTTTATAATCAACATTTATTAATGAACCACCATCAGATATTCTTTTATATTTGTTTATAAGTTTAGTTTCTAGCTCTAATGCTTCTTTAGTAGATACATCAATAGCTACAATCTTAACTTTAATCAAATTTATATCTTTAGCCTTCTCATTATAATGAGAAGTTCTTCTGTTTCCACATAAAACGAAAGCACGTTGTAATGTACCTTCTCCTACATAAAAAGGAACTTCTTCATTATCATAATAATGTTCATAAACAACATGTCTATTATAATCTTCAAGATGATACCCATGATTTATAGGAACATCTTTTAATTTATTTTGACTAGTGGTTGCTTTGCGATGACCAAAACGTTTTTGAGATTCACCATTACGATGAACCTTATGCGTACGTTTACCATATGGATTAACTTTAATTTCAAACTTTAACATAACAATAACATTTTAAGTACATTGCAAAGATAATAAAAATAATTCAATTTCGCCCGTTTCCCATAACTTTTTTAAGTTATAGTACGTTAAAAACTAGTCGATGAACTTTACTCGTATTATCTTCACAGATAATTCTTAGAGTCTTAGCTGCTGATTGTCACATAATAATAGTTTTTCAAGCGTTCACACCTAGATTTTCATCTTATGTTGTAGCACTATTATCTTCGCGAGTTTCCAGCAATTAGAGCGATTTATACTGAGCAGTGATACTTTTACCCAGTTTACCATATATGGAATTAATTACAATTTTAAGAGCTTCTGCTGCAATTTTATTTGGTACACCTTCTATTACATTAATATCACCACCATGTTTACATTTAACTCTTGTATTTTTAAGATAAGATACCATCTTAACAAAACTTTGTTTATGAAGATGTTTAGGAGCAATGTTATAACTTATAATGATACTCGGATAATATGACGTATACATTATACCTTTATAGTAATTTTATATTTACTTAAAGGATTAACCCTAGGACCTTTCGGAGCAGGACAGACTATATCTTCAATTTGTTCTATAACAGTTCTATTCCTTCCTTTGCCTTCATAAATAGCATTATCATCTTTATCTAAATAACACCAAATATATCCAGCTCCTGATTTTTTAGAACTATTATAACATCCAATACTATCTTTTTGGATAATAACAAACTGTTCCGTGCTTCAATTTTAGTCAATAATTCTAAAATTTACTCCCATAAGGGATAGTCGTTGAACCTTCATCTTTATAACAAAGATGCTCGGCTGCGGATTGTCCAATACTATTAACTTTTACCATACCTTTAAGTTTTTCACTAAAGCCATATTCTATATCACTATGAATATTTGGTGTAATAGTCTCTAAGGAGTTTCCCGCAATTCTCGGAATTTAACCACGACTATACGTTAATCGTGGTGAAGATATACAAAATCATCATTTGAAACACAAACTCTAGGAGGGTCTTGACTATGAATACCACCACATGCAAGTTTATAAGTTGTACCTCTAAACGTAATTTCTTTAGAAAAATCACTATTGTTAGTATGGTACACACTTATCTTTTTTATTTCTTCAAGCATTTGCTGAAGCTCAGGAGTTTTAAAATGAATATGAGGAAAAATAATTTTATTAAAACTAAGAAGAGTTCTATCAGTTCTACCTTTTATAAACTTATCTTTAGTCAATCCACTCATATCAGAATAAAACTTTACTGTAAGTTTATCAGCAACATTAGCACGAGCACTACAAAGCACATTTACACCAAATACTGACGTAATTGCATATCGAAGTTTAATCTCATCAGGTTTTTGACGAGCCATTTCACATACAAGAAATACATCATTTTTATTATAATAAAGCATTGGTTCAATGTACTTAGGAAGAACATATCTATCAAAGTCATTTGTAATAAGCTCATTTATATGAGCAAGACTCATTCCTCTGTAGTTATCTCTTTTCTTCCAATAAACTTCATATTCTTCTTCATCAATAGGAGGAAGTTTAAAGTCAAGCAGTTCGTGCCATTTTAAGTTGATAGACGTTTGTTTAAGACTTTTACCAAACTTATTTCGATTACCTTCTTTATCAACTACTACACTAGCAGAATGAAGACCGAATATTTGCTGAAGGTCAACAGTAGCATAAGGCAGTTTGTAATGTCTAAGTAAGTCTAAATCTTTATCACCATAAAATGCATCTTTATCGCTTTGTAAATTAATAATTTTTTTACTAAGACTATACAAATATGTAATTAAATGCTTAGTATTATCATAACGATTAAAATGCATCATAAAACCTTTAATCATAAGGTCATCATAACCTTGATTATTAAAACCAAATAAATCAGTTCTAACAGGAATTTGTGATACAGTACCATTTTCATCAATCTTAGTATCATAATACGCTTGCATAGAATTAATAAATGCAGCAATATCGAGAAGTTGACTATCATCTGTATCACTAATCCAAAAGATTTTACTTTCAATTTTATCAAGCCTAGACTTAATCTCAGTAACAGAAAGTTTTTCTGTTAAAGCAATAGGATTTTTCTTATTGCTACCATCATTACAATCTGCAAATACTTTCATATAATGTTGAAGATTCACAAAAGTAACACTAAATAGATTTGGAAAAATCTCTACATCCATTGCCCAAGATTTAATCATAGCTTAAACAATAATTTAAAGTTTTTGGTGATTATCGAAATATCTTTTAGACATTACTCTATTACTCTTAGTAAATCCTTGTTTATTACGACGTCTAATTCTAGCACTAAGACTAGTATTAATTTTTTCTTTATTCATGTTACTTATAATTTAATAGTTTCAATTACTTTCTTAGTTATAGTTTCTTCGTATCCACGAGCTTTAAGTTCATCAATAAGTTCTCTAGATGTAAAATCTTTAAACTTATCGGTGGCACCGCTTTCTCGCTTTAAATAGTCGTTACAAATAGTTCTATAACCAGTTCATCTTTTATTAAAATGACTAAGAGGAAGTTCTTTACCACAACATTTACAAGTTTTCTTTTCTCCTGTATATTCAGGAGCAACAGTTATTTGACACATAGTTAATTACCAAATTTAAGATAAAGTTTATTTTTACATCTACTGCAAGCTACATATAATCTACGATTAACTTCTTCAGCATTAGAATATGGTTGTCCATATTTATCATACACAATATCATTCACATCAACTAATGAAGTATCAAATGTTGAACCTTGCATAATCTATATACTTTCATATACAGTCTGACTATATCTTATACTTTACATAAATTCATAATTATCAGCATATTCTTTAGTCAACCAATAATATCCATAACAAACTTGAAAATCTAAATTACTACCAACTCGCATATTAGAATGATTAATAGCTTTTTTAATATTAGACCAAGCATTTACTTTATTAAGAAATTCATTTATTTCAAAACTATGGTAAAACACCTTTCTAAGTTTTTTTCTACTAATACAATTAATAGCATAAATAGGTTGTTTTAATTTTTTAGTTGCTGGATTACCTAATCCTTTTCTACTTGCAGATAAATTATCTGCAAAGTTTTTAGATTTAGGTTTACCTTTTAAGGCTTTTGATATTTTTTCACCAATAGCTTTAATATCAGTATCTGTTTTATATTTATGAGTATTTCCACCTCTTCCACCATCAGTTTCATTCAAAAGATTTGGATTAAGTTTAAAATATTCATTAATATAATATTTTTCCCAAAAATTAACACTTAGTGCAGACTTTGTGTCATCTATTTGTTTTAATAAAACCCCAGTAACTTTTAATGGCAATATAGATTTGAGATATTCAAAACGTTTATTGTTATTTCGTCTACCATAATCTACTTCATTTAAATGCCAATAATGTTGTTTAACTCTGTGTTCTATACTATGGGAAGTAACACCAACATAAACTATTTGTCCATCAATAGGACTAACTAATCCATAAATATTATAAATCATACTACATTATTTTTAGTAAAACCTATACAAATTTATGAAAAGTTTTTCAAAATACCAAATGAATTTTATGAAAAGTATTTCCCCGTTTCGATTATATAACACTTTATATAATCTACTCTCTTCCGAGATAGTCGATGAACTTTACTCGTAATACTTTCACAAGTATTTCTTAGAGTCTTAGCTGCTGATTGTCACATAATAATAGTTTTTCAAGCGTTCACACTTAGATTTTCATCTTATGTTGTAGCACTATTATCTTCGCGAGTTTCCAGCAATTAGAGGAATTTTACAAGAGCCAAGTTACTAACTCTTATGACTAGTAAGAGAAAAACCATAATCAAGTCCTCTATCGTATAGTATCTTATGAGTAATAGGGTCTATGATATTAGTAAGAAGTAAATATGATTCTTTAAATGTATAATATTCTTTCCACTTTTGAGATTTAATAGCAGCACGAGCAGTTTTAGCTGATTCAATTAGATTAGTACTAACAGCAATATATTTCTGTATAGTATATTTATCAGAATGGTCTATAACAAATAACGATGTAGTTATATCTCCTCCGTGAATAGCTTGAAATCGTACCATAAAACCTTTAAATTGATATTTTTCATCAACATAATTTGTAATGTCTTTGATAATATATTCTTCTGAATTTTTTATGATACACTCATTAAACTGATTTACTATAGTTACATAACTAATTATAAGGTCATTTTTTGTAAGTATAGACCTATCACATTCTGCTATAGTAGCATTTCTAATAAATTTGTTCCATCCAGAAACAGCAGCATTAGTAAATGCTATTACTTTTGCATAATCTATGTTACGTGTAATTTCTTCATCACTAAAATTGTTATAAACAATTTGATTAAACTCTTGTGGAGTACAAACTTGATAGCCTTTAGTGTAATCGTCGTTAAATTTAGTTCTAACTCTTTGAATATATTTAATAAATTCATAAGATTTATGTTCTATATCATAACGAAGAAGTTCAAGAAGATAACTTACAGGATTATCTTCACCTTGTCTAACAATTTGTTTTAGAGCACATGTCTTAACTCCTTTAAATGCAGTTGAATAAGTTTCACCTACAGGAGCAAGTTGAGAACTATCACCAATATATAAAAGTTTACACTTATTAGATATACAAGTTCTTTCAAGAAAAGTAGACAAACCTCTATTTATCATAGAAGCTTCATCAACAATATAAAGTTTATAATTTCCAATCTTAATTTTACCTTTTGGGTCAAAAGGAGGATTCTTAGGGTCAAATTTCTCAATATCAAAATTTAATCTTAATCCTAAATCAGATTGAAGAGTATTAACTTTAATACCAGATATATGAATACTTTCTCCTAATACTCTACATGCTTTATGAGTTGGTGCAGAAAGTCCTATAATAGAATAACTCATAGAACTATTCATAATAAGAGCTCTAACCAAATAAGTTTTACCAGTACCAGCAGCCCCAACTAATGCTCTTTTATAGTCTTTAGCATCAAAAGGTTTATCAATGAAACTTATAAGTTCATTATATGCTTCTTTTTGGTCATTAGTAAAATTTGATATGTCAGCTCTATTACTTTGACATGCACTAGAAATAGGAATAATATTCATATTTTAAGAAATATCTTTAATATCATAACCATTAATACTTACTAAGTCTTTAAAATCAAACCACCTTAAAAGTCCATCTGTAACTATATAACCTTTAACTATCCAATTAACATTAAAAGGTAAATAGTTATCTGTACTTCCAGGATGAAATTTAGCTTTCCAAAGGTCTCTACAAAGTCTAACTCTTTTACCAAACTTATCTTTAGCTTTGGTAAATACATTTACTCTACCTTCAATTTCAAATGAACGAGGAGTAAAATTAAAAGTATGTACCTCCATAAATTTACTTTCATTCTCAAATTCAACTTTAACTTTGAGAACATCATTTTCTTCTATAACAACACCTCTAACAATTTTACCTATTTTAGTATATCCTTTAGAAGGTCGTTTTTTATGTTCAGCAATTTTAAGTCTAAACTTAGGAAGAACAATTGTCATAATTATTTATGCTTAGATACTTTCTTAGTCTTATCTGTAAGTTTAGGCTCTTTCTTAACTTTCTTTTGAGCTCTAGCAGAAGATGTAGAATCAGTAGCAAAAGGATTATATCCTACTCCAGCACTGTTATCCCAATTAAAATACCAACCACAATAATTTGTGAGATAATCAATTTTACCCCACATGTGAATACCAATAGTAGCATTTTTAGAACATTTAATTGATTTACTTCCATAATCAATTTTAGCAATTCTAGAAACGCTTCTTAGAACTTTGTTTTCGTCATGCTTCATACACTTTACAACAAATTTTAAATTAATAATAAGTTTAACAATAAACGGATAAGCTGTATAGCTCCCCCGTAGAAGAAATGTGTGATTATAAGTTGGTCTACTTGGATTCGAACCAAGAATAACAGAACCAAAACCTGTTGTGTTACCATTACACCATAGACCAGTATAAGAAGTATTTAAAACTCTACTATCTTCTCAGACTGTAGAGTTAAGATGTTTTCTGCGAATAAATTAAGGATGATATATAATCTAACGCTTTAGATTATTCTACAAATATAGTATCAAATATAATACAAGGTTTATCTGTATCATAATTCATACCATACACTATTCCACAAGAACAAATATTTGATTCGTAGCTATACCTCTTATAGTCATCACTACAAAACATCTTTATAGCTTCTTCTATTGAATTAGCTGCAATTAATGCACAACCTCCAGCATATTCTATATTAGGAATTATCTTATATACGTTAAAAGATTTCTTTACTCTATTCTTAGGAATAAAATAAGTATCTTTATCAGCGCAATAATAAGATTCTTCTCTAAACCAATCTTCAGCCATAAACTCTTGATATTCTGGCCAAGGATAAGCAATATATTCACTTGAGTTTAATATCTTAGACATATTTTGTTTTAATTTTAGACCTTCAATTTAGAATTCTTATTAATTAATCATTCTTATATAATACTCAAAATAGAATAAAAGCAAATGATTAAATTGAGCGTGTTATTGGCATTTATCATGCGCTTCCATACTTGAAAGCCACGCATCAGCTTCTATATCTTTAGCAAGAGCATTAAGTTCAGCATCAGATAAATCATCATATATACTCATATCTTAATCTTTTACAGGAATGTTATCTTTGTTTATTATTATTAATTTTCCATCAGTAGTACGAATAGCACGTTCTTTCATATTTAACTTTTCAGCTATTTTGTTAAAATGTGCTTGTTCATAATCAAGAGAATTATCATCAGTATAATGATTCATATTCTTACAAAAGTCTATAATACAATCACAACACAAAACTTCGTTTATACCGGCAACATAATAAATTTCTTCTGGTTTACATTCATTATTACAAGTTCCACAAATACATAAATTTTGAAGTCCTGTAATAGGAATACCAAAATTTAATTCTGTAGCTTCGTTAACATTCATCTGAATTACAAGATGTTGTTGGTTATTATAATATATTTTAGCCATAAATTCAAAATAATTAAAAATGAGTGCTGCGATTTTCTCAAACAACAGCACTCCCAACTTCAAATCTTAAATACCTATGTCAACAAAACTACTTTAACAAAATATAAAACAAATACAAGCTCCAAGCAAGAGAGTACCACTAAAACCAAGAAGTCTATAAAGATTATGAATTTCTTTTTCTTTAACTTCAAGAAGATTATGATATGTCTTATTCATTTTATCAGTATCTTCTTTTTCCATTCTAATAGCATTAAGTTGTTCATTTAGAGTTTTATTTTTATCTATAAGAATATTACGCTGTTTATTAACACCAGCCATATCTCTATCAAAATTTTCAACTCTAAATACAAGATGATTTACTTCAGCTTTAAGATTACCAATCTGTCGTGTAAGATTACGTTCAACTCTGTCCTTTTTAAGAACAATAGCAATAAGTTCTTCATGAGACTTCTTGCTTAACTTTGTTTGTCTACCTTTAATAGCAGAATTTTCTTTAGCATTTGTAGCCATACCTTTAAATTTTTAATTGTTAATAATCATGCCTGTTGTCACAGGACTTTGTATTCTTTTAAAAACAGAGCATGACTAATGTTATAATCAACCATGCTACGAAACTGAACATAAATATACATCAGCAATAGTAGTCTGTAGGGGAGTCGAACCCCTCTTTAGAGAATGAAAATCTCTCGTACTAACCGATATACGAACAGACTATAAACCAAGTAATTAAATGTTAGTTATTTTAACTGTAACTTACTTAGTTTGCTCAGGATAAACATTAAGCTTAGAGGCGCCTGTTTCTGCTAATTTAATGATGATTAACTCAACAATACCCTGCAAGAGTATCTCTAAATCCATCAACTTAACATTTATAACCAAGAGTTGTGATACCACTGAGACTCGAACCCAGGACCCCAACATTAAAAGTGTTGTGCTCTACTAGCTGAGCTATGGTATCAATATTAATATTTAATATCTATTTGTGAAGCCAGAAGGATTCGAACCTTCGACCTAAGCATTAGAAGTGCTTTGTTCTATCCACTGAACTATGGCTCCAGTATTGATTGTATAATAATTGATTTATATTTATTCATCATAGTACCAAGTTGCTTATTAGAAATGCTACTACTTTCACAAGCAATAGCATTAAAGCAAACAAAATTGTAAATTTTTTACAGTTATAAGTAAAACTATAACATAACGCTTTATGTTATTCAAATTCTATATCACAATCGTCATAGTTATCTTCAACTAATTTAGTACCATAAAGGTCTATTTCGTCAAAATCTTGATTTACTGTTTCAGCGTCCATTTCAGCAATATAAGCTTCTTCCATAAGAATAAATATTATTATTAATAAACTTTTGTAAAGATAACAATAATATCTATAGTTACTTTACGGGGGAGCTATTTTAACAAAATTTTAACACTTTATTTGTTATTTATAATAACTTCCTTTATATCAACGTCAGTAATGTTAGTATAACTAGAATCATTATCATATACATATTTTAAATAAACTCTATTTGTAAGATTGTCAATATGGTCTATGGTAAATTCTTTAACATCTTCTCCTTTATATGTATAATCATTAATATACTTTAAAGCTTTATTTTTGTCAATGTGCTCTTCTTTATATTCAAAGCCTACACCAGATAATATTTCAAGACTTTTTATTATTGTTGTTTCGTAACAATTATCTTCAAATAGATGATTAATAACAGTTTTAGCAAAAGTTTTTAAGTTATCTTCATAAGCTTTTTCTATAATACTATACGCAAGTGTTTTTGTAATCATAACATTATTTATTTAAATGGTTATTCTTTTCTATAAGCTTTAGGATTTATCTCTCTACCTATTTTATGAAGGTATTTCCTATGTCTATAATTATCTTTATTTGTTTTGTAAATAAAAGCTTTACCTTTATTATCAAGATAAATAATATAAGTCTTACCTTCTTTATCAGTAAAAGTATAATTTGTTATTTCTACTTTACTTGTGTCAACATATTATTTACTTTTCAATAAAAAATACCATGTCTAACAAAGTTTCTTTGCCCAAACGAATTTAGGCAAAGAAACATTAGCATTATAAGAACATTAATATTTTTCATATTACTTTTTGTTATGAGGTTTATATTCAATATTTAATTGTTTACAAATATCAGAAGAGATTTCAGAACCAAGATAATATCTATATTCTTTACCTGTCTTTTTACTTGTTTTAATAATAAAACAAGAACCATTAGGAGAAATAAAAATAGGATATTCTTTTCCTTTACAGCCTTATTGTTTGTTTGACTTATTTTTGTATTCTTCACACTTCAAATTCCAATCTGGTAGCCACTCCGAAAGTGTTGCAACGTCTTGTGCATTATATATTATTGCAAGCACCCACCATTCTGCACCTTCTTCGTTGTTCGTAGGCTTAATAGCCATAATACAACCATAATCCTCTTTGTTTTTTGAAAAGCAAATTTCGTATCTATTATCAACACTATACTTACATAGCTCGCTTTCCAATAGTTCTTCTTTGCTATTTACTTCATAGTAAACATCTTCAAAACCACTAAAGAAGTTTGGTCTGTATTTCTTTATTTTCATAGTTATGCTTATTATAATATTGTACTATATTTTCCAAATTGCCGAACGTCATCTGTTTGCATATGTGCAAACAAGCAGCCGTTGAAAATATTTCAAAAGCATCGTTTCGTAGAGGTTAGCATCTTCATGTAATGTTCTGTGAGTGTTTGAGAATTGCCTTTCTATGTCGATTACATCTTTATTAAGCCTAAAAGTTCTTCCGTCTTTATCAGTAAGAGTGCCGTAGAACTTATTTCCATGTCTTTCTATAACAATAGACTTGATGTGTTCGTCTATGTATTTCTGACTTTCTGATTTTGTTTCCATAACAATTACAAATATAGTTTATAATGTTTTCTGTCTTTTGTAACAATGCGGATTGACTCTGTATATGATTTAATTATTGCCATAGTTTCTTCTTGTATTATTAACATAATCTAATGTTTTATCTGTAATATTTATTTCTCATACTTCAATTCTTACAGGACTTCCTTTATAGCCCCATTCAAGAAATTTAATAACTGCAAAAGCATCAGCTCTACGAGGATTAGAACTCATAATAGTTACAGGAGTAGTAAGTTTGTCACTCTTTCTTGTTGATTGATAAAAGTAAATCATAAGTTTGAAGTTTTATTAAGTTTATTACAAAGTTTTGTTGAACTAATTATCACGTCACAATATTTATATGCTTCACAATAAGAACATTTATCAGATATTTTATTAGTATCCATAATAATAGATTTTAGTCAATTATAATCTCAGCTATAATAATGATAATACTTTACCTAATGGCTTTGATTCATATTATCAAAATCATAACTGAGATTATAATGTTATTCACTAAATAAATAGTAATTAGCTATTTCTCCTTGCAGTTCAGAATCGTATTGACAACCATTATCTTGTAGTATTTCATCATACAACTCTTTATTGAACTCACTTACCTTTTATCGGAATTGTTTGCTTGTTCTTGTGGTATATCCAACTTGTTACTATTACTTTCATAGTTGTAAGTATTAAAGATTAAAGTTGAAAACAATATTAATAGTACACTTGCAGAATATCAATGCTATATTCTTCTCTACGGGCGTGCTAGTATAGTTGAATATTAATATTATTGATATGCCGAAACTATTCTTGCATCGTAATAAACATGTTTATAAGGAATAGTAGAACAATTGTTGTTTATAACAAGTTCTTTATCATTAACTTCATACTGTTCGTTGCACTCTACTACAATACATAAGTCTTTCTGATAGACTTTATTAATGTTATTATATTTTATTAGAACAACATCACTATCTTTTTATTTTAACTATTGCTTTCATTGTTGTAGTTGTTAAGTTGAAGATTATCTTAAGTATCATAATCACTAAAGCTAAATATGATGTTGTGCCAAGTTTATAGAGTTGGACTTATAGAATTTGTGACTATTGATGTGAGAAATGATATAAAAGATAGAGATTGAGAAAGAGAAATAGAGACTAAAAAGAAAGTTGTAGTCAATGATGAGAGTAAGGACGAATTAAATATGAAGAAGTGTGCAAAGGTTTGTGCAAAGAAAGAGAAAAAGGAAGAGGTGGAGAAAGTGCCAGTAGTACTTCTACACATATTAAACTTCGCAACTTGTTCTTAATTTGAGCTTAATTTGCCTTAATTTAGCTTTAATGCTCGTTATTTGCGCAAACATGTGTGCAAACGGCAACTTGATTAAAGTTTAACATTAATATTTTTATACTCATTATAAGCTATAAAACCTATTAATATAAACATTGTCTCAAAAACTTTTGTTGTTACTCCACAAGTTGTTTTATCTTCTGCCCAGATAAGTAATATAGCTGCAATTATAGAAAATATTGCAACTAATGTCATGTAAAACTTTGATGTTTTCATTGTTGTTTATTATTTTTGTTATGTTAAAGACTATTTTAAAGCTAATGTTAAACTTAATGTTAAATAAAATATTAAACAAAAAGTTAAACAAAACAATAAAAGTGATATTAAAGATGCTATTAAAGATAGTGCTAATTAACAATTTGCGATTTATATATAATAATAAAGGACTGATTAAGTAAATAATATTATATTTATATATAATATTTATATTATAT
>JAFRAK010000049.1 GCA_017405445.1 Bacilli bacterium | reverse complement strand
TTTCTTGTTTTATTAATTTTTTTAAAAAATTAAGTAATTTTCAATATAGATTATTGATTATTTTTAATTTTTAATATAGGTTATTATGATTTATTGATTTTTAATTTTACTTACTTTTAGAATAGTAAACTTTATACTATAATATACATAATTTATATTAAGTATAGATTACTGTGTGTTGGTTATTTATGGTTATAAAAAATATTGATAAGAATCAAACAGAATTAGGTATTAGGACTCATGATTTCAATGTTCCAAAGGATCATATTTCTCGTTTTGTCGTTGATTTTATTGAAGAATATTATCCAAATTTAGGTATTGTGGAGAATAATGAAAAAGGAGGTAGGCCTTCTTATCCCCCATGTTCCATGTTAAAACTTCTTGTTTATGCAAAAATAGACCATATGGAAAGTGCTAGAATTATTGAAGAGATGGCAAAGTACCATGACATATATAAATTTGTTTGTGATAGAAATGAACCATCATAACGCTCAATACAACGGTATCGCGACAAATATGGATGTTATTATGAAGAATTAATTCAAAAGACATTGGAAAAGGGCTTCAAAAAAGTATTCACTCAATTTAACCATGTTTCAATCGATGGAACCAACATAAAAGCACACAATTCTAACCAAAATATGATTAGCAAAAAAGAAACTAATTTATTGGTTAAATACTACAAAGGACTTGAATTTGACCCTAAAAAGCTTGAAAAACTTAATAAACCAGCTCAAAAAATATTAAATGACAAAGAAATGAGCGATAATGAGAAATTAGAATTATTATATGATATTAGAACCCAATTTAAATTCACAGGACAAGATAAAATACCAATGAATGATATTGAAGCACGTATGATGAAAGGAAAAGAAAGGAAACTTCTTGGTTGCTTATAATGTGCAATCTGCAGTCGATTATGAAAGCAAACAAATCTGTGCATTAAACGTTACACAAAGCCCAATTAACTATTATGAACTCCTAGAAGTAGCTGATAAAGCAATAAATAATTATAGGAAAAGTACCAAAACATATTAGTGCTGATACAATATATTTAAATCGAATAAGCCTAGCTTACTTTGTAAATAATGGAATAGATGGATTAATACCAACAAGAGAACAATCCAAAGAAAAAATCGTAAAAATTAAATTCAAATCAATACCATAAAGATCATTTTTACTATATATATGATTTAGATTTATTCATGTGTCCTGAAGGACAATCACCGTAGTTTTACAAAGAATACACGAAAATAAACGAAGATCCAAACAAACCAGATAAAATAAAAAGACTTTACAACAATTACTACACATGTAAACACTGTATTCAACGAAAAGCCTGTTTATCAGAGAAACACATAGACCCATCACTGAAAACAACAGAAGATTAGAAAGAGTAATGTATCTAAAAATGGAAAAAGATGAATATAACGAAGAATTCAAAAAAACCATCTGTAGAAGGACCTTTTAAAATATTCAAAGAACAATACCATGTAGAACAAGAAATAGTAATTGGAATGATAAAAACAGAAGAAAGACTTAATCTAGATGCATTGGCATACAATATAAAAAGATTATACAATTTAATTCAAGGAGAAAAAAACAACAAAGAAGATATGGTAGATTTATGTGAAGATATATCT
>JAFRAK010000048.1 GCA_017405445.1 Bacilli bacterium | reverse complement strand
TGTTGCTTCATCATTTAGTAATGGTTCTATTATTGTATATTTTTCTTTTGCAGTTCTTTCTTTAAATTTTTGACCTTTAGTCGCCATTAAATCATCTCCCTATAACTATTTTATCAAAAGAAAAAGTAAACACGTTTTTTTTGTGTCTACTTTTATCTTACAACTTCATAAAGAATACACTTTTTTTACTTTACTCCTTTTCCTAATCTATTTTTTATGATATTTTAAACATGGTGATTTAGATGAATAAAAATAAAATACTAAAGAGTATCATTGCATTTCTCATTTTTCAATACTCATTTTTAATACAATACTTTATTGTATTTCTATTTCATTTGAGTAAAGAACAAATTGCGAAAAATGACTTTTTAATAATTGCATTATCAACAGTTGGCAGTTTAATTGTTTCAATTATATTTTTTGTGATATATCGAAAGGATCTAAAAGAAGATTTTAAAAAGTATAAAGAAAATTTTAAGAAAGATATAGATATTGCTCTTACTTGTTGGGGAATTGGACTAATAATTATGGCTGTTTGCAATATGATTTTATTATATGGTCTTCATTCAGGAGGAGCAAACAATGAAAATATGGTTCAGCACTATATTAAAAGTGTTCCTTATCTTTTCGCAATAGAAGTATGTTTTCTTGCTCCATTCAGTGAAGAAATTGCTTTTCGAAAAACCTTATATGATGTTTTTGGAAATAGCAAAGTATTTATAATAGCTTCTTTTCTATTATTTGGAATTGTTCATGTATATTCAACTGCAGAATCATTGATTGACTGGCTATATATTATTCCTTATGGTGTAATGGGAGCATCCTTCGCAATTGCTTATCAAAAAACAGATACTATTTTTTCTAGTATGTCAGTTCATATGATTCACAATACATTACTATTCTTATTATCGGTATTTACAAAATAAAAAAATATAATATTACAAAAAAAAGACTCATTAAGAGTCTTTTTCATGTATTTCTTCAATTATTTTTTCTATATGCTCTCCATAAGCAATAGATTGATCATAAATAAATTTTAATTCTGGAGTATGTCTAATTTCTACCATTTCAGCTAATTTTGTACGAATAAATGGAGCTGCTTTTTCTAAAGCTTTTGAAGTACTATCCATTTTTTCTTTATCAAGTACTGTATAATAAACTTTCGCAAAACTTAAATCAGATGTAACATCTACTCCTGTAATTGTAACAAACTTGATATCATTATCCTTTACTTCTCTCATTAATATTGTACTAATAGCTTCTTGATAGTTATGATTTAATCTTTCAATTTTAACACTCATTTTAATTCCTCCATTACTACAATTATTATTATTTTATATATCTTTTTTTCTTTTCAAAATATTTTTGATATTCTTCTTCCATGAAATCATCTAATGCAAATAAATGTTCTTTTGTATCATAAAGTCTAAATAATCGATACTCATCTCCATCTTTTTGATAAAATGCTATTGCAGAATGATCCTCATTTAATTGAATAATATCATCAATATGTTCAACAAATTCGACAATATTAACTTTTCCTAGAATATGTTCATGAATGGCTCTGTTCTCAACAAATCTTATATTAAATAGAACTTCTTCTCCATTAATTTCATATTCTAATAAAGTATTATCATTAATATAAAAACTATTTAAAACACTTCTATTACTATCTTTTTTAATATCTTTTTCCATATAAAATACTATCTTTTAATCTCAACTAATTCGTAGACTTCAATGATATCTCCTTCTTTATAATCTTGGCAAGCATCTAGAGTCATACCACAGTCCATATCCTTTTTTACTTCTTTTACTTGATCTTTTTCATGTTGCAAAGAAGCTACTGATCCATTATAAACAACAATATCATCACGAATAATACGTGCTTTAGAATGGTTTTTTATAATACCATTAGTAACATGGCATCCTGCGATTAAACCAATCTTAGAAAATTTAAAGATTTGTCTAATTTCTGCAGTACCTGTAACTTTTTCTTCAAATTCAGGCTCAAGCATACCTTTCATCGCATTTTCCATATCTTCTACAACTTTATAAATAATATCATATGTTTTAATTTCAATACCATATTGTTTAGCAGTATCCATTGTAGAATTATTACCACGTACATTAAATCCAATAATAATGGCATGAGATGCACTTGCTAGTACAACATCACTCTCTGTAATAGCTCCTACTCCTCCACGAATAACTGTTACTTTAACGCCTTCAACATTAATTTTCTCTAAAGCATTTTTAACAGCTTCCAAAGAACCATTAACATCTGCTTTTAATACAACTTGAATTTCTTTTTGTCCTTCTTTAATTCTTCCAAATAAATCTTCTAAAGATAAACCACTAAAGTTTTTATCTTCTGCTCTACTTCTTAAACTTCTTGCATGAGCAATATCTTTTGCTTGTTTTTCAGATTCAAATGCCATAAATTTATCTCCAGCACTTGGAACTTCTGAAATACCTGTAACTTCTACTGGTGTAGAAGGAGTTGCTTCAACAATATTATTTCCTTTATCATCTTTTAATGTACGTACTTTTCCAGCATAATTACCAATAACTATAGGATCTCCTAAACGTAAAGTACCATTTTGAATTAATAATGTAACAATAGAACCTACTTTACTATCTTTTCTAGATTCAAGTACTGCTCCTGTTGCATAACGATTAGGATTTGCTTTATATTCTTGCATTTCTGCAACTAATAAAATGTTCTCTAATAATTCATCAATTCCAACACCTGTTTTAGCAGAAATCTTATTAACAATAATATTTCCACCCCATTCTTCTGGAGTTAAACCATTTTCTACTAATGCAGTCATAATTCTATCAATATTAGCTTCTGGTTTATCAATCTTATTAATTGCAACAATAATTGGAACACCTGCTGCTTTTGCATGATCGATTGCTTCAATTGTTTGAGGCATAATTCCATCATCTGCCGCAACAATAATAATAACAATATCTGTAATAGATGCTCCACGTGCTCTCATTTCTGTAAACGCAGCATGTCCTGGGGTATCAATAAATGTAATTTTTTTACCATTACATGTAACAGAATAAGCTCCAATTGCTTGAGTAATTCCTCCTGCTTCTCCTGCTACAACATTGGTCTTACGAATCGCATCAAGTAATGTTGTTTTACCATGGTCAACATGTCCCATAACTGTAACAACAGGTGGTCTTTCTACTAAATCTTCTGCTTTATCCTCAATTTCATAATTTTCAAAATTTGATATATCTTGAGTTTCTTCTCTTTTTAATGTCTTATCATATTCAGAAGCAATTACTTCAGCAGAATCATAATCAACACTCTGATTAATTCCTGCCATAACACCAAGTCCCATTAATTTTTTAACTAAATCAATAGGCTTTGCACCAAGCTCATTTGCCAAATCAGTAACAGTCATTCCTTGCTTATATAAAACAACATTTTCATCTTGAGGAGTATCATTACTTTGTAATTTTTCTCTATGTTTATAAATCTTTTTTCTTTCTTTTAAGAAATCTTTATTAGGCACAGTATTTGTATTCTCTGTTTTCATAGACTTCTTAGGTTTAACTTTTGTAAAAGAAGATGTCTCATCTAAATCAATTTTAGTATCATAAGCAAGTTCTTCTGCTTTATCAGTAACTTCTTCCTCTAATCTTTGTTCTTCTAAATCTTCAATATCTCCTTCAACATAATCTTCACTATCTTGAATTTCATTATCTAATAAGGTAATACTAATATCATCTAATAATGTATTTCCATCATCATATTGAATACCTACTTTATCACATAATGCCATAACTTCTTCTAATGATTTCGAAACGTCATTTGCATAATCTTCTAAAGTCATCATTATGACCACCTCACTTTTCTATTATTTTTCTTATTTCATCATAAACTTCATCGCTTATATTACATTCTAATCTATTTTCTAATATCTTAGTCTTTTTTGCTTTTTCTAATACTTCTAAATCTTTCTTAATATAAGCTCCTCTTCCATTTAATTTACCACTCTCATCCGCTTTAACTTCTCCTTCTGGAGTACGAACAATTCGAAGTAAATCTTTCTTAGGAAGATTTTCTTTTGTAACAACACAAGTTCTTAAAGGTATTTTTTTAACTTTCATAAAACACCTCTATCTAAAATTAATTCCTGCTTCTCTTGCTTGTTCAGTCGTTTTAATATCAATTTTTTTGAATTTAGTTAGTCTAGTAGCAAGTCTTGCATTTTGACCTTTTTTACCAATAGCTAAAGAGAAATTATCTCCATCTGCAATAACCATAGCCTCTAATTTCTTAGGATCAGTAATTGCAACTGTTAAATCTTTTGCAGGAGATAATGCATTCTTAATAAATACTGCAGGATCAGAATCATATTTAACTACATCTAATTTTTCTCCATGTAACTCTTCTATAATTCTACTAATTCTAGATCCTTTTTCTCCAATACAAGCACCAATTGGATCAACATTAGGATTATCTGAATAAACTGCTACTTTACTTCTATTTCCTGGATCTCTCGCAACACTATAAATCATAACAGTACCATCATTTATCTCAGGTATTTCTAATTCAAATAGTCTTTTAACAAAACCATAATGAGTTCTACTTAATAATATTAATAAACTCTTACCATTATTATCAACTTTAGATACATATACTTTAATTTGTGAACCCATTTCAATTTTTTCTCCAGGGATACAATCTTTTTTAGGAAGTATTCCATTCGTTCTACCCAAATCAATGAAATAGTTATCTGTATCTTCAAGGGCTACAGTACCAATTAATAATTCATCTTGTTTATCTCCAAATTCATCCATGATACTTTTTCTTTCAGCTTCTCTAATCTTTTGAATAACAACTTGCTTTGCAGTTGATGTTGCAACTCTACCAAAGTCTTTAGGAGTAACTTCTGTATCAATTGTATCTCCTACTTCTAATGTTTTATCTATTTTCTTTGCTTCACTTAATTTAATTTCAGTTTCAGGATTATAGAAAGACATTGTTTCTTTTTCTTCTTGTTCTTCCCCATCTTCTCCTTCAACTTCTTCCACAACATCTGGTTTTGTATCAAGTTCATCATCATCTGCATAACTTTCAAATAAAGCATCATCATACTCTTCTTTTGTCATTTTATCATCTGGTACAACAGTTAAATATGAAAATACTTTAATATCTCCAGTTTCACGATCAAATAATACTTTAACATTTGTCTTAGAATTAAAATTCTTTTTATAAGCACTAGTAAGAGCTAACTCCATTGCGCTATATACTACTTCTGGATCAATATCTTTTTCCGCAACAATATTATCTAATGCTTTCTTAAATTCTTTTGCTTCCATTTTTTATTCTCCCTTCTCCTTAGAATAAATATCTAATTCATCCATATCTTCTAATAAATCACTTTCATCCATTATTTTATTAATAACTCTAGATGCATCTGTAATACGATTTAAATCAATTATTTCACTACTATCTAAAACTATATGAAATACTTTCTTCCCTTCTACCATATCAGTATAAGCATCATCTACAAATACATTAAAATCTTTGATTGATTGATTAACTAACTCTGCAACCTTCTCTTTCATAATCCCCTCCAACATAACTAATAAGAGTGGGAATAATATTTTCCCACTCCTTTCTGTTTGTATTATAACACAAAATATAAATTTTACAAATACTTTTTTCTTATTCAATCTAATATTTTTATGAAAAATTCTTCCAAGTTTTAAGCATTTGATTATCTACTTCATAGATTCCTAATAATTTCTTTTTTTCATTTAAGAATAATACTTTATCTATTATATTCCAATTATTTGGAATTTTAACTCCATTGGATATTTTAAATTCTAATTCTTTATCAACAATGATTTGTGGATAATCAAGTACTTCCTCAATTGAATAAATATGATAATTTCCCTTTTCAATATCTTCTAAAGTATAAGCTTCATCAATAGATACTTTACCTTGTCTTGTACGAGTTAATGACGTCATACATGCTCCAGTTCCTAGTTTTTCTCCTATATCATGAATCAAACTTCTGATATAACACCCCTTTGTAACATGTGCTTGAAAAGTAAAAGTATCATCCTTTTGACTTAATAATTGAATATCTTTAATTGTTACTTCTTTTTTTGGAAGTTTTACTTCTAGATTATTTCTTGCATATTCATATAGTTTTTTTCCATTTACTTTTACTGCAGAATAAATAGGTACTTCTTGTAGATAAGTCTTTTGAAAAGATTTTAACACCTTTTCAAGATCTAAGTTTTTTGGAACTTCACTTTGTTTCAAAACTTGACCTTCAATATCATAAGTATCTGTTTCTATTCCTAATTTTACTCCTGCGATATATTCTTTATCATAGGCAGTTAATAACTCTACAATCTTACAAGCTTTTCCAACACAAACAAGTAAAACCCCTTCTGCAAGAGGATCTAAAGTACCAGTATGACCTACTTTTCTTGTACCAAAAATATTTCCAATTTTTTTAACAACATCAAAAGAAGTCATACCTTTTTTCTTATTAACTACAATAATTCCATCCATACTTTTTCCTCTATCTTCTCATAATATATTTTATAATAATCACAAGTGTTTGTAAATAACAGAAAAAAAAGAAGAAATTATTTTTTCTTCTCTTCTTTTGAAGATTTTGTAGCATTTATGATAGCTGTTACAAAGAATCCTAATCCTACACATAAAGATATAAATGATGTTAGTCCTCCAATAATAGGAAGTCGATTTATAACATAAAGAATAATGATAGATACAATATATAGTAAATATTCATTTGGTAATTTATCTTTGAAAATCCATTTTCCTAAATAATAAGAAGTTGGAATTGCAGATAGATAAATTAAAATTCCATATACTAATAAAGAAATAATTGAAATTGGTAATCCAATAATAGTAATCATAAGAATGATTGCAGCAATTGGAAGTAAGAATAATACACCAAATCCAATACCAAATTTCTTAAAGAAATTAGCAGCAGATTGTTCTTCTTTCTCAAGATTAATAAAGAATTTCTTAAATAGTAATAAGAATAATAATCCTACTAACAACATAGAACATAACTTACGAATAAATCTCATAATTGCAGTAGCTGCCAAAATACCTTTAGTTTCTACTTCAACATCGATACTATCATCAGATTTATAAGCTTTAGTTTCTCCTAAAACTACTCCCTCTGGTATTTCTTTAATATGATCTGGATAATCTAAATTACCCATAACTTTAGCATCTTCTCCAAAAACAAGTTCTTCACAAGATACTTTTAAATTACCATAAATAACAGAATTAATGACAATTTTGTCTCCACCTAAAAATGCGTTTCGATCAACATCTGAATTAACAGTAACTTGTCCTGCAGCTGCAAATAAATCACGTACTTTAGTATCAGAAACTACAATACTAGATCCTGCTGCAAAAATATCTTTAGCATATGCACCATTAAGAGTAACAGTATTTCCAGCTACAAATAAATGATCTTGTGTACTTGATACTGTAACACTATTACCAGCAATGAATGCCATACCATCAATTTTTGAGGAAACATTAATCATATTTCCTGCTGCAAAAGTAGTAGCACCTATCTCCTTCTTTAAATCTACACTATCATCTGCATAAAAACCATTTTCTGAAATAGCATATACAGGTAGTGCCATAAATGCAAGTAATATCATGATGAAAAATAATCCAATTCTTTTCTTCATAAATCCTCCTTTTAAATAATTCTATCATAAAGAATAAAAGAATACCACAAAAAGACATTTTTTTTAAATCAAAAGAAAACTATACTTTCTTTCTAAAACATAAAAGATATTTAGACTTTACATCTAAATATCTTTTTCTTAAATATAATAATTCCTATTCCTAAACTAATAACTATTAATAATATAATAAATACTCTATTTCCTGTTTTAGGATTATTTAATGAATTATCTATTTTCTTATAAATCGGATGAATCATTACATCAGTATCAGGCATAATAAATTCATATTCATTTTCTTTGTCTGTTTTTCTATACTCTACAATATTTCCTTTTCCATCTTTAATTTCAACATCTTCTACTTCATATCCATCTTCAGGTGTAATAGTAAATTTAACTTTATCTTCATATACTACAGCTTTAGAATCATTTACTTCAATTATAAATTGCTTTGTATTTTTATTATCTTCCACAATTACACTATTACTTACTCTTTCATAGGAAGGTATTATTGTTACATTACTAGCTGGCATTATAAACGAATAATTCTTATTATCAATAGTTTCATATTCTATTTCATGATTATCTTCATCTATAATTTTCAAACTAGTCACTTTATAACCTTTAATAGGAGTTACTTTAAACGTTACTTCTTCTTCAGATTCTACTTGAGTCATATCATTTATTTCTATTGTTAAATCTTCCGTATCATTATTCATCTCTACATTTATTATAAAATTCGTTCTAGTATCTATTATATATGGATTATTTTTCTCACCGATTCCAGCATTATATTTTATTTCTGGCATAAGAGATATAACTGGTCTAACTCCGTATGAAAAGTAGAGATTGGTATTTTTAATTGCTCCATTTTGATTGATATAATTTTCTGTTAAATAATATCCATATGGCGTTAAAAGCCAATAGTTTTCTCCAACATTTCTTATCATATTATTATTTAATAAATATAATTCTGGTCTAGTTGCTAAACCAATTTTATAATCTAATTTTGCTTTATTATTATATATACTAAATTGATCCGTAACGTTATTGCATTTCAAATCACCAGTATCATTATATGTAAAATACAAATTCCAGCTCATTGGCCCACCATTTGGATTCCATGCACCATATGACCTGATAGTTCGATCATTACAATAAATAGCATCCTCAATAAATTCATCATAATCAATTAAATGATTATGAAACCAAGCCTCAATTGAAGATTTTATAGTTGAATTTTTTTTGTTAACATTGTCTTCAAAAAACATTTTATTTATTGCATCTTCTATACTTTGACCATCTCGTAGAGTTATACTAGAAAAATAGGAGCCACTATATTCATATAAATAGTAAATCTCATTACATTCACTACTTATATCTAAACATGTATAATGATGAGAATCTAATTTTTTTAAATTAGAATCATTTTTTAGATTATCTATAATGATATTATCATTATTAAGTTTATATTTACCATTTGAATATGTAAAACCATTTGCATATTTGTAAATATTATTATGACTAAAATAATTCATATTTGTAGCAGTTGAGTACCATAAGTGTGTACAATTATCAGGTGATGAATTTTTACATACATATTTATTATTCATATTAGAATAATTATTATCTGACCACCAATTCCAATAAGTAATTTTTTTTGCATTATTTATTGAAATTGTTTCATCTTGATTTAAAGTATAGGAATCTCCAAACCAATAAATTGCATCTTTATTTTGGTCACACACCATACATTCATTTGTATTTATATAATTATCATTTTCAGGATATATAGTGTTGTACATATATCCAATAAAAGAAGGGGATAAAAAAGGATAATTAACAGGTACTTTACTAATCATACTATACGGAATAGTCTCATTAAAACTAAAAATTAAAACATTACCAGTAGTATTTTTTTCCTTTATTATTTGATATAATTCTTCACATTCAGTATTCATACTTCCACATGTATACAATCCTATAAAATTCAAATAATCTTCCTCTTGATATTTTCTTGTTTCGGTATCTCCAGTTAAAATAAATAATCTTCTTTCTTCATCATATAAAAAAGATTTTCCATATAAATAATCAGAATCAAGATTTATATTTCCCTTTTTGGTAGCTATTCCTAAATGATTATTTCTTGAATTAAGACACTTCCCATTATCTTCTTTTCCATTATAAATCATTTTAACCCCACCTGTATCGGTAGTTCTTATCATTTGCCAACAATATCCTCCAAAAATAACATTATTTTTTTCAAGTACTTGATTTCCTTCTTCATCATTTTCTGCATACCAATGATAGATTTTATGAGTTGGTTCTTCTGTAAAAGAATCATGATGTTCTCCTGTATATTCTTTAGCTAGTCCTCCACTTTCTGCTTCCTCTTTTAATACATCATAAAGATACTTTGATTCTGCATTAACTATATTAGGAACTAACATTACAAATAAAAAAACAGTTAATAATAATCTTTTCAAATGAATCACATCCATATCTTTATTATCTAATACTTATTATACAACATTTAATAATAAATATAAACTCTAATACACAAATGAGTGAAATAACTTTACAATACTAAAAACAACATAAGTTGTTCATTTTTATTATAAAAAAAATGTGTATTTCTATTAAAAATACACATTTTTTAAAATAATGTTAATTGATTGGAATCTGGTAAATCACTTAATATACCCATGGTTTTCATTTTATCAATTAAAGTTTGAGATACTTTTGCACGTTTTTGAACATCTTCAATACTAATAAACTTACCTTTTTCTCTTTCATCAACAATATTTTTAGCAACAGTATCTCCCAAACCATCAATAGAATTAAATGGTGGATAAATCTCATTATCATTTTTAACCACCCATACCGTTGCATCACTATGATATAAATCTACATTTAAAAATTTAATTCCTCTAGCAGTAGCTTCTAAAGCAATTCTTAAACTTTCAGCTTGTCCATTTTCTTTATTACTTGCTTCATATCCTTTTGCTTCTATATCTTCAATTCTTGCTTTAATGGAAGAATAACCTTTAATCATATTTTCAACATCTACATCTGTTGCTTTAGAAGAATACCAAGAAGCATAAAAATATACAGGCATATGAACTTTATACCAAGCAATTCGAAAGGCAGATATAACATATGCTGCAGCATGTGCTTTAGGGAACATATACTTAATCTTTTGACAAGAATTAATAAACCATTCTGGAATATTAGCTTCTTTCATTGTTTGAACATGTTCTTGCCATGCTTCAGGATCTTTTGATGCTTTTCCTTTACGAACAAATTCCATAATCTTAAATGCTTTTAAAGGTTTTACTCCATGATACATTAAATAAACCATAATATCATCACGACAGCCAATTGTTTCCTTAAAAGGAACAATATTATTTTGTATTAATTCTTGAGCATTACCAAGCCATACATCAGTACCATGAGAAAGTCCTGAAATTTTAACAAGTTCGGCAAAAGATGTTGGTTTTGTATCTTCAACTAATTTTATAGTAAATGCTGTTCCAAACTCTGGAATACCTAAAGTACCTGTTGGACACATAATTTGTTCATTGGTAACTCCAAGTGCTTTTGTAGAAGTAAAAATAGACATCGTCTCTTTATCATCCATAGGAACTTTTAAAATATCAGTTCCAGATTGATTCTGAATTAAACGCAATTGTGTAGGATCACTATGTCCTAAAATATCAAGTTTTAATAAACATTGATCAATTGAATGATAATCAAAGTGAGTTGTTCTCCATTCAGCTGTTACATCATCTGCAGGATATTGATAAGGAGTAAAATCTTCTACTTCTTTATAATCAGGAATAACAACTATTCCTCCTGGATGTTGTCCAGTAGTACGTTTAACACCTGTACAACCTAATGCCAAACGTTCTATTTCTGCAGTACGAACATCTGTAATTCCTTTATCCTCAAAATATCCTTTGACAAATCCAAATGCTGTTTTATCCGCAACAGTACCAATAGTACCTGCACGATAAACATTATCTTCTCCAAATAATACTTTTGTATAAGCATGAGCACTAGCCTGATTTAAATCAGAAAAATTTAAATCAATATCTGGAACTTTATCCGCATTAAATCCAAGGAAAGTCGCAAAAGGCATATCTTGACCATCTTTAATCATAGGAATATGACAATTTGGACACTCTTTATCGGGTAAATCAAATCCAGAATTATAAGTCTTTCCTAAAGGAGTTCCATCATCATTATCAAAAATACTTAATTTACATTCACTACAACGATAATGTGCAGCAAGTGGATTAACTTCTGTAATACCCATCATTGTTGCAACAAAACTAGATCCAACTGATCCACGGGAACCAACTAAATATCCTTCATCATTAGAGTGTTTTACAAGTCTTTGAGCAATCAAATATATTGGATCAAAGCCTCCACCTATAACTCCTCCTAATGTTTTCTTAACTTTCTTTTCTAATCCTTTTTCATCTAGTTCTTCTTCACTAGTCTTTTTTACATATTCTGATACCATCTTTTTAATATTATCAGAACCTTTTAATATCTCATCATGTAATTCTTTATGAACAATTTTTTGATATTCTTCATCACTTAGTCCTTCTTCTTGATGTCTTTCAGTAATAATTTTAAATACAATATCTCCATAAAGTTCTGTAGCAATTCTTTCTTCTATCATATAAGGAAGAACTTCTCCATACCAGTCTTTTGCTTTCGTATAAACCAAATCTGTAACAACAACAGGACAATCTAAGTAACATCCACCATCATCACTTTTAACACGAGGAGAAAATGGAATACCACCAGTATCAGGAATCACTTCAACAATCTCACACAAATCAGCAATTTTATTCGTGTTTTCAACAACAATTTCATAAGCTAAATTAGCATCTAAAAAATTAAAGTTTTCAAGCATTTCATCTGTTGTTCTAAAATGATTAGATGGTATTTCAGTAATATTATTCTTTGCCAGAGGATGTCTTCCTCCTCCAGGGACTTTTTGATTTACAATAATCTCTCGATATATTTTATCTTCTGGATTAATATGGTGTACATCACCAGTTGCAACAATAATCTTACCAGCTTCTTTCGTTACTCTAACAACTTTCTCAATATTAGCCATTACTTCAGCTACAGATGCAAAATCACTGGTTTGAATTAAATGATTATAACACTCAGGAGGTTGCACTTCTACATAATCATAGAATCGAATAATATTCGTAAGTTCTTCATCACTTTTTGATTTAGCTTGTTGAAAAACTTCACTTTCATAGCAACCGCTACCTATTAATAATCCTTCTCTATGTTCTTCTACTACACTTCTAAGAATTCTAGGAGTTTTATATAAATAAGTAGTATTTGCTAAAGAAATAAGTTTAAATAGATTTTTTAACCCTTTTTTATTCTTTACTAATAAATTAATATGATGAGCTTGTCCATATTTATAAATCTCATTTTTATCCACTAAATTATCAATCTCATTCATAGAATAAATACAACGTGAAGCAAGTTTTTTACACATTTTATAAAATACAAGTGCTGTACCTTCAGCATCATAATCTCCTCTATGATGAGCATCTTCATCCCAAGGTACTTCATATCTTTTAACAAGTGCAGATAAAGAATGTCTAGAATATTCTGTATCCAATGTTCTTGCAATTTCTAACGTATCTAATACTGGATTAGTAAATGTACCTAAATTATATTTTTGATAAGCCATTTCCAAGAAAGAACAATCAAACTTAGCATTATGTGCAACCATAGGCAAATCTCCAACCCACTCAATAAACCTTTTTACAGCATTTTCTTCATTATCTTTATCTACTAACATTTCATCTGTTATATTGGTAAGTTCTACAATCTTTTGAGGTAATTTTCTTCCAGGATTAATTAATTCATCATATCTTTCTAAAATGACTCCATCCTTCATTTTAACTGCACCAATTTCAATAATAGAGTCTCCTCCACCAGCATTAAAACCAGTAGTTTCAAAGTCAAAAACAACATATGTTTCTTCTAAAAGATTCTTATTATTTGACCTAGTAACAATCTCTACAGAATCATCAATCATTACAAGTTCTGCTCCATAGATGGCTTTAAAAGGTTCTTCCCCTTCTTTTAGATTCTTATTATGTGAAGTAACTTCATTAAAGACATGTGGAAAACCTTGTACAGCATTGTGATCAGTAATCGCAACAGATTTCATCCCAAACTTCATTGCTTGTTTTACAATATCAACTTCATCTGCAACTCCATCCATTTGACTCATTTTAGTATGACAATGTAGTTCTACTCTTTTAACAGTAGCATTATCTTTTCTAGAAGAATCTTTTGGTTCAATTTTTAAAATATCTCTGGCATTTAAAACAAGTTCTCTAGAATATTTATCATTAACAGTAGCTCCTCTTATCTTAACCCAAATACCAGATTTTAATTCTTTTGTTAATCTTTTATATTCCTCTTCTTCTCTAACAAACACTTTACAATACATACTATCAGAATAATCTGTAATCTTTAACGTAATAATCTTAAAATCAGTCTTAGCAGATTCAAATAATTCAACTGCAAATATCTTACATTCAACTACTACATTATTATCTTCTCCAATAATTGTCTTAATCTTAATTGGATCTTCTTTAATTCCTCTTCCAATAATATTATTATCTTCTACAGCTTCTCTTTTATATTGTTTCTTTTGAGGTTGTTCTACTTTTAAATCTACTTTTTCTTTTTTAGATTCTTTTTCTACTTGTAATACTTCTTGATCTAATTCATTTTGAATTTGATTTAATATATTATCTTCATGTTGAATAATAATATCAATAGAACCTAAATACCCAATCTTTTTATAAAACTTCTCTATTTTAGAAAAACACTTTTCTATCTTTTCTTTTTCTATTTCATTAGAAACAACAAATGATAATTGATTATCTATTACTTGTAATGTATCTTTATATAGATCTTTTACTTCTAATTCATTTAATTCAAGTATTAAATACTTTTGAAAATACTCTTGATACAAGGAAAGATCTTGATTTTCTACTTCAAATACAAATTCAATAGAAGAAGCATTATCATCTAATTTCATCTTATTCTTTTCTAATTCTTGATAAACAGAAACAGGAATCATTTTATCAATCTTAATAAATATATTCCAACTATTTTTTTTAGAATTAACTCTAATTTTCGATATAGAAGCACCACAAAAATATTGGAAATACTCTTCTCCAATATTTAACTTATCAAGTAAGATTTTAATCTTTTGTTCCATCTTCTCCCCCTGCTTTCATTTCTACATTTTTGCATCACGTATAATATATCTTTTATTACGAATACAAAAATCAATAAACTGTTCCAAATTCATCTTTTTTAATTCTTTCTCATATGCATATTTATCCGCATCAAAAGCAACTTTATCTCTTGTCATACAAGATAAAAAATCTTCTTTCGGTATTCCCAAATACATTAACCAATATGGATACAACCATCTCTTTAAAGATAATAGTTCTGGATTTCCACTTAAATAATAACTTCTTCCCGTAAGTCTAGTAGCATATTCATTTAATACAGCAAGTTCTATAATTGCTATCTTAAACATTTCTCCTTCTGGATTATACTTCTTTATATGATCCATTAAAATATCTAAATTAATTTCAAATAAAATATTAAATGGATTCTTAGAATCTATAGTTTTTCCAATCATCATACTTTTATCAGAAGAATGATCAATGATCTCAAACTCCTTATTAACTACAAAAAAAGTATATTCAGGTATTTCCATTCTAACAATCTTATCAAATAAATAAGAAGTTTCTTTTTTATTCTTATCCCATAATTTCATAATATCTAATCGATATTTCTCTGCTAATTTTTTTACTCTATCATAAGTATTACTCTCAAGAATTATATTATAAACGGTATCATTATTAGGAATAAAATCTTTTCCATCTCGAAGTATTGCAGCTTTATCTCGATAAGTTTCATTATATTCCGTCTTATATGTTTCCCATATCTTTTGTTTAACTCTATATATATTATTAGATACAGAAACTTGAAATAATAAATTCCATATCAAACAATAATCATTTACTACAAATTTTACTGTCATTATCACTTCACCACTCTTATAAATATAATACCAAAAAAAAAGAAAAAGTTGAATAAGAACTTTATCTTTTTTATATCAATTTTTGATAAATAAAATATCCTGCTACTGCAAGTACTACAAGTACAATAATAACAAGTAATATTTTAACTCCTACAGGTAATTTTTTTTCTGCAAAATCATCAGACATCTCAAAATCTTCTTCTGATAAATCCATACTTTTTGTATAAAAATCTTTATCTACACTAGAAGAATTTTCTATTTCTTGTCCTTTTTTTGCTTCTAACTCTTGTACCATTTCTGAAAGTAGAGGCTTTTCTTTTGTAAGTTCTTTTTGTAAATCTTCTGGAACTTCTACTTTACTTTCTGAAATTTCTTCAGAAGGAGATACTTTATCAAGCATATTAGTAGCCATTAAATCACTAAGTAAATCAACCGTTGTTTCTTTATCCAATTCTCCAGCCAAAGTCTTAGAAGCAATAGTATCCATTAAATCATGAATCTCTTCTTCTTCAGGAGTAGCTTGTCTTTTTTTCTTCTCCTCACGATATTTCATTAATTCTTCAAGATTAATTCCAGCTAAGATATTATAACTAGTATATTTTAATTTTCTTTTTTCTTCTAACTCAACGTCATCTTTTCTATTTTTTCTTGCATCTTCTAATACAGTATTAATATCATATATTTTTTTCTCTGTCTTAGGATATAAATGATTAAAATCATCTAATTCTCTTTTTACTTTAGGAAGTTCTTGATATTTTTTTACTTGTTGATATTTTTCACGAGTAGTAGCATCATTTGCAGAATTAATTTCATAAGCATTTACATTACGGACATCCGTAATATTTGTATACTTAGGATTATTAGCTACATCTTGATACAATTCCTGATTTTTTAAGGAACGAGATACTTTCGTATTCTCATCACCATAGCGATCCATTCTTCTCATGATACTCACTTCCTATTATAAGTTTAACACAAGAACTATAAAAACAAAAGATGATTTCTGGTTGGTTTACAGTATCAAAAACACTATTTGACAATTCTTTTCTTTACTAACTAATGATTATTCGTTATAATATTTTTGAAAGGAAGATGAAAATGAAAATAAAAGTTAATCAAGAAACATGTATCGGATGTGGAGCATGTGCAGCTGTTGCAGAAGATATTTTTGAACTTCAAGATAGCGGATTATCACATGCAAAAGTAAATGAAGTCCCAGAAGACAAAGTAGAAGTAGTAAAAGAAGCAATAGATGTATGCCCAACAGGAGCAATTGAAGAAGATAAATAAAAGTATCCAAATCGGATACTTTTTTAATTTGTTTTTATAATATATGGATTAGCCATACTTCCATCTCCATCAGAATACTTGATGCCTGGTATCAGTGAAACTGCCGGACGCACGCCGTAAGACAGGTAGACGACGATGCTGTTCAAGCCGCCGCCCGTGCTCACGCGACGACCTTGAGCGGTGTTGTCGGAAAAATAGACAGGCGAAGCAAGCCAATAATCTTGTCCCGTTTTTCGAGCATTTACATTATTTAAAATGTTCATCTCCGGACTTGACATCAATCCTACTTTATAAGTTAATTGAGCATTACTATTTGATACACTGAATTTATCGGTTGTATTGGTACAACTTAAATCACTTGTTACACTATATCCTTTAAATTGTAGATATGTATTTGTCATACCACCATCTGGATTCCATCCATTTAACGCTCTGATACTTCTATCATTACAGAATATTGTGTCTTCTATATAATCATCATAATCTTCTAATAGATAATGTTTATACCATGCATCTACTCCACTTTTCATTGTAGAATTTGTGGTGTTTTTTGTCAGCATATCTTCTAGTGCTTTACCTACTGTTGTAACTCCATCTCTTAATGTTATATAATACATTGTTCCTGAACCTGTATAATAATATACATAAGCTACTGTCGCACACGTTTTTAATCCGTTTGATACACACATATAATGATGTGTAGAAATATTATTCATATTATTATAGTTTTCGATTTCTATTGGATCTACCAATGTATAATTGGTTCCATCCCATATTACGCTACTACCATAATAATGATTTGGAGCATAGTTATATCCTGTTGCACTATATCCAGATATCATTCGGAGTGTTGCTTCTGTACATATTGCACTATCTGTATTACATGTATATTTATAGTCACTATAATTACTTGAATTAATTACTAATTCATCTTTTCTAACTAAAATTGTATCCGTAAGAGTTAATCCACTTCTTGTCTTTCCAATCATGATATTCTCCCCTGCATTTATATAGGTATAGTTCGTGGATGTTGTGGCTGTAGTATATCTTGGAGAAGCACATGTTGTACTACTATCATTACATGTATATTTTTCTTTATAATTTGCATAATTTGTATACCAATCAGATAATGTTACATTGGTTGGATTATTAATTGTATATGTACCATCTTCGTTGTCACGAATGGAATCTCCAAACACTATTGGTTCGTAAGCAGATAGCAGATTACCACTTTGTAGTTGCTTATAATACATTGTTGTATTATTAACTGCTGCTATGTAGTAAACATTAGTTGCAGTATTTGTTTGATTCGAACTTCTAAACGTATATTTTCCTACCAAATTAGGATAATCTGTAGTAACACTTACTTGGTATGGGGTTACTAATGAATATCGATTAGCAGTTAGAGTTCCATAATCAATACTATCAGCATACCAGTATGATGTTTCTAAAGATGTTGATTGTAACATAGTTTGTGTTGTTGTAAAGCTTTGACTTGTTGTTCCATTTGTTGTGCTGTATGCATAAACATCTCCATACATGTATCCAACATAAGTTGGTGAAATATAACTTGCATTAAATGGTAAAGTTCCAAATTGTGAATAATTGGAATTTGAGTTTAATAGTATTACATAAGCACTCGTCGTATTGTAATATGACTCTACTAAATATAAGGTGGTGCATGAACCATCTTCACTTGTTAATTTACAAGTATATTTTCCTATTAAATTAGGTCCTGTTGTAGCATTCCATGTAGTTTGTTCTATTGTGCCACTTACTTTAAATGTTTTTGCTGTAGAGTCATAAGTATAATCAGTTCCATACCAATAGGCGGAAGCTAAATTTTGGCTTGTTCTAGGTGCATATCCCACATGCGTTTCACGCGTAGATAAACATTGGTTATCTACTGCTTCACCATTATAAATCATCTTTACTCCACCAGTATCGGTTGTTCTAATCATTTGCCAACAATGATTCGCAAATATGACATTGTTTTTATCTAAAATTGTCGTTCCATTTGTTGCATTAGAAGCATACCAATGATAAATGTTTTTAGATGGTTCTTCTGTGAAGGAATCATGATGCTGTCCAGTATACTGTCTTGCAAAACCACTTCCACTATTTGCTTCATCTTCAAACACATTATATAAAGGTTGTGGGTGTTTTACTTTGGTAGCAGAACTTGTTTTTTTAACATAATTAGTTTCATAACTTAAATCTAATGTTTCACTTTGTGGAACATTTTCTTCATCTTTGAATTCTACTTTTACTTTTAATGTTTCTGTTGTGCCCGCAAGTAATTGTTGATTAGTTTCTAAAACCACATCATCTGAATAAGATATATGATAATCTATATAACTTGGAAATGTTGCGGTTGCATCTTCTTCTATTCTTGTGATGATATTTTGTATCATTCCATCAATGGTTCCTTCATTTACAATATCAAAATTGAATTCATAGAAGTCTCCTGGAGTAAGTGTAACTTTATAATTAATTTTACAATCATTATCTTCATCTATTTCTGGTTCAATATCACCTGCAGATAAACTTGCACTATCAGGATTTATTGTAATATTATCAAAATGAATATTCCATACTGCACCTATATGGGCAAGACCTAATACTCTTAAATTAAGCGACAAGAAAGAATATCCTATAGTTAATACTAAAACAATACTTGATAGAATTCCAACAATAATTTTAGATTTACTTCTTTTTATTCTCCTCATATTACGATATCCTTCCAATTATATTATAAACATTTTTCAATATAAAAAAAAGTCATAAATGACTTTCTTTAATTAATTCGATATGGAGTTGTCTTAGAACCATCTCCACTTACATATTTAACACCAGGCTTCAAAGATATAACTGGTCTAAGAGCATAAGCAATTCCACCACTTGTTTGACTATTCAAATAACTACCATCAGGTCTAATAGTTTTAATATCAATTGCACTAGTATAACCATCAGGTGTCATAGTATAATATACCTCTCCCACACCACGAATAGAATTATCTCCGAGTATTGCCAGTTCTGGTAATGATGGTAAAGCAATAGGATAAGTTAAATGTGCTTTAGAATTTGAAACACTAAACTGATCTGTTTCATTAGGACACAATAATCCAGTATCTCCCAATCTAGAATTAAATTGTAAAGATGCAACACCTCCAACATTATTACTAGGATTTAAAAATCCTAAACTAGAAATACTACGATCTCCACAATAAATTACATCTTCCAAATAAGATGAATTAGAAATAAAATACTTTCGATACCATTCATCTATCAAGAATTTAGCATCAGAATCATTTACATTGATATTATCCCCAAAGAATAATTCATCCGCAACAGCTTCAATATTTTCTTCATCATCCAGAATAATATAATTATAATAACCCATAGAATTAAAATTTTGTTCAATAACATATCTTACTTCACTACAAGTACCTGTTGTATTATAACAAGTATAATGATAATTTAATATAACATCACTATTTCTTCCAAAATTCCAAATTTCTTTTGTATCTCCTGATAAAGTATAAACATCATTTACATCATCATAACTAACATCAGTTCCAAATAAAACAGAGTTTTCACTAGAATAGTAACTAATAGAAGTAGCAGCAGCAGTTCTTACTGCCAATACTGGTCCACTACAAGTAGTTTCTGTATAATCACTACAGAAATAATATCCTGCATAAGAATGACTTCCTGCCCAATCTACTTTACCAACAGATACTGGATTAACTAAAGTATTTCCTTCATAAGAAGTTGCGAAATACATATTGGTATTCACATCATTTAATAATTGTCCATTACTTAATTCTACATAATAAACACCATTTAATGCAGTAGAAACAATATAATAAACAGAATCACACGTTGTATCAGCATATTTTAAACAAGTATATTTATTTACATTATTTTTATAAGAATCTTTCCATGTAACTCTAGTAACAGCACTTTCATCAACATTAACAAGAGTATACTGATTAGTTGCATCATTATAAGATATTCCAGTACTAACATAAACAGAACTATTAGAAACACCTGTTCTACTAGTATAGATACTTAACGAAGTTGAATTATTTTGTGTTATTGGTTCATAATCCTTATGATACATATACCCTGCTTTTGAAGGACTATCTGGATCATCATTAAATGTTCCACTCCCAATCGAATAATAAGGAACATTAGTATTAAAACCAATAACATTTCCTTTAGTACTACTATAATAACTCGTAATTAAATATAAAGTAGAACAAGTAGCATCTGGATCATTAGATAAACAAGTATATTTATGTATTGTACCAGTATAAGTTGAATCACTCCAATGAATAGAAGTTTTGGTACCACTTAAAGTAAATAAATTATTAGTAGAATCATAAGTATAATCATCTGCATAATAATAATCACCATCTAAATCTATAATGGAAGATGTTTTTGTACCAAAATGAGTACCACGTGTAGTCTGACATTCTCCATTTTCTTCTTCACCATTATAAATTAATTTTACTCCCCCAGTATCTGTTGTACGTAAAATTTGCCAACAAACTCCTCCAAGGATAACATTATTTTTATTTAAAACCTCTGCACCATCAGTAGCATTATCAGCATACCAGTGATATATTTTTTTATTCCCATTAACAGTAAATGAATCTTTATGAGTACCAGTATATTCTATCGCAAGTCCTTCATTATCTACTTCTCTTCTTAAAACATTATAAACAAATGGTCTATCTACTTCTACTGCAGTATTATCCGCAACAGCAAATACAATTTCTAAAGAAAATGGAATAGGAGAAACAGGAGAAGGAATATCAGATGCAGTAGTACCTTCTTTCACCCCTACTCTAAAGATAATTGTTTCTGTCTCACCAGCAGATAATAATTGTTTTGCTTCAATTCCACAAGTATCATCATAAGCAATACTATAATCTAAATAATTAGGTAAATTATCAAAACTATTTCCATTAGCTAAAGGAACAATTGAATCTATCATTGCATCCATCGTACCAGAATTAACTAAATCTACACTGAATTCATAATAATCTGTTATATTAGAAAAAGAAACACTATAATTTACTTTTAATGGATTAGTAGCATCAATTGTAACAGCACTATCTGGTTGAACACTACCTTCTAATGCGTGAGCATTATCAAAATAAACATCCCAAAATGTTCTAAAATGAGCTGTTCCTCCTAGACTTAAGGTATAAGCTAATGCAGAATAACCTACTGTCAACAAGGCAACTGCAATAAGAATAATAATTATAATTGTTTTATCTTGAAATCTTCTCATTCCTATCATCCTTTATTATCTTAATTATACAACAAAAAAACAAAAGATTATCACCGATAATCCTTTGTTTACTAATACTTGACACAAATTCATTATTTCTTCAAACTATAAACTATTGCCACTTCTTTAGGAGATAATTTTCTATATTCTCCTGATTGTAATCCTAATGTAGTAAAGATTCCAACTCTTTCTCTTGTAAGTTTTAATACTTTAAAACCTACTGCTTCAAACATCTTTTTAACTTGATGATTTTTTCCTTCATGAATAGTTATCTCAACCATAGAAGTATTTTTCTCTAAATCAGTTTTCTTAAGTTTTACACGAGAAGCAGATACTTTTACTCCATCAATTACAACTCCATTTTTTAATTGATTAATTTGATCTCCTTTAATAATCCCTTCTAATTTTGCTAAATAAACTTTATCAATTTGATTCTTTGGATGGGTCATAATATTAGAAAACTCTCCATCATTTGTTAGTAAAAGTACTCCAGTTGTATCATAATCTAGTCTTCCTACAGGAAATAATCTAACACTAGTTGGTATTAAATCCACTACTACACGTCTACCTTTATCATCACTAGAAGCACTAATAACTCCTCTTGGTTTATTTAATAAATAATACTCTTTAACTTCTTTTTCTAATACTTTTCCATTGACTTCAATCATATCTTTTTCAGATACTTTTGTTCCAAGTTCTGTAACTAGTTCTCCATTAACTTTTACTTTTCCATCTATAATTAACTCTTCTGCTTTTCTTCTAGAAGTAATACCTGATTCTGCAATAACTTTTTGTAGTCTTTCCATGAGATTCCCCTCCTACATCAATTCCTCCATAGTATACACTATTTTTAAAATAATTACTAGTAGCAATAACAAAATATCCTAGAATTAATACAATATACTGAGGAGGTTTATTATGTACACAAATTATCCAGTAACTTATATGAATCCTGAAGAAGATAGATTTTTACTTGCACCATTTCTTTTAGGAGGACTTGCAGGTACTGCTTTAGGTTATGGTATTTCAAACAATAATCAAAATAATTATCCAGTATACCCAATTTACCCTGTATATCCAACCTATCCAGTCTATCCACAATGTCCTAATTGTCCAACCACTAATAATAATTATTACTATTAAAAAAGAAAAATCCATCACTTTCTCAATGAAAGAGATGGATTGTTTTTATATTTATTATTATCTATGACTTTATTAGATTTTATACAAGAGTAAATTGTCTTCCACTATTAGGGCTAGCATATTTAGATGTATTGCTTCCATAAAGATTTGTTGTGGTGTTATTAATACCTCCACCATTAGTAGATGGTATTTTGATTCTCCATGTTGTAGCATTGTATCCTGCATCAGTAAACATATTACTCATATCAGTTACTTGAGAGGTATCCCATCCACTTAAATCTAATTCAAATGTTGATGCACTATATCCTGCATAATAAAACATAGAATTCATATTGGTTACTTTTGATGTGTCCCAATTTGATAAATCCCCTATACTCCATGTTGTGTCTTTTTTTCCAGCTGAATAAAACATATAACTCATGTCGGTTACATTTGAGGTATCCCAATTTGATAAATCTCCAATACTCCATGTTGTGGCATTAGATCCTGTACTACTAAACATACCATGCATATTTACTACATTTGATGTATCCCAATCACTTAGGCCTAGATTAAATGTTGTGGCTCTATTTCCTACACTATGAAACATATTAGTCATACTGGTTACTTTTGAAGTGTCCCATTTACTTAAATCTCCGATACTCCAAGTTGTGGCATTTTGTCCTGCATTGGAAAACATATAGTTCATATTGGTTACTTTTGAAGTGTCCCATTTACTTAAGTCTCCGATACTCCATGTTGTAGCATTATATCCTGACATATAAAACACACCTGACATATTGGTTACGTTTGATACATTTAAATCTCCTATGTTTCCTGTAATAGTTTGCGAATTTAATCCTGCTCCCTCAAACCAACTTGCAGTTGAAGTAGGCGCAACTATTCCTTCTATTTTGATTTCCTCTAACTTAATACCAATAGCAGTATAAGGAATATTAGAATTACACCAAGGAACTTCAAGACAATTACTAAACTGTGTATTTCCTGCAAAACTACCTTGATAGTTATCAGAACCTGTTACTTCATGATCTGATATAATTAGTTTTTCATAATCACCATCATTATTATTATCTTGTAATGCCCAATAAATTGTTTCTGTTACTGGTACTTTTGGTTGTATAAGATGATCTGGATATGATGCCCCACTATCTGCTTGAATATACTCAGGTTCTAAACTCACATCTATTGTTGTTGCATCAGGAAGTTCTTCAATATCAGTTTTAAATTCTAAACGTACTAAGTATGTTTCTGTTAATCCAGCAGATATTTTATGATTTTCTAATATTTCTACTCCATCAGAATAGGTAACAGTATAGTTTAAATAATCTGGTACTTGAGACACTACTTCATTATTTACTTTTAATGTTTTATTTAAAGTTCCAATCATGGCATCAATTGTTCCTGCATTAACTACATCAACAGTAAATTCATAGAAATCTCCTGGTAGAGATAAAGTTATACTAAAATCAACTTTACAATTATTTTCTGGGTCTATTGTTGCAGGAACATCTTCAGTTCCAATAGGAACTGAATTTTCATTTATTTGTATATTATCAAAGTGAATATCCCAAGAATTCGATTTAATTTTTGCAACTCCATTAATCTGTAGATTTGCTTGAAGAATGGCATACACTACTCCTATTATAATTAATCCTAATAGAATAAATTGAGTTGTTATTTTTTTATTATTTCTTTTCATAATACTCCTACCTTTATTTTATTATAACATAGTATAAATACTCATTATGTAAAAAAGTAAAAAAAAGAAGGAATAATGTTTTCCCTCTTATTTTATTTCATCAATATATTTCTTTAACTGCTTTGATTCTGGTCCTAATATAATCTTTAATTGATTATCTATTTCTACAATACCTTTAGCACCTAATTTTTGTATCATATCTTTATTTGCTTTAGAAATATCTTTTAATTGTACTTTAAAACGAGACATATTAATCTCAGTAGATAAAATATTATCTTTACCACCTAAAGCTTCTACTAACTTATTAAAATCAAGTTCTGCATCTTTTCTAGTTGCACGTATAACCGCAACTAAAATAATAACCAAAACAACCGCTATAACAATATATTCTTTAAAATCCATAGTATCACCAAAATCATTATATATTATTTTTCAAAAAAAAGAAAGATTTTCTTTAAGCAGTTAATTGATTCACTTTCTTAATAAAATCTTTACTTTTAATATATAATCCGGTAAATCTATCATAATAATCATCTAAAAAATGATTAATCTCTTTTAATACTTCATCACTAATCTCTAGTTTTGTAATACTTGATACATCTACATAATATAACATTCTTATCATTTGAATAGTCTTATCAGAAACTAATGGTTCATTTTGATAACAATTCTTACAAATATATCCTCCTTGATCAGGAGATAATGTCACAATAGCTTTAGTACTACCACATAAAGCACATTCATCAATACTAGGCATAACCCCTAAATAATCTAATAATTTTAATTCTAAAATATTTGTTAATGGAAGTGGAGGATATCCTTCTTCTATTTTAATTAAAACATCTCTTAATAAATCAAATATTTCTTCTGAATCAGTTTGTTTTACTACTTGATGAACTAAATCAAGTAAAAAAGAAGCATATGATATTTTTTCTAAATCCATTACAATATTAGAAAAAGAATGAAGAACATCTACTCCTATTAAAGTAGATAATCCATTCTCTTTATAATAAATATGAAAAGTACCATGAATTAGTTTTCTACTCACTCCTCGTAATTTACTCTTCATACTTCTACAACCTTTAGACATAATACCAATTAATCCATGTTCTTTTGTATAAACATTAAGTATTTTACTAGACTCACTATAATTAATTTCACTCAATACAATTCCTTCAATACTCTCTATTTTCAAAAACATCACTTCTTTTTAATTTTCATTAATAAATTATAATATTTAATATCTCCGGTTTTTTTAAATAATTCCCAAAGAATCTTTTCATTCATAAAATCACCTCTATTAATATAATGATGATTTCTATGAAATATTATTCATCTTCTTCTCTTAATCCTAATTCTACAAAGTATTTTTCTTGATCTCTCCAGTTTTTTAAAGTCTTAACATAAGTCTCTAAAAATACTTTTTTACCAAGAAATTCTTCCATATCTTTTCTAGCTCTAGTACCTATTTCTTTTAATAAAGAGCCTTGTTTTCCAATAATTATTTTCTTAATATTATCTCTATCTACAATAATAACAACTTGAATATGAACTAACTTTTCATCCTCCTCAAAGTTTTCTACAAAGCAAGTAACTGTATGAGGAATCTCTTCTCTTGTAAGTTCTAAAACTTTTTCTCTAACAAATTCTGCCATAATAAATCTTGTTGTTACATTTGTTAGTTCTTCTTCAGAATAAATCTTATCAGATTCTGGTAAATCTCTTTTTAAACATTGAATTAATAAATCTACATTATCATCTTTTTTTGCAGATAAAGGAATAATTTCTTTAAAAGGATAGTAATCTTTTAAACGATTAATTTCTTTTAATAGTTCTTCTTTATTCTTAACTAAATCTATTTTATTTAATAATAAATAAATTGGAACATCTGCTTCTTTTAAACGATTTAATACAAATTCATCACCTTTTCCAAATCCCTTCGAAATATCAACTAAGAAAAGGATGATATCTACTCCTTCTGTCTGATTATAGGCTTTTTTATTCAATAAAGATCCCAATTTATCATTTGGTTTATGAATACCAGGAGTATCTACAAAAATAATTTGAGAATCTCGATCATTATAAATTCCATTAATAATATTACGAGTAGTACCACTAACATTAGAAGTAATCGCAAGCTTCATTCCTAATATTTGATTTAATAACGTACTTTTTCCAACATTTGGTCTTCCTACAATACTAACAAATCCACATTTCATTTTAAATCTTCCTCTCCAAATGGATAAGGGCACAATTCTGCTACTGTATAAGTCTCTACTTTGCCTGAAGTATTATAACAATATACTTTAGAATTCTGATCAAAAAATTCAGATATTACTTGTCTACATAAAAAACAAGGCATTCCAATTTTTCCAGAAGAAACCATCACATGTAGTTCAAAAAAATCCCCCTTTTTGTATCCTGCTGTAATAGCAGATAAAATAGCATTTCTTTCAGCACAAATTGTTGCACCATAAGAAGCATTTTCAACATTTACTCCATAAAACTCTGTTCCATCTTTCATCACAACAACAGCAGATACTTGATAATTAGAATATGGACTATAACTATTTCTTTGAAAATATAATAATTTTTCTATCATAATAGACCTCCAATAAATTCTATCAATTTTGGAACAAAAATAATAAGTCCTAGAATTGCGGATATAATTGCCATCATTAATACTCCAGCACTCGCAACATCTTTTGCAGCTTTTGCAAGAGGATGAATCTCAGGTGATGCCAAATCAACAACATATTCAATAGCGGTATTAAACATTTCAGCCATTAAAACAAGGGCAATCAAAATAAGACAAGATAGCCATTCTAAATAACTAATATGAAATAAAAATCCACAGATAATAACAAGAATAGCCATAAAAATATGTATTCTTAAATTTTGTTCTCCAAAATATGCTTGTTTAATTCCACTAAAAGCATATTTAAAACTATGAACTAATCTTTTCTTATCAATTCCTAATTCTTTCTTTACAACTTTTCTAACTTTCTCGTTTGATTCCATAAAGACTTAATACCTCCTCTTGTTTTTGAAACATTACTTTTTCCTCTTCTTCAGTTTGATGATCATATCCTAATAAATGATAAAATCCATGAACTGCCAAAAAACATAATTCTCTTAAAAAAGAATGTCCATATTCTTTTGCTTGACTTCTTGCACGATCAATAGAAATATAAATATCTCCTAAGATTCTTTTATCATTTTCTGGTAACATCACAGAATCTTCATCTTCTAATGCAAAAGTAATAACATCTGTTTCTCGATCAATTCCACGATATGTTTTATTAAGTTCATGAATATAATCATTATCTACAATTATTACATTAAAAGATACATGATCTAATTCTTCTTTTTGAATTGCTCCTAATAACACTTTTTTAACAGTTTCTAACTCTTTTATTTCTTCATCTACTTGTACAAATATTTCAATATGATTATCCATTCTTCCTCCTAAATTAATAACATAAACAATCCAATTAATGCTAGTATCGCAACAACATTTAAAAACCATTCATTTTTAAGTACAGGGAATTTCTCTCCAATTATACGAATCACGCGATAAATATAAAATCCTAAAATAGCTCCAACTAAATTCAATAGAATATCATCTACATCAAATACTCTACCAATAATCATTTGAACAATCTCAATCGCAATAGATGCAACTATTGTTAATAAAATAGGTATTTTAATATCATCTGCATCTAAATAAATACTAATAAAAAACCCAAATGGTAAAAACATTAACATGTTACCTACAACATTTTTAAAAAAATAACGACTTGTAATATTATATCTTAATATTTCACGAAAAGGAATAAAATTATTTGTTGACCAATTAATATCATCTTGAAAAGTAACAACTTGGAACAAACATAAAATATAAATGGCAAAACATAACATTAATAATTCTTTATAAAGTACAATTTTTTCATGATTCTTAATTAAATAAGTCAAACGAATAGATACCATAATCACAATCGAAATAATGAGCATAGGCCAAGTAAAATTAACAACACCTTGTATTGTATTTGTTAAAGGTCCTAACATTTTATCACTCTTCTTTCTCTATATTTTGGTAAGAAGTAATATTTTCCTCAACTGCAAAAAATACCTCTATTATTATTTTACTATTTTTTATCTCCTTTTTCAAAATTTTTTTTCGTAATACATTAGGTTCTATCCCATTTTTTTCTTTTAGTTTTAATAGTGCTTTCTGATAAGCAATAGAATCTACTGTATAAAGATTATATTGTTCTTTAATAGGAATTAACCTTTGATAAAGTACAAATCCAACAGAAATAGGATATATATTACTATAAACAACTGGATAATATTTATTTTTAGAATAAGAATACTTATCATGAAATAGTTTTTCTTTTTGATGATGAATCAAATAAATTCCTAAAGTATAATTCTTTGTTTTTTGATATTTCATTTGTTTTTCTGGAACTTCAACTCTTACTTTATACCATACTTCTCCATAAATGGTTCCAATACTACATACTTCTGATACAATTTCATCTTTATGATGAATTTCTCCACTAACAACAATTTCTCCTCGAGTGACAATATCATTTTTCTTTTTAACAATTTCTCCTCGAATAGATTCTATTTTAGTAATCATTGCATTCTTAGTAGAAACAATATGTCTAGGAAAACAATTATTCTCTTCTTCTTTTATTTTTCTCTCTTCCACTTGAACAATAATCCTAGTACCATGTTCTTCTATTTCCATCCATTCTATTTTATCTTTATTCCTTCTCAAAATCTCTTCTTTAATCTTTTCTTTTTTAGGAAAGGAAACTTTAAAATGATAAGGAGACAATCCATATTTTTTTAAATCCTTCTCTATAATTTTAACAAGTTTCTTATTAGTACAATCTACCTGAACAGTAAAAATCATTTGAGATAAAATACAATTAATGAATAAACCAAGAATAAAAAAGAGAATCATAAAAAGATACTTATGAAGAATATACTTTATCTTTGGAACACCATAAGTATTCATAATAGTAAGTTTTTTAATAGTTTTTATTTTTTTAACCTTCTCAAAATCTTTGTATGGAATAATAACTACTAAAGCATTATTCTCATATTTTATAGAGTAAAGATAAATTCCCATAGAAATTAAATATCTTAGAAAAGAATTGACATGATTAACTTCTACTCTTAAACAAATCTTATCTCTCATCTTGTACCTCTATTATAGAAATATCACCAGTAATGAAAGCATCTTTTTCTAAAATCTTTTTTATCGATAATTGTCTTCCTCTAATTCTAACTATTTTATTTTTAGTATAAAAAGAAATAGTATGTTCTTCTAAAGTACCTAGTTTTAGATAATTCTTTATAAAGATACTATTTTCTTTTAATACTAATTCAAATTCATCATCTATTATAAATTCTCTTACTTTATCAAGCATATTATCACCTAATAAAGTATATGAAAAAAAAGAATCTTTAAGATTCTTTATTGTAATTTTTCACGAATAAGCGTAGAAACTTCTTTCATATCTGCTTTTCCTTTTAATTTAGCTTGAGCTTCTTTCATCACTTTTCCCATATCTTTTTGACCTTCTGGTTTTAACTCATCAAATAAATCATTAATAACCTTTTCTACATCTTCTTTTGATAATTGTTCTGGAAGATATTTTAATAAGATATCAACCTCTGATTGAGTTTGATCAACTAAATCTTGTCTATTTCCTTTTTCAAATTCAGCAATTGAATCCTTTCTCATTTTAATTTGTTTATTTACAACATCAATTAATAAATCATCATTTAATTCTTTCTTATGATCAATTTGTTCTTGTTTTAAAGCAGCTTTTACCATACGAATAACAGTAAGTCTTTCTTTTTCATGGTTTTTCATTGCTTCTATCATATCTTTTTCTAATTGTTCTATCATATTCTCATCTCCTGCTTAATATTATATATAAATTAACAACTTTTTTCAACCTAACTTATCACAACAAAAACTACATTATCGGGTTTATTAGAAGATGCATTAAACCGATCAGCATCAGCTTGTGTCTTAGCATAGGCTGTTGTTAAAGAAGAACAACCATAAAACATCCAAGACATATTTTGTGAATCATTCGTTTCAAATGTACTTAAATCTAGATATTCCAATGCTGAATTACCAGAAAACATATCAAACATAGAAGTAACATGACTAGTATCCATGCCTCTTAAATCTAATCTTTTTAATTTAGGTAATTGATAAAACATTCGTGTAGCATTTTTTAAATTTGGAGTTGAAATGGAATCAAATATTATTTTTTCTATCCCATCTGCCTGACCAAACATACTGTCTGCATTTTCTAATACTTCTGCGTTAAAATTTCCCATATTAACAGTTTTTAGAGCATGATCTTGTTCAAACATATAATCCATTCTAGTAACCTTTGAATAATCAAAATTAGACAAATCCACTTCATCTAAGACATAACAATATTTAAACATTCCACTCATATCAGTAACTTGAGAAGTATCCCAAGTGTCCAAACCAGTAATTGTTTTCAAAGAATATGCCTCTTTAAATAATCCATAAAGACTAGTTGTTTGAGATAAATCCCAATTACTAACATCAAGATGTTTAACACGATAAAGTCTTGCAGTTGTGAAAAAATTATATAAACTTACAGGAGCAACAAGATTTTTTAAAGAAACCGTTTCAACAAGGACATCATTATACATAGAAAATGCATTATATAGCGAGTTTTCATTTGATACAACCCAGTTATCCATAATAATTGTTTTTAACTCTGGACACTTTCCAAAACAAAAATTGATAGAAAAATTGGGTCCTGCAACAATATTACTAAGATTTACATACTCTAAAGAATCACAATAACAACAAAAATTAGATAAATTTATAATACTACTTAAATTCAAATAACTAATATCAATTGAAGTAATACTTTTTGCATAAGAAAACATAAAAGACATATCAGTAACATTTGAAGTATCAATTTCACCAAAGTTATAATCCAAAAGAGAGTAACAATTATTAAACATATACTCCATATTTGTAACATTAGAAGTATCAAAATCACTTAAATCAATAGACTTTAAACTATAACACAAACTAAAACAACTATTCATTTTTATTACATTACTAGTATCAACCCCTTTTAAACCTATTTTTTCTAAACCTCCTAATTCATAAAAAGAAAATTGCATACTATTATTAAATTTTACATTTGAAAAATCTAATGATTTTAAAGAATTCATCTTTTTTAATCCAAGAATATCAGAAGATAAATTAATTGTAGAAATATTTTCAAATTGCCAATTACTAAAATCTAGAGATTCAATTCCATTACAATACCCAAACAAATTAGTCATTGTTGTAATATTTGAAATATTCCAAGTACTAAGACCAACCACCCATTTTAAAGATGTATTTTGAGTTCCATAAGGAGTATTAAACAAATTAGATAAAGTAGTTGTTCCACTTAAATCCCATCCTGTTACATCTATTTCTTCAACGGAAGAAACAGCCATATTTGTAAAAAAGCCTTTTTCAAATGTTTGAGGTATTTTCCAATATTTTGCAATTATTGTATCAAAGGAAGCTTCTCGAAACATCCCATCAACTGTGTAAATATTTAACAAGTCCCAATTACTTAAATCTAATGATGAAACAGTTGTCATACCTAAAAATAAATTTTCCATATTAGATATATGAGATGTATCCCAAGTATCCAATCCTTTAATAGATTTTACTACCTGACATCCTGAAAATAAAGAACTAATATCAATAGTTCGACTTAAATCCCACCCTGTAACATCAATTTCCTCTAAAACAGAGGAACAATTTGCTGCAAGAGTACTGAAAAGAGAATTACGAAAAAATTCTGGAATAACTAAATCTTTTAAAACTATTCTTTGTAAATTAGGTGCTTCAAAAATTGAACTCATTCGAGAAGATTCATATGAAATACTTGACAAATCAAAACCACTTAGATTAAGAGAATCCAAAGTAGTACAACCTGCAAACATCTCATACATATTGGTAACATTAGATGTATCGAAATTAAGGACATAAATTGATTCAAGATTAATACTGGAAGTAAACATCTGAGACATATTAATTACATTTGATGTATCAAAACTACTAGTATCTATACTTGTTGTTTGACTATTATGAAACATATTACTCATAGAAACAATGGGTTTATTATTAATAGATGTACATAGTTTTGTAGTTACAGGATCGGTTGAAGAAGGGTCTGATAAATGTACTCCCCATCCATCATTTTCTATATTTTGCCATTCATATAACCTAGTAGAACTATTATATCCATATTCTTGCTTATACCTATAAGTATATTGCCCGTTTGTGTATTCTGCTCCTTGTACTAATTCTCTATCATAAGTACATGGATTTGGTTTTACGTACCAAATCATAATATTAGAATTTAATTCTATATCATAATTACAGTCTGCTAATACACTCACCGGTAATAAGAAGAACATACTTAAAACCAGTGCTTTAATCTTGGTATTTTTTATTTTGAATAAGAAAAAAATACTGACTCCTATCATAAGAAAGATACAAAAACAAAAGATACTTCCTGTCTTTGGATTAATATCAATAGGAATGAGTTTTGGTTCTTCTACCTTTAATAAAACAGTAGAACTTGCATCATACTTACCTGCCCTAAATTGCTCTTGTTCTACTTCCATTTTATAAGTAACAATTAATGTAAACTCTTCTTCTGTTCCTTTTTTTATTTTGTTAGAACCATCTTTAGGTTTTAAAGTATATTCAATATTACTACCTTCTAGATTAATATTTTTATCATCTATAACATAATCTTTATCTAATTCATTTTTAACAACAAATGTATATTCAACAAAGTCTCCAACTTCATACATTTTAATATCTAAATTAATCTTATTATCTTCAAATGACACATCACTTAATTCTTCTGTTAACCGACTAGTCTTTTTTAACTCTATCATTTTGATAAAAATACCTTTATTACCACAAGACTCTTCTGCATAAGCAAAAGTAGGTATCATAAATATTACTAATAAAAACAAATAAATAAGTTTTTTCATAGTCTCACCTTATAACTATTATATCATTATTTTCTATAAAACAATAATAAGGAAAACTGAACACTTGTACACTTTACAAAAAAATATGGATATTTCTATCCATATTTTAATTATCTCTATTTCTATTTGCACGATCTCTTTTTCTAGTATTTTTGATACCTTCTTTTTTTGCAGCTCTTCTTTTTACTCCTGGTTTATCATATGCTTCACGCTTTTTCCATTCAGAAGGGACACCGTCTCTTGCTACTTTTTGTTTGAACTTTCTTAGAGCTTGATCTAGATTACCTCTAACAGTTACTTTAGTTGCCATTCAATTTCCCTCCCTTCGTTTCAACTAAAATGAATTATATCAAAGAAATATGCGTTTTTCAACTATTTTTTCGACATTTTTTAGTTTTAGAAGCAAAAAAAACATGACTTTTAGAAAATTATACACAATGATTTACAAATTTTACTTTAAAGGACACAATTCATCATCCGAAATTCTTCGAAATCCAGATCCTAGATTATATCCAGCTTCTTGAATTAGTCTAATAACACCTACAATTGCATTAATAATAGGTCCTGATACTAAAGAATCTCCTCCTTTAATTTGATCTAATTCAAAATCATTCATCTTTTTCATTCCCCACACTCCTTAGGATTAGTAATCCCATCAATTAAACCAGAAAGGAATACAATAAATGCAGTAATTCCAATTCCAATCCATACATATGGAACAGCTCCTCCTTTTACTTTTTCTAACTCTTTATCTGCTACTATTACCATTTAATCACCTTCCAATACATCCTGTATAATTTTAAACAATTGAATTCTTTTAGTTTGAATAGTCATTGTGATAATATCATGTTCTTTATATTTTGATGGAACATCTAATTGTAAAACCATTTCATAAGTAGAAATCTTATCTTGTTCAAATACTACTCCTTTATCTTCTTTAATCTTATATTTTATTTTTTTATCATCAATATAGAAATACTTATTTGCATAAAATAGTTTCCTCTCTTCATAACTAGGAAAACAAACAAGATCATATTTTACTAAACTACAAGAAAAAACTTGATAATCTTCTATCTTATAAGTCATTATAAAAACCAAGCTAATAAAAAAAACAATAAAAAAAAGAATCATAATAAGACCAACAATCAAATTCTTCTCATAACTTCTACTCTTCATAAAGAATCCCATCCTTTAATAAAAGAGTCCTCATAAACAATTTTTTATTATGAAAGCGATGAGAAATTACAATTAAAATCTGATTAGAAAGATAATCAAAAAGATTTTTTAAAATAATTTTTTCTTTATCAATATCAACTTGAGATAAAGCCTCATCTAAAATAATAATACTTCTCCTTTTTAAAATACTACGTGCCAGTATAATTCTTTGTCTTTCTCCATTACTAATATTAAATCCATTTTCCTCAATCATCATATCATACCCTTTTTCTTGATTAATAATTTCATCAACACAACAGATATGACAAACTTTTAAAAATTCTTCTTCTGTATAATCTTGATATACTGTAATATTATTACGCAAAGTATCATGAAATAAGTATTCATTAGCAGAAACATAAACAATATAAGATCTGATATTTTCTAAATGATAATGATTAATATCAATATTAGAAATAGATATTTTTCCATATTCTACATCAATATATCTTAATAACATTTTCATTAAAGTAGATTTTCCACACCCACTATCTCCATATAATAATATCTTATCTTTTGGATAAATATGAATAGATAGATGTTGAAATAAAATTTTAGTTCCAATTTGATAAGATAAATCTTGAATTACAATATCTCCATTTAAAGTATAAGATAAATAATAATAATTATTTTTAAAATTATCTGTATCCAATAAAAATAATTCTTCTACTCTATCAAGAGATATTTTAAAAGAAGGATAGTTTCCAATTACTTGAACAATTCGTAAAAAACTACTCATATAATAATGAAAAAAAGTTTGAAATAAAATAAAAGAACTAAATGACAATTGTTCTCTTACGACATAGAAAGATCCCATTCCATATAAAAAAAGGAAAAGAATATCTAAACAATTATCTTTCATAGTATTTTCAAATCCTAAAAAACAAATATAACGATAAATACTATCTTGAAATTTTTGAAAATGGTTTCGAAACATATCAATAAATCTTTTTTCTAAATGACTTCCTTTTAAAGTATCAACATTACTAACTGCTTGTATAATATATGAATTAGTAATATCTTCATTTTTCTTAACCATTTTATATAATCTCTTTTTTCTTCTAAAAGTAAATAATATAAATAAACTATATAGAAATAAAATAGAATTTAAAACAAGTACTAAAGAAAACTGGTATTTCGATAGAATAATAAAGAATAAAATACAAGTAAATAAATCCGTAGAAAAACTACAAAAAAGATTTGAAAAATATTCTATAATAACATTTAAATCTTTGAATCGAGACAAAACTTCTCCAGTTGTTCGATTCTTAAAATACAAATATGGAAGCAAAAGAATTTGTTGATAAATCATACTAGATATTTCTATTTGAAAGAAGGAATTCCACTTGTTTAATAACAAATTTTGAATCATACTAGATAAATTTTTAAGGGAGTACATTACTCCAACAAATAGAGTAAGAATAAACAAATGATTAGTAAGATGATATTTTATAGAATATTCATAAAAAATCTTAAAATGAAAAGAAGTAAATATTGTTAAAGCAAAAAATAGAATCGTAAATAAACAAATAAAAAGAATTATTTTCTTATGCTGGTAGAATAGTTTTTTTATGTGTTTGATAATAACATTCTTTTTATGAAAAACTGGTAATTTCTTGATAGGTTTTAGAAACAAATAATGATTACTAGACAACAAATGAAACTGAGAAAAGGAAAGAACTGTCTTACCTTTAGCTGGATCCATAATAACTACTTGTTTTTTACTATCATCTATTTTATAAATCACAACAAAATGTTGAAAATTTTTTCGAAGATTTACATGAGCAATACAAGGTAAGTTATTTACATCAATTTTTTCTAATGTTCCATATTGCCCACTTGCTTCAAATCCAATCACTTTTGCTGCAGATTGTAATTGATATAAAGAAACTCCTTCTCTAGTAGTATTTGTTAATTCTCTTAAATATTCTTTCGATACATCTCCTCCATAAAATCGAATAATAGATAAAAGACAACAAATACCACAATCTTTCATTCCATCCTGTATAATTACTTTCACAAAGCTTTCTTTCGCCTCCAAATATATTATTCGAATATTTTTGAAATATTTTTGAAAAAAGCAAAAAAAAAGAAGATTTCTCTTCTCGCAACCAATTAATCACACGCGTGACATATGACTAACCAAAGTAGACATTATGACTACCTCTAAGTTGCAAATTAATCGTAACATATTCTTACAGAAAATACAACATAATTCGACAATTATTATAAAAAAAAGAGATTTTTAAATATAAATCTCCTTTATTTACGTCCCATTCCCTGAAAATTCTGTATACTTTGTTTAGTTGCAGTTTGTAATTTATGTCCTTCTGTTTGAATATAACCGTTTATGCTCTTTATTGCATCAGAAGAAGATGAACGAATTGTTTCAATTAGACTTTTTATTGTATCTTGAAAACTAGTAACAATAGCATCCTTATCATCAAAAATAGATAAATTCATTGGAATTTTTTCCAAAGAAAGAACACATTTTGTTACTTCAGAAGAATAATCATTAACAGCAGCAGAAATTTCACCTACATTCATACCAACACCATTTGGTCCTGTTTCAGATAAAGCACCAAAATCATGATTAGAAGAAGTATAAGAATACTCTTTAGAAATTGGCACTCCTCCATTTGCAAGAATCATACTATTGGCTGCATCTCTTGCAGCATTAGCAATCATATAAGCATTTGAACGAATAACCTCAACAGTGTTTTGATATAAACTAGTCGAATAAGTTGAAGAAAATTGAACAGCAGAAGGAGAATACCAATTACTTTTTAATCTATTAAAGAAATTAGCCCCAGCTCTTTCCATTCCTCCAGCAATTGAACTCATACTTTCAAGGAAAAGATTAATTTGAAAATTTGCTTCTTCCGAATTAATACCTGTAAAACTCATATATAAAACACCTCACATATCTTTCATAAAACAATTATAATATAAACAAAATATAAAAAGCAAATTATTTACAAAAAAGAATGTAAAGTAAAATAAACTCATTACATAAAAACATAAAAAGGACTTGTTTAAGTCCTTTTATCTTTCAAATGGTGGAGCATAGCGGGTACATTAGAATAGGGATTATCAACTACTAACACTTTATTTTTTATTAGTTTGTACACTGTCATTCACTCTCATAATTAAATAGATTAGAAAAAAGACGTCTTTTTTATTACCTAAAATTTTGATAAAAATAGGTTAACTTGTTCGATTGACAACATGTATCTTATATGCTACATTGAATTTAGGAACATTTAGTTGTTGAGTGTCTACCTCCAATCCAACATAGAGAGGAGGTTTGAGAGATTTGAAAAAACGTGAATATAACATCAAGTTACTTCGCTACTTATCACTCATTTTACTACTCTTAACCTTATTGGTTTTAGTAATAAAAAAATGACACTTAATTTCATGAGAAATTAAATGTCTATATCATAAAAATATGGGTAGACATTCAACAAACCAAAACTGAATGTTCCCTTTTTTATTTTATGAAGTTTCCTTCATTCATATACATTATAACATATATTAGTTGCTATTTCAATCGAATTACATAAGTTTTTAGATTACCTAAATATTACCTAAAAAAATAAAAACCATTGATATACAATGGTAATAATCATATGGTGGAGCATAGCGGGATCGAACCGCTGACCTCCACGGTGCAAACGTGGCGCTCTCCCAGCTGAGCTAATGCCCCAAGTACTAGCATTTTTCCAAGCACCAGTAATTGAATTATAGCAAAATCAACGTTTTATGTCAATAATTTTTACTAAAATATTTGTTTTTCAAATAATCTACTTCATCAAGAAAAGAATTATCTTTTTGAACAATATTTCTTCGGTATCGATAAAATGATTCTTCTTTAGAAATAATAATTGATCTTCTAAAGGAAAAAGAATGAAATAATCTTTCCAATAAAAATTTATGATAATAAAGAGGAATTCTCCTCTCCTCTTTTCGAATAATCATAAGAAATAAAAGATAATTAAGTATCATATTAATAGAAAACTCTTGATGAAGAAAAAGAATCAGTACAGTAACAACATAACTAATCAAGATAGATATTTGTAAGGACTTTTTAAAAGGAAAAAAATAATTTACAAATAAATTTAGTATTTTTCCTCCATCCAAAGGATAAATTGGTAATAAATTAAAAAATAATATTCCAACATGATAATGATAAACTAAAGAATTGGGAAAAAAGAAACATAATATGAAATAAGCAATATTTTGAAACATAGGTCCCATAATAAGAATTAAAAATTCTTTACAAAAAGAAGTATTAATATTCATATAAAATTGAGACACTCCACCTAAGGGATATATATAAATCTGTTTTGTTTTTACTCCAAAGCTTTTTGCACAAAGAAAATGTCCAAGTTCATGAACAATAATTAAAAAAGATACAATAATAAATTCTTTATAATAACCGATTAGAAATGAAAGTATCGTAAAAAAATATACTAAAGGATGAATTTTAAATATACTCTTTATAAGAAACCTCTGCACCATCTTTTTGAAAGAATAAATAATATTCATTAGAATCTACTTTTCCAAATACTTGCCCTTTTTCTATATAATCATATAATTTATAATTATCAAGTGATACATTTTGATAAACAGCAGAAACACCATCTACTTGATCAATAATTACAGTATTTTTATGATCTTGAACCCCCACAAATACAATTAACCCATCTAAAATAGAAGAAACAGGAGAATGATTTGAAACAGTAATTTTTACTCCACCAGGAATTTCTTCTTGTTTAGAAGAAGAAATCTCATTAAAAACAGATAATACTTCTTCCCTCTTTTCTTTCGGAAATAGACTTCCAAAATACTTTTTATAAAGATTTTGAAATTTCGTAAAAGAAAAACTACTTTCAAATACTTTATCTCTAATCATTGGTTGTAAATCAGGATTAATTTTAACAGAAATCATTCCAAGTAAAAACACTACTATCATTGATAAAAACTTATTGATTGCAGTTTTAATAGCCTTTTTTAGTACTTTCTTCTCAATTATTCTTCTATTCATTATAATCACCTAATAATAAATATGAAGAATAAAAAAAATTAGTACTAATTAAGACTAATTTTCTTATACTTTTTTGGAATAATCTGATAAACAAAATAAACAACTTCTACATAGATAATATTTAATAATAAACTATGACTAATTTTATAAATAATACTAGGTATTGTAATAGGTACAATATGATATAACCATAAAAAGAAGCAACCAATTCCTTCATATAAACTAATAATAAAAACAACAAAAATAATATTCTTAATAAAACCTAGATTAAAAGTTCTTTGAAGAATAATACTAATAAATCCAATCATAACAAATATACTAGCATTAAAAAATAATAAATTTGTATAAAATAAATCATACAAGAATCCTAATACAAATAATGTAATATAATATGATCTTTCATTTTTACGATAAAAAGGATAAATAATAAATATAGAAGTTACAGTAAATAATGGAGTAAAATAAGATAAATCTTGAACTAAATATGGTAAATAATTGGTAAGAAGTCCATCAAAAATAAAGGAAATAATCAAAGTAATAATTGGTATCATGCTTTCACCTTCAATACTGTAACATAATGAATAGAATGAAAATCCTGACCTGTTTTAATAGATACAATTTTACTTAAATTATACTTATCCATTTGAATATCTTCAACAGTACCAACATAAATACCAGATGGAAACAACTCACCAAGTCCACTTGTTAAAACAGTATCTCCGATATTAACAGGAGATGTTTTATCAATTCCACTAGCCTTCATCAAACCTTTTTCTAAATCATACCCATTCATAATCGCAAAATGATCAATATTATTTGTCTTAATCGCAACACTAACTTTATAATTGACATCACTAGAAGTAATTAATTTAACTTCAGAAGAATTCTTAGAAACTTTACTGATTTTACCTACTAAACCATTTTTTGTAATAACAGCCATGTTTTTCTTAATACCAGATTTACTTCCTTTATCAATCATAATAGTATTAAACCAATAACTTCTATTACGAGATAAGACAGTACAATGAACAGGTTCATATTCTGTTAATGTTTTATTAAGTTCTAATTGATCTTTTAATTCTTTTATTTCTTTTTCTAAAGAAGAATTAACATTTTTTTGAATGAGATAACTTTCTTCTGGTTTTTCTTTCTTATCATGTGTTAATTCCGTAAAAGGATACATTACAATTTTATCTATAAACATTGAAATATTTTTTAATACATTTTTATCTTCATTATCATTTCCTTGATATAAAAGAGAAATCGTAATTAATACAAATAAAACGATAAAAACAGAAATATATAGGATTTTATTATTCTTCTTTTTTGGAAACATTTACAATCCTCCATTCATCTCTTATATTTAGTTTATCACATTTTTATTATTATATTTTATTTTCTTCATAAAAACTAAAAAAAGTATCTTGGGAAACAATAATATGATCAACAACAGGTATTCCCTGAATAGTTCCAGTATCTACTAAATTCTTTGTAAAAGAAATATCAGCTTGACTAGGATTAACATCTCCAGAAGGATGATTATGTAAGCATACAATTGATGTTGCACTTACTCGATATGCTTCTTTAAATACTTCTCTAATATGAGTAATAGAAGCATTTATTGTTCCCATAAAGATTAGTTTTCTCTCAATTAATTTCATTTTATTATCCAAATAGTAACAATAAAAACACTCTTGTTTTTTATCATAAAATAAGTATTTAGAATCTAACCATATGTCTCTAGCAGTATCTAATTTTTTTAAAATTTTATTACGAGATAATACAATTCTTTTTCCAAGTTCAATACAAGCAATCAATTCTATAGCTTTTACTTCTCCTATACCTGAGATAGTAGTTAATTTTTCCATACTAATATTTTTTAAATCACTAAGAGGATAAGTAGAAAATACTTCTAGAGCTAAATCTTTTACATTTTTATTCTTTGTTCCTGTTTTTAATAAAATAGATAACAACTCAATATTGGTAAGATTTTCTACTCCTACTTCCTTTAATCTTTCTCTTGGTCTCTCCGAGAAAGGAATTTCTTTCATTTTATAAGTACTCATAAACACCTCAAATATATTATTCGAAATATTTATCTGTTTTTTATGATTTCTTCATAATTGGCAAGTACTACTTCTTCTATTTTTAACACTTCATCAGAATCATTAGAAGATAAAATCAAATAATCAAACTGTTCTACATTATTCTTAAATTCTTCATTTACAAAGTATTTTTCTTTAATACTAAGTGAAATATTATTATTATCATAAATATTTAATAATCTTTCCGCTACTTCTAAACTTTTCGTAATACCTGCATATACATATATTTTATTATCCTGATATTCTGTTATTTTCTGTTTTAATTTTGAAAAATCTTCACCATTTTGATAAACACCTTCTTGTAGAAAATAATATTTTTCTCCTTTCTTTTTCATATTAGAAAAATCAATTTTCATAAATATTATCTTACCGACTCCAAATCCAAGTAATATGAAACATAACCCGATTAGGAATTTGTTCTTCATAGTATCACCATAATAGTAATATCATAAGTAGATTTATTTTTTTGTCAAAAAAAAGTCTATTCACTAGACTTTTCATTTAACAATTTGATTTTTTGTTTCGCAGTATTCGTATAGGCACTATTTTCCCAATCTTCTCGGTTAACAAGCCCATTTGTTAAGACTTGAACACGATCATTATTTTTTAATATTGTATGAACAGGACATTGTTTTCCATTTACTAACACTCCTGTCATCGTATCTAATAATTCTGGAGATACCTGACAAGCAAAATCTAAAGCAGTAGAACCGAGTGGTAATTCAATATTTTCCCCACTATGAGTATAAACATAAACATGTTCCGTTAATAACTGTTGCTTGATTTCTTGAAAAAACTCCCTATTTTCAGAAAAAGAACCATCTAATTCTTGTAGTTTTTTAGCAAATTGGAGTTTATTACGAATCTCTTCTTGCGTTTCTTCTTTTGTTTTATGAAGAGGAATTTCAGATGCATCTTTATCTTCTTTTAAATTCCAATAAGCAGAAATACCAAAAGCAGATACTTTATCCATATCATGAGTACGTATTTTAGTTTTAATTAATTTTCCATTTTGATCAGATACTGTTGTATGAAGAGATTGATAATGATTCGTTCGAGGATTATAAATATAATCTTTAAATCTTCCATTAATAGGAGGAGTGTTACGATGAACACATTGAAGAGCACGGTAACAATCATCTACTTCATCTACTAATATTTTTAAATAAAACAAATCATAAATATTTTCCATCTCATACCCTTTTATAATTCTTTTATATATATTACAAACATTCATCGTACGAATAATAATATCATTCGGAATATCTTTTTTATTAAGTATTACTTCAAGTTTTTCCTTCATTTCTTCTAAATATTCTTTTTCTTTCACCGCAAGCATTTCTCTTTTTTCTATTATTCTATGATAAGCATCTGGCTCTAAATAACTCAAAGATAAATCTTCTAATTTACCTTTAATTTGATAAGCACCAATCGATAAAGCAAGAGGGACAAATAACTCCATTGTCTCAAGTGCATTTTCTTTTTGTTTATTCTCCTTTTTAAACTCTAAAGTATTCATATTATGAAGTCTATCTGCTAACTTAATTAGAATAATACGAACATCTTTATTTAACCCATTAATAATTTTTCTAGTATTAGCAAGAACTTGCTCTTCCTTTGTAGAAAAATTCATTCTCCTCATTTTAGTTACACCATCAACAAGATCAGCAACATTTGGATTAATCATTTCAGAAATATCTTCTAAAGTTACATCTGTATCTTCAACAACATCATGAAGTAAAGCAGCACACAAAGTATCCTTATCATATATTTCCATATCAAGTAAATTCATACATACATTAATTGGATGAGAAATATAAGGTTCTCCACTTTCTCTATAAACACCATCATGTGCATTCTTAGCAAGTTGATAAGACTTTACAACATCGTGAATCGCACTAGGATTCTTAATTTGTAAAATAGAAACAACATTTTGAATACCTACCATACATACCTCCAACAAAAAACGACTCAATTATCATTGAACCGTCTATTTTGACACAACGAAACACATCGTATAGATGAAATGAATATACATAAATTCTATAATTTTTTGGTATTTCATACCATCACCTCAATATATGTATACTTATATCAAATTTTACGAAACAAGTCAACTAACATTATTTTGCAACAAGGACAGCACGCCAAGAATAATTGAATTATATCATAAAAAGAAAGAAGAGTTAACTACTTCGTTAACTCTTCTAATTTTTTCTTTTCTTCTTCAAGTTTTTGTCGATCTAATTCAACAATATTCTTAGGAGCTTTATTAACATAATTCTCATTTGATAATAATTTTTCTCTTCTTTCAATGGATTGTTTTAATATCGTAATTTGTACTTCTTTTTGAGCCTTATCTGCTTCTGATTCAATCTTTTCAAAGAAGATTTGTCCTTTAACACGATTAGAGAATACTTTATAAGCTTTAATTCCTAATGGTTCTTTTACTAAATGATCTTCTAATTTTAATAATTTAACAATAAGTTCATTATCATCATCAGTATCAAACATTACTTTCATATCTTTTGTAATATTATTCTCTGCTTTTACATTTCTAAAGTTTTTAATAAACTCTATTTGATCATCTACAACAGACTCTTCTAAATCAAATACATATTTCTTTTCATATTCTGGATAATTAGAAATCATAATAGATTCAGAATCTTTAATAGGTAATAAAGAATAAATTTCTTCTGTTACAAAAGGCATAAATGGATGTAACATTTTCAAAATACCAGTTAATACAAAACATAATGTTGACTGTGTTTCAACTTTATCTAAAGAATATTTTGCCATTTCAATATAATTATCACAGAAACTACTCCAGACAAAATCATAGATTTCTGATCCTGCTAAATTGAATTCATACTTATCCATATGTTTAATAACAGATTTTAATGTTTTTTCATATTTTGATAAAATCCATTTATCTTCATTTTTTAAATTCTTTAATTCTATTTCTTTTAAATTTTCAATATTCATTAAAGTAAATCTAGAAGCATTCCAAATTTTATTAATGAAATTCCAAGTAGATGTTAATTTAACTTCATCAAATCTTAAATCCATTCCCATAGATCCATCTGTAGTTAAATAGAAACGTAGAGAATCTGCACCATATTTATCAACCATATCAAATGGATCTACTCCATTTCCTAATGATTTAGACATTTTTCTTCCTAATTTATCTCGAATTAAGCCATGAATAACGCAATCTTTAAATGGTCTATGACCAGTTACAAATTCAGATTGGAAAGCCATTCTAGCAACCCAGAAGAATATAATATCATATCCAGTTACTAAACAATCTGTTGGAAAATATCTTTCAAAATCTTTTGTTTTTTCAGGCCAACCTAATGTTGAAAAAGGCCAAAGTGCTGATGAAAACCAAGTATCTAATACGTCTTCATCTTGTACCCAACCTTCTTCTTTAGGAGCTTCCATTCCAACATATATCTCTCCATCTTTATACCAAGCAGGAATTCGATGTCCCCACCATAATTGTCTTGAAATACACCAGTCATAAGAAATTTCCATCCAGTGTCTTAATACTTTTTCAAATCTTTTTGGTACAAAATTAATTTTCTTTTCTTTATCATCTTGGAACTTTAATACTGCTTCAGCTAGTGGTTCCATCTTAACAAACCATTGTTCTTTGATCATTGGTTCAACCATAACATCAGTTCTTTCACTATGTCCAACTTCATGAACTAATGGTTCTATCTCAAGCATTAATCCTAGTTTTTCCAAATCTTTGACAACTTCTTCACGACATTTTTCTCTAGTCATTCCTTGATATTTCTTTGGAACATTTTCATTCATTGTCGCATCATCATTCATAATAACAATTCTTTCTAAATTATGACGATTTCCTACTTCAAAGTCATTAGGATCATGTGCAGGAGTAATTTTAACAACACCAGTACCTTTTGTCATATCTGCATGTTCATCTGTAATAACAGGAATAGGTTTATCCATTAATGGTAAAATAACATTTTTACCAACAAACTTTTTATATCTTTTATCTGCTTCATTAACCGCAACAGCAGTATCTCCAAATAAAGTTTCAGGACGAGTTGTTGCAACATCTAAATACTCTTCAGAGTCCTCTAATTTATATTTAATGTGATAAAATGCACTCTTTTCAGATTTATAAATAACTTCCTCATTAGAAAGTGCAGTTTGTGCAGCAGGATCCCAGTTAATAATCTTTTCTCCACGATAAATCATTCCTTTGTTATAGTAATCAACAAAGATTTGTCTAACTGCTTTATTTAAATCTTCATCTAAAGTAAATCTTTCTCTTGTATAATCAACTGATAAACCAAGAGCAGCCCATTGACTTCTAATACTATCTCCATATTCATGAGTCCAGTCCCAACAAGCCTTTAAGAATTTTTCTCTTCCATATTCGTATTTATCAATTCCTTGGTCTTTTAACTTTTTAACAACTTTAGCTTCAGTTGAAATAGCCGCATGATCCATTCCTGGTAACCATAAAGCATCAAAACCCTTCATTCTCTTATAACGAATAATTGCATCTTGAATAGCTGTATCATAAGCATGTCCAATATGTAATTTTCCTGTTACATTTGGAGGTGGAATGACAATACAAAAAGGAGTCTTATCAGAAGTATTATCGGCTTTAAAATAACCTTTCTCTTTCCATACATTATATTTACCTTTTTCTACCTCTAAATGATTATATTTTTTGTCCAACATATTTTTCCCTCTTTTCTAAATAAAAAAAGATGATACACAAAGGACGAACAAGTCGTGGTACCACCTTAAATTCACTAATAAATAGTCTTAATATTTGTAACGGAATTACCCGGGATAACTTACTTTATTTCAGAAATCATGCTCAATCGCTACCTTCATTATACTTTATTATTTACTTTCACCAAACGTAAACTCTCTACAAAAAAAGTTATAACTACTCCTCGATGTCCCTGCATCTCTGCTAGTAATTATAACTCATAATTCAAGTAATTTCAACATTTTATTCATAAAATTCAGCATTTTCAGAATCATCATCATTTTCATCAACTTTTAACCCATCCACTACATCTTTTAAATACTCCACATCATTTTCATGAAGTCTTTCAGAAATATTTACTTCATTACCATAATAATGACCAGCACTTTTCTCTCTTCTAGAAGCAGAATATGGTTTATTTTCATAAGAATCTGCTGAATAAATAAAGGTATTATCTTGCTTTGATGGCGTAAAAGAATAACTAGTAGGTGAAGAATCTTCCATATGGTAATCTTCAAAAACTGTATCATCTTTAATTTTCTTTTCTTTAGGCTGTGAACCAAAAAGAGAATTAACTGCTACTGCTCCTAAAGAACCTGCAACTCCTGTTACTCCTATCGCAACTCCAATAGGAACTGCATCAATTATTTCATTAGAATCTGTATTCATAGAAATAGAAGAATTTAAATCTGTTAATAAACCTCGTTGAAAATTTGTATCTTGATAGAATCCAAGTAATGATTTCAAATGATCTCCTGCTAATTCCTCTTTATCATTATATTTCATAGCAGTTTCCTCTAAAGAAACTCTTAATTCACTTATCAAACGTTTTATATCGATTAAATCACTATAGATTCTTTCTAAATAATTCTTATAATTAAAACAATGATCATGTTCAAAATTAATCTCCTGTAAAAAAGAAGTCATATCATCAAAAGGAAGAAACAAATTTCTATTATATAAAGCATTTTCTAAAAAAATCAGATTTTTTACAGAAACATTTATTTTATCATAATCTAAACTAACTTTATAATTCATAACTCCTCCATTATAATGATTCCACTACATCTTTTTTTGTTTGTAATTTTTTAATATTTCTTTGTATTGTATGAATCATTTCTTCATCTTTTGTTTCACTCTGTACAAATTCTTCATTATGAATCTTTTCATCAATTGCATCAATTAATTGTCTTTTCTCAATATTTTTTTGTTCTATAGAAATCATATTTACAACATTATATAATTCATAATAAGTGTTTTCAATGTCTTCTATTTTCTTCATAATTTGATTTGCAAGTTCATTAGAAGGAGATTCTCCAGATATTTGAAAAGCAAGTGGAGACAATCCACCATTTAAGATTTCAGATTTTATTGTTTCATAAACAATTGGATGCATATAAGTATTATATTCACCAAACAATTCATCCATTTTATTTAAAATCATTTGAGGATTAATTAATTCACTAGGATAAGTTTTCCAAGTAATCCAATCAACTTTAGCCATATTATCATCCCCTATTCTCTACTATGATAATTATAATAAAGGATAAAGAAATAGTCAAATAAAAAAGAGGCAATGCCTCTTAATACAATATATTACTTTGCTGGTTTTTCAGCTTCTTTACGTCTAGCTAATTCCTCTAAACCACCAATAAGAATTTTAGAAATCTTTTGTTGATTTTCAGTTTCATATCCCATAAATAAAATCTTTTCAATTTGTTCATGGTCAAAAGCAAATAACTGATCACTAGTAATCATTCCTTCAGGATAGACACAAGCTCCATAGTCAAACATCTTATCAGATACATCAATTTTACCATTTTTATCATAGGCTTCCCCATTTGGTACAATACAATAACTAATAATCATTAACTCTCTCTTACCACCTTTTAATAGTACAACAGTACCAATAGGTAAGAATTTTTCTTTAATTGTAGACATTGCTTGATTTTCAACGCTTTTTACTTCGTTTTCCATATGAATCCTCCTTTTTTATTCCAAATCTGCTAATTCATCATGACTTCTAGCAGAATAAGTGTTATCACTATTATCTTGATATGATTCTTGATCTAAATCATCAGTTTTATCTGCTTCAGTATATTCTACATCAACAGTATCTCCATCATCATACCATTCATCTTCTTCAAAACTATCATCTTCATCTTCCTCTTCATCAAAATCATTGTTGTTTTTATGATCTAGATAAGCTTTAGCTCCTATTGCAGCTGCTGCTGCAGCACTTAATCCCGCAGCAATTGGGATAACAGAACTTCCACCTCTCTTCTTAGGAGATGTTGGAGTAGTCGAAGTAGGAATTTTTGTTAATTTACTTCCATTAATCACACTATCTAAAGAAGAAGTACCGAAGTCATTTTCAGACATTTCTTCTAATTCATCTAATTCCATAAGGTTTTCAGCATTCATTAATTCATTAGATGTTTTTGTAGATACTTGCAATCCTTCAGTTGGATTATAACTTACTCCAGAATGTTCAACAATTGGTGTTTCGTTTGTCGCATCAATTGGTTTAGTTACCTCAACTTCTTTTGTAATAACAAATGGTTGAGAATCAACTGTTACGACAGGAGTAACTATTGGAGTAATAACTGGTGTATAAGTACTAGATGGTATAATACTTGGTGTTGAAATAATACTCTCTACTGGCGCATATGTTGGTATTGGGGTAGAAGAATACGTTGGTACAGGTGTATAATTATAATCTGGCATTGGTTGCGAACCACCATCACTAGGAATTGATGAAACAGGTGTATACGTTGGAGTATATGTTGGTGTAAAAGTAGCAGTAGGCGTCAATGTAGCAGTTGGAGTATAAGTCACCGTATAAGATGGTGTTATAGTTGGAGTTTGTTCTTCCTTAAAAATACCTCCCTTAGCAGCATTAGAGTATTCATCTATCTTTCCACTTGTAAGATCGTGAACAATATCCGTGGCATCATCATTCACTCGTAAAGATTGAAATTCACTTGCTGCAGCTTTTCCAATAGCACCAATAGTACCACCAACAGCACCTAAAGCTCCATTAATAGCAGCAGATGCGACTCCTTGTCTCATAGCACCATTATAAGACTTACCACTTCTAAGACCTGATTCAACACCATGTCCAAACCCTGATAAGACTCCAGCAATGCCTCCTCCAGCAAATATAAATCCAGCAGTTTTTCCAACAACCTTAGTAGCACTCGCTAAAGCACTATCTTCTGTAAAAGCACTGTATTTAGCAAGATTACTATTATAATAAAAATTAAATAAATCATGGGATAAATCTTTTTTAACCCAAGATGCAATTTTATCTTGTAATTTAGAATTATTAGCTAATCCACCAACCCATCCAACAACAGATAAAACGGAATCTCCCATACCTTCTAAAACAGAAACAAAACCTTCTAATGGTTTAAATACTGTCATAGCCAAAGTACTAAGTACTTTTTTTCCTGTAGCTGATGCTGAATCATCAGAGTAAGCTTTAATCATTTCAACTTTATCAGTAAGAGTTAATTCTATATCCTTTATAGAATCAGTAATAGACTGAAACATAGCATCATAACCAGATGTTTGAATTGTTCCAACCTGTTCTGCCATTCCCTTAACATTATTAAGTTTACGAATTGCTTCATAAACATTATCTCTTGCATTTGAAACGGTAGTAGTACTAATAGAATGTAACTGTTCTAAAGCCAAATCGACCATATCAAGATTTGCATAAACATCTGCCTCTTTATCACTATGACCTGTTAAAAAAGACTTAAAACTCATAAAGACACTCCTTTCTATCCTGTAACTCTGACAACTCCAGTTTTACTTCGAACTGTATCATAAGCATTTTGATTATACTCATTTTGTAAAGAATCATGAGCAGAAACAGAATACTCATATACAGAAGAAAGACTATTAATAATTTGGTTAGGAATCTGAGAAATTGCAGTAGCTGTATCATCTATCATTCCGGACATCCTTGTTCCTTGAACAACAATTGCTTGTTGAACATCTACATCATGTAAAGCAGAGGCAATCCTATTTAATTCCTCCGTTAAAACAGATGATAGATTATCTAAAGCTTCTTTTACTTCATTTGGATTAATCGTATTAGTCGCATCCTGTGCAGGGCAAGATGCTATACAATTAGATGATTCATCATAACCATAAAAAGTTTTAGGACTTACCATATCAATATTCCTCCTTATTCTTATATGTAATGTATAGGAAAGAGAGAACATAAAGTTCTCTTCTTCCTATACATTGCATAAGCAATGTATCTTGTTTTCAATAATTATCCTTCTTGACTGAATCCTAGAGCTTTTTCTACTGCCAATCTTAAATTTTTTGCAGATAGTTTCATATCTGCAAAAGCAGCAGGAATATCAGCTCCACAATATTGTCTCCAATTTTGTTTAAGTGTAGTTGACCATGCTGTATAAATACCTTGAGGTTGGCTTGGATCATCAGCAATTGAATCATTAATAGCTCTATCTAATTTTTGCATATCTTCTTCCATAGAAGCAACAATAGTATCAATTTGTTTTGCATCTTCTAATGCATATTCTGAATTAATTGTAATTGAACCTGTATTCATATAAAAAACATCTCCTTTCTAAATATAGAATTATTTCATACCAGATTTTAATTCTGACATCATATTTTGGAAACCACCTTTTTTGATTCCCATGTAGTCTTCTGCTTCATTAATAGTATTCAATACTCTATTTAAGAAATCCCTTTTTGCTTCAAATTTATTTACTAAATCTGTTGCAGGATCTCCACTAATAGATCCTGAAGTAATACCAGTAACTACAGCAGTTACTTTAGCAAGTTTTTCTCTATAGTCTTCTCCAGCTCCCATTAAAGCATTCTTTAAATCATTTAATGATTTTTCATCTGCACGAACTTCAGCCATATTCTTTCACCTCCTATTTTTTCTAAGAATATAGTCCAACATCAATCCGAACCCATATCCTATACTTTTATTTTATATTGTTTTAAAAGTATAATCAAGTACTTTATAAGAATAGTTAACATTTTTTTACAATTTAGTTATTTATAATTCTCATATTATTTTTCACACATATCATATATAGAAAGGAGGAAACTATGAATAATGATTGTGTAGATCCAATTACAGAAATTATAAGAAGAATTCTATTACTGCAAAGACAAGATTTAAGAAATGATAATATTAGTTGTGATAGACCCTTTCTAGGACCATTAAACATTCTTACTTATAATACAAGACCAATTCAGTTATATAATAAATATACTGCTTCTCCATGGGAATTTACCTATACTCTAAATACTGAAACTCAAACAACAAATATATTTCGTTTAGAATCCCTAGAACAAGATTATGTAACATTAAGATTACTATCATTAGATACAACAACAGGTGATTATACCAATACCAATCAATTTGTAACATTAGATTTAAACACAGTAGGAGCAATCCGTTGTCTTCCAGATGTATTTATTACTTTATAAAAAAATCCATCACTTTTCTTTTAGAAAGTGATGGATTATTATATCTATTTAAAGTTTAAATCTAATCAATAATATCAATCGATATAATATCTTTATAAAAAACTCTATCGTTGTGAAGAGTAATCAAAGAATCTTCATTTAAACGAATAATAGTAGTTCGATACTCCTTTTCTTTTGTTTGAATTAAAACCTTTTTATGAAAAAAAGAAGAATAATTCATAGAATTAGAATTAGATACAATACAAAACTCTTTATTTGTATTTTTAGGATTCTTTTTACTTTTATATAAATTATTAATAGTATTCATATAATCTCCTTTCTATATTTTATGATTTTTCATAATAAAAATACATTCTTTTTGATATAATAATAAAGAAGGGAGGAAATATGACAAACACAAAAATTAATCTAAGAATATTAATTCCCATCATTCTTTTATCTATTATTAGTATTATTACAATCAACAGTGCTTTAATGTATACATCTAAGTCTTTAGGAAATCTAGCCTTAAAACAAACAATATGGTATGGAATTGGATGGCTATTAGTAATAATATTAATGAAATTAAAAAATGAATATTTATATAGAAGAACTTGGATATTATATATCGTTGGTAATCTTTTATTAATAGGATTATTATTATTTGCAGATCCTATTAATAGTAGTAAATGTTGGTTTACTATTCCAGGAATTGGTAGTATTCAACCAAGTGAATTTATGAAAATATTTTTAATGTTAACACTAGCAACAATGATTCATAATTTTCGTAATGACTATGATACTCCTACGTGGAAACAAGAATTTATTTTTATATTAAAAACTTTAATGATAGTCGCAATTCCATCTATATTAACATTTCTTCAGCCAGATACTGGTTGTGTCATCATTTATTTAGTAATATATATATCAATGATGTTTACATCAGGAATTAGAATTCAATGGTTTATTATTGCTTTTATCTTATTAGGAATCACAATAGGAGGATTCTTATATTTATATCTATATAAAGAAAATATATTTATCAAAATATTTGGTTCTTCCATCTACTACAGACTAGAAAGAATAATAAAATGGAAAGAAGGATCTGGTCTTCAACTTGAAAATGCTTTAACAGCAATAGGATCTGCTGGATTGTTTGGACATGGTTATAATAAAACTCCAATTTATTTTCCGGAATCTTCGACAGACTTTATTTTCGCAGTATATGCATCTAATTTTGGATTTATAGGAGTAATAATACTTCTTGCAATCATTCTTTATCTAGATGTTAATATTATTGTCTTATCAAAAAAGAAAATAGAAGATACAGACAAATTTATTATTTCTGGAATTATTGGAATGTTATTATTCCAACAAATACAAAATATTGGAATGACAATTGGTCTTGCCCCAATAACAGGAATTACTCTCCCCTTTGTTTCCTACGGAGGAAGTAGTTTATTATCTTATATGTTAATTGCTGGAATACTTTTAAATATTTCACAAAAGAAAAATAGAACTTATAAATATCGATAAGTTCTATTTTTTTAATACTTCATCATAAACTTCATGTAATTGTTTTCCAACAGATTTAATATCTCGATCTAATGCTACTTGATAAGCTGCTTCTCCTGTTGGAGGTAATTCTCCTGATAAAATCTTTTTAATTTTATCTTCAAATTCATCAACATCTTTAGCTTTATAAACATTCTTACCATCTTCAAGCCATTCATCAAAAATAGGAATATCTCTAACAATAGCTGTTCTCTTACAACCACAGGCCTCAATAATAGGAATTCCTTCTGTTTCCTCTAAAGTTGGGAATAAGTATATATCACATCCATTCATTGCTTCTGCAATAATACTTTGTTCCACATATCCAGCAAATACTAAATTAGGAAGTTTTGTATTAACAGCATCTCTAACATTTTTAGTAGCTGCAGATAAAGGACTATATCCAAACCAAATAAATTTATACTCAGGAAGTCTTTTTGCTAGTTCCACAAAATCAACGATTCCTTTTCTTTCAATATAAAGACCAATTCCAATTAATACTTTATCATCTTCACTATAATGATATCTTTCTCGAAATACAGGTCTAAGAGATGGATCTAATTTAAACTTGTCTAATTCAATTCCATTAGAAATAGCATAAATAGGTTTTGTAATCCCATATCCTTCTAATAATCTTTTCGAATAAGGAGTTGGAGTAACAATAACATCTCCCATACTATAACATTTAATTAACCATTTTTTAAACAAAGGAGCAATTTGCTTACTAAAAATAAAACCATTTCTAAAATCTTCTTCCGTAGAATGAGCATGATAAACTACTTTAATACCTTTTTTATGGCATTTTTTAGCTAAAAAATAAGATTTTAATCCATACCAATTAATATGTGCAATATCATATTGATCATGAATATCTTTCGTATACTCTATTTTTTCATATTCAAGAGCTTTCATTTGATGTTTTATTGCTTTTCCTAGACCACTCTTAGAAAACATCTTTTCTCCTTCAGTATATAATAATACTTTCATAATCTCATCTCCATCTTCATTATATCTTAGGAAAAAACAAAAGACAAGAATTACTATTCTTGCCTACTTCCACAATTTGCACAAAATGGACCAGTAACTGCTCTCCCACAATTACCACAAAACTTATTACGGAATAAAATCTTTTTATTATTAATAGAGATATTTTTTAATCTCTTAATAGAAATAAAATACAATATAATTACAAATACAACAAAGATTCCAACTAATACATCGTAATTAGACATTAAGCAATAATCATATACTCCATGTAGTAAAGTAGGAATTAAAATACTTAATCTTAGATTTTTTTTCTCACCATCTCTTTTATTAACCAAACTATATTGTTTGGCAAGACTTATATAATATCCCATAAATACTGCATCACATGCATGACTAGGTACAGCAGATACTGCTCTAAGTAATGCAGTAGAAATACTAGAAGTCATCACAACATATAAAATATTTTCAACAAATGCAAATCCCAATGAAACAAAAATTGAATAAACCAGACCATCATATAATTCATCAAATTCTTTACTATGATATCCCATCAAATATACAATAATCCATTTAGATACTTCTTCTACTAAAGCAACTCCTATAAAGGCATATAAAATGATATCTAAAAAAGTCCTATTTGGAAGAGTTGAATCCATAAATGGAAAAAACAATCCTAATACATAAGATACAAGTAAAACAAGAAAACAGGATGCAAAACCACCTAAGAATAATTTAATAAGTAATGACAAAGGTTCCTTATTCTTATCTTTCTTATATACAAACAATAAGATAAAAACAACTGGTAATGCAGCCAAAACAAATAAGAAACTAATATTCATAGAGATGCCTCCTATTCTTACTTAGTATAACATAAAAAGACAAATATAGATTAAAAAAATGATTACTTTACAAAAAAATAACGTCATATGACGTTATTCTTCTTCTCTTCTATAAATAGTAACTGGTATTGCAATTCCAATTAGTAATAATACAACTAATGCAATCCATAAACCTGTTTTATTTTTCTTTTCTTCTTTTTCTTCTTTATCTTTATCATCTTTTTTAGTTTCTTGATCTTTTATTTTTTCTTCATCAACAGGTTCTAATGTATTATCATTTTCACTAGTTGTAGTGATTGTTGTAGGAACTGTATCAGTAGTATATGTTACTGGTGCTGTAGTCTCAACTACACCAGCACTAGATCCTGTTCCATCAGATGGTAATTCTTCTTCCTCAGCATTATTAACATCAGTTATTGTTACTGTAGTATATGCATTTTTACCATCAGAGAATGATAAAGCAATTTCATGAGTACCAGTAGATAAAGTTTGTAAATAATCATTACTGAATTTTACAACTGTTTCTCCATCACCAGTCATATAATGTTCTGGATCAAGGATTTTACCATCTACATATACATTTTTAAATAATGAAAATGCTCCATCAGATTTGATTGCTAAATCAACACCTTCAGATTTATCAATTATCATATCAGCATGTTCAGTAATAGAATATTGTTCTGTAGTTGGAGTAACATCTTCTAAAACACGCATCCTATAAAACATCAATTTTCCATTATCATCAAGAATTGTTGAAACATAAACATCTTGTTGTTTTCCATTAAAAGTAAGTGGAATTGTAGTATAGTTTTTTTCATCAACATTAATCTTTAAACGATATCCTTCATCAGGTACAACAATAATGGCATATGAATATAGTTTTTCATTGGAGAACACAGTAAATGTTTCTTCATAATCTTCTTGATAACTAGAATCAGAATAATTAGCATATACGTGAATATCTGTTAACCAACCCTCATCATCATAAGTATATTCATATGTATACCATACTTCTGTTGCAAGTTTAAAATGTTCTTCTTCAACTTCTGCTCCAAATAATGGTTCTTGTCCTTCAGTAGGAGTTTCATTGATATTATCTAGTGTTAATCCTTCTTGATATACTGCATTAGGATCAAATGAAGAAACAGAATAATTTGGATAAAACCAATAATCATTATCAGTATCATGAACAATAGTAACATCATATTCAGTACCATTAATTTTTAAAGTACGATAAAGGCCATCATTTTCACCATCAATATCATAATAACTTTCAGTAAATTCTCCAAAAGTATATCCTTCATCTAAATGAACATATAGTTCAAGGCTAAAATCCATATCAGGTAAAACTTTATCAATGTAATGTCCTTCTTCTTGAAAAATTGCATTCCAACTAGGATTATCTGATGAAGAATATCCATAACCATGCCATGATGAACAAACATAATGATATGGAGCACCTTCTAGAGTTTCTCCTCCAAATGGGAAAGATTCTCCTACTGTTAATTCAGAAGGAACACCAGAAAAACTGATTTCTTCTACATATATAAGACTATCAGTCTCACCTTCTGTAGTCTGAACTTCTGTCTCTTTTTCAGCAGATTCAGGGTCTTGTTCAGTTTCTGCTCCATCTAAATTTTCAGTTCCTGTTCCATCTAAGTTTTCAGTTCCTGCTCCATCTAAATTTTCAGTTTCTGCTAGAGTGTTCAACTCATTATTGTTTTCTAACTCTTCTACTTCTTTCTTTTCTTCTGGTTGATCTAAATTTTCTTTCCCTAATTCAACTAGATTTTCTTCTTCTAATGAAACTAGATTTTCTTCCCCTAATTCAACTAGATTATCTTCCTCTTTTTCTTCTTTTTCATTGTTTTCTGATATTACTACATTACTTGTACTGTTATTTGTATCAAGACCTTCTTCTAAAGCAAATACTTGATGAGGCAATAACATCAAACAAAGTAATAACATCAAATAATGTGTTATCTTTCTCATAACCTACCTCCTATCATAAATATACAGCAATTCATTCTAGAAAGTCAAATTTATGGTGTCAAATTATGTCAAATAAAAAGCATTTTTTCAAATGCTTAATTATCAATACTATAGGATCTACCTTGTCCATAAACATGAAATTGATCATCTACTAGCATGCTTTCATTTATAAATATAATTCTATCATAAAAATCAGTTAAACTACTTTTAGTAAATTGAGTAACACATTTAATATCAACATATTTATTACATTCTTCTTCATTTAAAATAGAAAGGGAATAAATTGCTTTATCTGTTTTAATAAGTGCTCCACTCAAATAAAGGATTTCTTCATCTTGTGGAATTTCTCCTAAATTGACTCTTTTAGGGGGAGTATTCCCATAATAATTTGTTTTATATCCATAAATAGAATGATCTTTAATTAAAATAACATCCCCTGCATCACTTTCTGTAATAAAATCATAATCATCTGTTATATGTTGTGCTTCTGGAAGAGGATAACCACTTCTTGCTTGAAATTCTTCTGGAGTTAACAAATCTTCTTCATACATACTAGTATAAACTAATTGATGATTTTTATTATAAAAACCACGATGATAAATAAATGATAAATCACTATTTCCTAAATCTGTTTTAATACAATTTTTTTCATTAGAAAACAATTGATTTGCATGAAATCGATAAATATCCCCAGAATCTGTTAAAAAATAATGATAAGTATATGCTACTGCATCTTTTAATTCTTCACAAATGATTCCTTCTGAATTATATTCACCCCAACCATAACCATAATAATTCTCTTCTAACACTTTATTGAATCGGTCTTCTTTATTGAAAAGATTTTTTTCTTTATTAAAACAACCACAAAATCCAAACAACGCAAGAACAATTATTAAATAATATAATACTTTTTTCATAAGATTCCTTTCATTAAATATTATGAAAATAATAATAGTTATTATTATTATCAATTAATATATTCTTTCCAGCATATTTAATATCATCATAATATTGATTTAAAAACTGATCTTTTTCTAATTTAAACCCATATTTGCAAGAAACGTCTGCATATTTCTCACATTCTTCCTTATTCATTTTATAAGCTTTAATTTTATAAAATGCTTTATTTGTCCTTAGATAACCATCAAAAACAATAAGAATTTCTTCATCACTTTCAAAAACATGTTCAACATCAGCATAATAAATATTGTTATTCTTAATTCCAAACATCTTAATAGAATCATCAATAAATATAATTCCCATATAATTTTTTAAATTATTAACTGCATAAGAATAACGAATATTATCTCCTTGGCCATCAAACCATTGTTTATAAAAAGATTCTCTACGAGAAGATATTTCACCATTAGAAAAATGATAATATGGAGAAAATTTTTTAAGAGAAGGTTCGTAAGAATAAGTACTATACTTCGTATCTATAGAACCACCTATAGCTATAATATCAGAATCTAATTCTTCAATTTCTATTTCCTTACAATTTTGATCATTAGAAAACAGTTTATCTTTATTAAATTGATATACTTTATTTTTTGTAACAAAATAATTCATATTATAACCAAAAGAAACAACATCATCATCTAATGCATCACAAACAATTTTATTTTTAAAAGTATATTTACTATTAATCCCTTTTTTAATACTTTTCTCATTTGATTCTTTTCCATTCTTACATCCACATAAACCAAACAATAATACAAAACATATTAATACGAAAATAAAACTCTTCTTTTTCATTAACTTCTCCTATTATTTTAATATCTATCACTATTATAACATATTTTTCAATAATAATATATTAATAAAACTAGATTAGTTAATTACAAAAAAGAACCATTCCAAGAATGATTCTAATTTCTATTATGGTGTCCACGAGGCGACTCGAACGCCTGACCGATCGCTTAGAAGGCGATTGCTCTATCCAGCTGAGCTACGTAGACATTTCAACTGACAAAGATAATTATAATATAAAAGTACTTGAAATACAAGTACTTTTTCATTTTTACTAAGAATTAGAAAGGATTTCATCAATTTTTGAATTCACCTGGAATACAACTGAATTAACATCGTAATTACAAAAAACAGAAAAAGCAATCATATGATAAATCTCCTCTTTCTTATCATTTTGTATACTAGAATCAAAATTTAAGATTAAAACATCATTTTCAAAATCATAGTTTATTAAATTAGTAGTTTCAGACAAATAACTAATCAAAGCATCCGGTATATTATTTTTTAACTCATCAATAATAACCTCTATCTTTTCTCTATCATCATTAATATATTTTGTGACTGGTAAATAATAATCTTTATCAAAATGATCAATATAATAAATGACAACCTTTTGAATATCCTTTCGATTATAAAAATGATTTGATTTATTAATTGGATAATTTTTATCAAAATATTCTGGATAATCATCAATCTTTTTTTCATTTACTTGAATAGATACTTTAGAAACATCTTTAATATTTAAAAAAGAATGTACAAGACCAGCAATTTTATTAGAATCTTTCACATTTAAAAAATTCTCATTAAAATCTAAAAACAAAATTGAATCAACTATTTCATAATTTAATAATACTACATCACTAGGAATATAACCTCTAAAAGATGCATTCATATTTTTATTATTTTCTTTTAAATAAGAAAAAATAGATTCTACAGGATAACCACTATCTGTTGGATTTAAAAAAATATCTACTTCTACCATATACTGATTTTGATCCATTAAATAAACCATTTGATTGGTAAAACCAGTAACATCTTCTAAGACTACATTCGTTCTTAAAGTATTTTTATTTTGAATCATAGGAATCGTACAAAAAGAAAGAAATAGAAAAAAACAAAAAGAAATAATCCATATTTTTTTCATATAATCACCTATTTTATCATATGAAAAAGTGTACTATTTTAGTACACTTTAGATGACTAATTCATTCAGTTTAATAAGCTCAATTACAGTACTTGCCCTACCTTTAGTACCAAGTTTTTGCATAACATTGGAAATATGATTTCGAACGGTTTTTTCACTAATACCAAGAATACTAGATATTTCTCTTGTATTATGATTTTCAATCAATAGTTCAAATATTTCTTTTTCTCTTTTCGTTAATATATTATTCATAAAATCACCTATGTTATTTTATGAACAAATAAAAGAAACGTGTTATTTCTTTTGAAATTTCACTGTAATACTCATAGGCTCTTGATACTCTTTTTGAATTAATTTCATAATATTATTGGCCAGAACAGTATCATGTTCATTAGAAACACAAATAACAGAAATATTCATTTGATCAATCTTTGTATAACAATCAAGTCCAAATTCCTTTTTTAATTTCTTTTCAAATCCATTTTCTTTTCCCTGTATTTCATTTAAATACTTTAATAATTCAAATGTATTGTTTTTTTCATTTGTAGATAAATCATCATCTGTAAGAGAAGTTTGTAAAGATTCCATTTTTTCTTTTCTTTGTTCCTCTTTACTAACTCTAAGTGCCGTAAGAGAGGATTCTTCCATAACTTCTTCCACATCTGTTTTTTCATCTTGTACTTTTTTTGTTTCGACAGCAATTTTTTTCAATGTATCATTCGGCATTGTCACATAATATACTCCAAGTACTAGTATCAAACTAAATAATGTCATAAACCATATATTCTGTTTATTTAACATATTCTCCTCCTATCTCTAAAATATATGTATAAAAAAAAAGAATATGATAATTCATATTCTTATACTTTTACAACTACATTAACATTACTTGGTTTTCCAAAAGAGTTATTTAATAGATCTGTTATCGTTTGGTTCTTAGCATATACTTTATTTAGTATCAAACAATTATAAAATATATTATATACATCAACTGAACTACTAATATTAAAATTACTTAAATCTAGTGTGGTTAAACTACAACAATTATTAAACATATCATACATATTAGTAACATTTGAGGTATCAAAACTGCTTAAATCTAATCCTGTTAAACCACTACATCCATAAAACATTGCTTGCATAGTTGTTACATTTGATGTATCAAAACTACTTAAATCTAATTCTGTTAAACCACTACAACTATAAAACATTGTTAACATATTGGTTACATTTGAGGTATCAAAACTGCTGAAATCTAATCCTGTTAAACCACTACACCCATAAAACATTGCTTGCATAGTTGTTACACTAGAAGTATCTGTATTATCAAATATAATCGTTTCAACAGTTCCTAAACCACCAAAAGCATAGGTACAATTAGAAGGTAATTTTGCACCCGTCATATTCAGTACTTTTAAAGA
>JAFRAK010000047.1 GCA_017405445.1 Bacilli bacterium | reverse complement strand
TTATTCCTCCTATTCTAATTCTGGATATTGATTACAAGTTGATTGACATTTATTAAAAATTTCAGTAGGACATTCCATATCTGCATTTCCTAAGCCAAAATCACATATCATTTTCCCAGACTTAAGTTCATATTCAAAAGGGCATTTTAAATTAGAATAAATGGTTATCTTATCTATTTTATAACACTCCTTTACATAAAACCAAAATAACTAGGAATTTTTGCCATGCCAAGATTAGATAAATTATTCTCCGCTTCAAAAGCACAAAGTTCCTCAATTGCGTCATCAAAATTTTTACGATTTTCTGAATTATTTGACATACTAAGGTAGCTACCTAAATCACTTGCTACACTTTTTAACTTTCCCCATTTAATATATTGTTCTCTAGTTAATTTAAAATGAGATGCTTCATGCTTTTGAGCTTCCTCCATACTATCAAATGGAGTAGTATTACAAAATTCACAACAATACATAGTTTTTACTTTCATAGTTCAATTCTCCTAAATTTAAATTATAAAACATATAATAAAGAGCTTAATATTGTTTATGAATTTCTTCATAGTATAATCTTTATTCCCCATATTTTTTATTTGAGTAAATCAAACATACACTCATAAAAATCTGCAATGTAATCAATATTAATAAAGAAATCACTCATGCAAGAATGATATTCTTCATAGCACCATTTAGCAAGAAATAGTCCCTGAGCATGATTAATCTTACAATAATTATTACATAGATACTGTGCGATATCCTCCATAAGTTCTTCATAGCATTCATTCTGTCGCTTACGGTAATTTAGCATTTCCTGCTTAACTTTATTATTCCAGTTAATAACAGCTTCACGATTCCACTTAACAGACTTATCTTCATCGAATACATGGTTTTCGGGAACTTTTTCCCTAGAAGGGCGAATAGCTTCATACCCATCATTTTCATACATACGCTTAATGGCATCAAGGGTAATATCCTTTACATTTTCAAAACGCTGCATAATATTCTCTCCTTTGTATTATAAATATAAATCTCCTAACCATGTATATAATAACATAGTTAGGAGATATTTGTCAAGTAATTTTCTCTATTTTTTAATTATTATTTTTAGAAATTTTAGAATCCGTTGTTTTTTCTTTGATAGTAATAATATTACCACGTTGTCCTAATATATCATAATGCTTATTTAATTCTACCCAACTGACAGTGTTATCTATTGTAACTTCATAAATATTATATGTATTAATTAACTTTGCATTTGATAAAATTAAAAGAGAAATGAAGAAAAATAACATAACAAATGGGACACTCAAGAATAAATAAGATGAACCAGTTATAAAAAATATTACACCTACAAAAAGAAAAATAGTAGTACATAATAATAAGACACTTACAACATCGTATCCAAATTCTTTTGCTTCTTGTGAGGTTACATTAAGTACAGTAATTCCATCCATCATGGTGTGCCTTTTTCCTTGATTACATAAATTTCCCCTCTTTGTTCTATAAGGTCATATGCTTGCATAAATTCAGTAAAATTAACTGTTTCATCTATTGTTACTTCATAGGTGTTATAAGTTTTAACCAAAGTAGCTTCTGAGGCAACCATAACTCCAATGAATAGAGGAATCATAGCAAAAACAGCTAAAACAGACCACGAATCATCTATAAAATGTCCAAGAGTAATTCCAAGTATAATGCTAATAAGAGCAATGCTTCCACAAAAGATTACTATACCATTAATTCCCCAAGTATTAATATTATGTGAAATTACATTTAATACATGAACCCCATCCATTACAATTAACTCCTTTCTTGTACCACAATAATATCTTCTCGTTGTTCAAGAATATCATATTTATCAAGAAACTCTACCATATTTACTGTTTCATCAAAACATACTTCATAAGTAGGATAAGTATCAACTACTTTTCCATTAAAAAGCATTAAAATGGTTACTGCGATACCAAAAATAGAAATTATAATTAAAGCAAAAGAATCATTATCTAAATATCGGTTTAGATGTTCCTTATTATACTTTAAAATAAAAACCGTACAAACAATTACAAAAGCTGTAATAATTAAAGTAACAACAAACTTCCAAGTAAAACCAAATCCATAAATAGGGTTATTAATAGTATGCAGAATCCTTACTCCATTCAT
>JAFRAK010000010.1 GCA_017405445.1 Bacilli bacterium | reverse complement strand
TTTATTATTATCATAATATTCAATCATTACATTACCATCTTGGTCTTTAACATGATATTCATTACCATCATTTTCCACTGTCCAACCTTCTGGTAGTATTACTCTATAAAAATAATAGTCCTCTTCTTCAATAATTTCGATACCTAAATTTTCATATAAATAAACTAAATATTCTTCGGAATCATACTCTTTTGCTAAATCTCTTGGTACTTGTTGATCATACCATATTGGTAAAAGATTGATATTTCCTTTTCTAGTCTTTTTTATATGATCATCAATTGCCATATCGCTAGATAAGCCCATTTTAGCATAGGCTGATGCTCTTACTAAAGTTCCTATCGCATCATCTAGGGCTTTACTTTCCATTCTTTTTCTTTTTTCTTCATATGATTCTTTATTTTTTCTAGATAAATAATCCTTATAACGGAATTTAAATCTAAAGTATTCTGGAGAATCTTTAGGGTATTTGCTTAAGAAATGTTTCACTCTTTCATCATTCAATTCCATGTAGTTAATTGTGTTTCCATCAAAATCTATAAGCTTTTTCCAAAGTGGTTCACCATCAATTATCATGTCTAAAACCTCATTCGTAAATGTTTGAATACTAGCTAAATCTCTTGATAATAATTCTGTATAAAAATTTGTATCTAAATACTTTTTTGGAACGCTTTCCATGATATGTTCTTTACGAGCGTAGATAGCTACTCCACAATTAAAATTCGAACTACACATTTGTAAGTAGTAATCTCTATCTCTATATTCTTCAGGAGTTTCTTTAATAAAATCTTCAATATAATCTTCATTTAAGCCATAAAGTCTAACAGCAAGATGCCATAAATCACTAGATAACGCCTCTTTTTTTCTTTTTATTACTGACATTAGCCAACCATCAGATGACCAATCAGTAGAACTTACAATCGCAAGTGAACACATTTCTTCATCAATGTATTCTAAAGGCATAATTTCAAAGCAATTTTTATCATCAAAACTTAAAGAATAGTTATTTGTTTCTATTAAATCTTTGAAGAATTGACGATCAAACTCATGAATATTAGCACTTATATAGTTATATACATCATCGTTATTAAAACTGTTTAAGAAAAACTCTCTAGTCATTGAAGTAAATGGGACATCTGCTAATTTGCAACGACAATATCCCATCAAAAATGAACAGTTCTCTGGGGTACGTTCTGATAAAGGTAATTCATATATACTTTTAGCGTTAATATAATTATTAAATTTATAACTTTGTCCAGGTATAAATTTTCCTATTTCTATTTTTTTACTAATTCTTCGATAATACTTATCTTCTTCTATTCTTGGCATGTTTTCACCCTTTCAGGCTACTATTATATATTTTTATTTATATTTTAGCAAGAAAAAAGTATGGTTAATCCATACTTTTAGTTGTTATTTAAATATTCAACAGGAATTGTTATTGTTGGCCTAATTCCAAAGCCCACATTCCTGTCACAATCTGCAGCGGCAACTTTACCAAAGCTAGCAACTCCCCAAACTCCAGTCCGACCACTTGCAGAACTTAGCCAATAAGCTGAAGAATATAGCCATGCTGGAGCATTTGTACAGCCACTTTCACTGCAGCCTAATCTGTAGACATCTTGATACGATAATAAACCACCTTCTATGTTTTCTATACCCATTTCACGTAAATTTTGAACATATTGTTCAACATAAAATGCAATACTATAATTATCATTACTTACACCAGGATATCCAACATCATCATTTAGCATTGGTTCTCCTTGGTAGTCAGGATCATATATTTCTGTATCTTCCCATGGAAAAAGCGGTTCTTCATACCCATATTTATTTTTTAATCTTCCAGTATTTTTATCCATCCAGTAATTATCTGTAGCAAAGGCTATTGTACCAACAGAAAAACCATCACCATCTTTATATTCATTAGTACTTTTCTTTTGTAGGCAATAATCTTCTGAGTCTGATGGTATTATTTCTTGTGTAAATCCATCATCAAAAAGAAGTGCTCCGGCATATAAAATGTTTTTAGTTAATAATGTTATATATTCAGGATCATCTATTGCTACATAAAAGCATTCTTCTCCAAAACAGTACTCATCGCCTATAGAGATATTATTTTCATCTATT
>JAFRAK010000046.1 GCA_017405445.1 Bacilli bacterium | reverse complement strand
AGCTGTTATTTCTTCATTTACTAATGCACTCATTTTTCTACGTCCTGGTGTAGTAGGTTTAAAATTCTTAATTGCCATAATTTATTTCCTCCTTCTAACCAAGATCAATTGTTTGTCCTTCTTCTAGAGTAACAATTGCTTTCTTTGTACGATTAGTTAATCCAGTATAACGACCAACTCTTCTTTTTTTAGGTTTTACATTAATTGTTCTAATTGATGTAACCTTTACTTTAAACAATTTTTCAATTGCTTCTTTAATTTCTAATTTATTTGCTTTTGGATCTACTTTAAAAGTATATTTTCCATCTCCCTTTGCAGCTTCTGATTTTTCAGTAACTACTGGTGCTTTGATTATTTCCAAATATTTAGTGTCTTTCATTATTTAAGCACCTCCTCAATATATTTAACTGCATCTTCTGTTGCAACCATAACATCTGTTCCAACAATATCTAATACGTTGATTTCATCTGCTAGGATTAACACAAGATTTTGTAAGTTTCTAGATGCTAATACTAAGTTATCATCAAACTCTTTAACAACTAGTAATACTTTTTTATCAGTTAAGTTTAATGATTTTAAAGCACTGATCATTTCACTAGTTTTAGGAGTTTTGAAACTTAATTTATCTAGTACGATTAATTCGTTAGCAGCTACTTTGTCGCTTAATGCTGAACGAATTGCAATTTGTCTTTCTTTTCTATTTTGTTTTTTACTGTAATCTCTAGGTACTGGAGTTCCATATCTTCCTCCTCCTACCCATTGAACAGCTCTAATGGAACCTTGACGTGCATGTCCTGTTCCTTTTTGTCTCCATGGTTTTCTTCCACCACCGGAAACTTCTGAACGATTTTTAGTTTTATGTGTTCCTTGTCTTAATGAAGCCATTGATAAAATAATAGCATCATGTAAAACGACTTTATTTGGTTTAACACCAAAAATTTCTTCATTTAAATTAATGTCCTTTACCTTTTCACCTTTTAGATTTAAAAGTTCTACTTTTTTCATCTACGTTTCCTCCTTTCATCACTTTGTAATATTTCTTTGTTCCTTATATATACTGTGATGATTTACTCTTCTGTTTTTTCTTCAGCTGGTGCTTCTTCAGCTACTTCTTCTACTGGTTCTTCAGCAGTAGCTTCAACTGTTTCTTCAACTACTTCTTCATTAGCAGGTTCTACAACTTCTTCAGCAGCTTTTTCTTCAACATATGAAACTAAGTTAGCAGCATCATTTTTCTCATTTGGTTTTTTAACGGCAGTACGAATCATAATTAATGATTTCTTTGGACCTGGAACATTACCTTTAACTAAAATTACATTGTTTTCTGTATCGATTGATACAATTTCAAGATTTTGTACAGTTCTTTGTACATTACCCATTTGACCTGGCATTTTCTTTCCTTTAAGTACGTGCATTGGTAATAATGTACCTAAAGATCCAACACCTCTATGGTATTGTGAACCATGTCCCATAGGACCTCTTGTTTGGTTATAACGTTTTATAACACCTTGGAACCCTTTACCTTTAGAAGTTCCTGTAACATCAACAATTTCCCCAGCTTCGAAAATGTCTACACCAATTGTTTGACCTAAAGTGTAATCATTAACATTAACTCCTCTAATTTCTTTTAAGAAGCGCTTAGGTGCTGTGTTTGCTTTTTTTGTATGACCCATTTCAGCTTTGTTACTTGATTTTTCTTTAATTGTTTCAGTAGCAAGTTGAATTGCATCATATCCATCTTTTTCAACTGTTTTAATTTGAGTAACCACATTTGGTTCAACTTCAATAACAGTTACTGGGATAAGTTTTCCTTCTTTTGTGAAAACTTGAGTCATTCCGACTTTTTTACCTAAGATTCCTTTCATTTATTTTTCCTCCATTATTTTGTTTTAATTTCGATATCTACTCCGCTTGGTAGGTCTAAATGAGCTAATGCATCAATAGTCTCCTTGCTTGGATTTTTGACATCAATAAGTCTTTTGTGTGTACGCATTTCGAATTGTTCACGAGAATCTTTATATTTGTGAACAGCTCTTAAGATTGTAAACTTTTCAATTTCAGTTGGTAGTGGTACTGGACCAGAAATATTTCCACCTGAACGTTTAACAGTTTCAACAATTTTCTTTGCTGCATTATCTAGGATTCTGTGATCATATCCTTTAATTCTAATACGAATTTTTTCTGTTGACATTAAATATCCTCCCTTCGCCTATATCTAGTATAGACTTGCTCCGCACGAATAACCCGAGCCCAAATTAAGCAAATAATTTTATTTTAATTAACAACTTAACCTGGTGTATCGACAACCTCGCACATCTAAGCAGTCACACGTAGTTAATTATATCAGTGTTTTTTATAAAATGCAACACTTTTTTTATTTATTTTTCAACGTTTTTTCGTATAAAGAAAAAACATTATTGACTGGCAATAATGTTAAAATTTTGTATTATCGATACAGAAAGTTGCATAAACTGGAATATATCTTATTCCTTTTTTAGTTGCAAAGTTGTTTTCTGTTATTCTAAATGCTTGTGGAGTCGTATATTTTTTCATAAATACTGCAAGAGATTTCGCTTTTGAATTTGTTTTAACGGTAATCTCTATTGGTATAATCTGACCCATTCTATTTTGTACAACAAAATTTACTTCTGCTTTTCCATCTGATTGATAGTAGTATAAGGAATATCCATTTTCTACTAATGATTTTGCAATATGGTTTTCATATAGAGCTTCTTTAATTGATTCATCTGTTTGTAGTCTTTTATAATTTAGATGAAGCATCGTATATAACATACCAGTATCTGGAGCATACAATTTAAAACTGTCTTTATCTCGGTTGCTACTTAGAGGAGACTGTACTTCTTTAATCTTATAGCTTCTGTATACTATTTGATTATTGACTAAATTATTAATACATGTTTCATATTCTTTGGCTCTTTTTCCTGCACCCATAACTCCATATTGGAATTTTTTATTCGTTTTATTTAATTGTTCTGGAATAGAATCCATTACTTCTATTCCTCTTGGTATATCAATTAAGTTTTCACTTAATGCAATTTCTTTTTTGTAAATATCTATAATCTTTTGTTTAATAGCATCTAACTCATATGGTCCTTTTCCTTCTATTTCAGCTAAGACAACTTCCGGCATTCCACCAGTTTGTAAAAACTCTAAAAAATAATCTAGTGCCAGTTTATGAAAAGGACAAGTTTTCCTTTTGGTGTATGACTCTTTTATTAGTTCTGCTAGATTATGTTCTCCTTTAGCCCATAAGTATTCTTCATAGTCTAGGGCAGTCATTCCTTTAAATACTAATTCTTCCCCTTTAAATTCATTTAAATTCTCTTTTCTAGAAGTAATCGCAATAATATGATATTTACTATGTTCACTTCCAAATAATTTTAATCCTTTTACAATTTCTAAACTATTAACATTATCTATAATAATAAGAGTATCTTCTTTTAAAATAGTCTCTCCTATACTTAGGGATAAATTTAATATAATTTTTTCCGTTGATCTTTCTTTTGTAAACAGTTCAACTAATTCTTTATTATTATCTGCGTTGAAGTATACAACATTTTTATATTCCTTTTTACCAAATTCTAATGTAGAGAATGTCTTTCCTATTTGCTTTCCCCCATAGAGAATCATTGGTTTTCTAACAACTTCATTTTTCCATTTGTGAAAAAAATCATTTATTTTACGTTCCATAAATTGTATCCTCCTAACATATTTATGACTTAATTATACTTATTTTTTTTTCTAAAGTCAAGACATAGGATTTATCCCAATAAAAAAAGACTACGGATTAGTCTTATGTATTCAACAACGGCTTATTAAACTCTAATCTTAACTTATCTGCAATCGTTACGATAAATTCTGAGTTGGTTGGTTTTGCTTTATCTATATCTACACTATATCCAAATATATCTTCCATAAAATCCCAATTAGCTCGATTCCAACTTACTTCTATCGCATGTCTTATTGCTCTTTCTACTCTAGAAGTAGTTGAATGATATTTCTTTGCTATTTCAGGATATAATTCTTTGGTAATTCCCCCTACTACATCAGGATGATTATAAATAATTGATATACCTTCTCTAATATATTGATATCCTTTAATATGAGATGGTACTCCTAATTCATGTAATGTTTTTGTAATTGATACTTGAAGATTATTATTATATAAATCCACATAAGAATTCTTATTTTCATATTGCAAACTTATCTCTTTTATTTTTTCTTCTAATGTTTTTAATTCAAATGGTTTTAGAATGTAATAATCTGCTCCTAATTCAGAAACTTTTCGAATCAAATCTTGCGAATTATATGAAGTTAATACAATTACTTTTTTCTCTATCTTATTATCCTTCAAATATTTTAGTACCTCTAATCCATCTTTATTAGGCATAATTAAGTCTAAAACAATCATATCAAACTTATCTTGTTTCCTATGAATAACTTCAATTCCTTCTAGTCCATCTTTGGCATCTAACACTACTTCAATATCCATCGAGTTTTTAAAATAACTTTTAATTAGTTTTATCAACGATGCATTGTCATCAATTACTAATAATCTTGTTTTTTCCATGTTTTTCTCCAAATTTTTATCATGCATTCCTATTATATAATATGTCGTAAAAAAGATAAAGAGAAAAAAAAGACTATATTTGTCGATTTATAGTCTTTTATATTAACTTATTTAGAAAAATAGATAATTCCGCTGGCTTTAGACTTAATCCACCTAGTAAGAATCCATCATTATTCTTTATTTTTTTTAATTGATCAATATTTTTTTCATTTGCACTTCCCCCATACAATATTTTATTGTTTGGAAGAATTGATTTAATAAGTGAAAATACTTCTTCTATTTGTTCGTTTGTAGGAATAACACCAGTACCAATAGACCATATTGGTTCATAAGCAATGATGATAGTATCATAATTTGGTACTGATAAAATTGCTGTTTTTATTTCTTCTTCAATAATTTCTTTATAATGATTATTATCTCTTTCTTCTTTTGTTTCTCCAATACAAAGAATAGGAATAATATCTTGAGCCATTAATTGTTTAATTTTTTTATTTATTTCATTATTTGATTCTTTTTGATTTTGTCTTCTTTCACTATGTCCTACAATACAGTAGTCTACTCCAAAAGATTTTAATGCCTTAGCAGAAACCTCTCCTGTATGAGCACCTTCTTCTGTTGAACTTACATTTTGTGCTCCTAAAGAAAATTTTCTAATTGTATAATTTCCTATATTTAGAAATGTTGGACATACTATAATTTGTTCTTTAGAATCAATTCTATTTATTCTTTCTTGATAGTCTAAAAACTCATATTTATCTAAATTAGACTTATTATTTAAAGCAATTATCATTTCCATATCTCCTTTATCTTTTTGGCAATTTTTGAGAAAATTCCAAATCTATTTTCTTCACTTTTTTCAATGATTGCTCTTTTATATACTTCCATTACTCTATCAGCATAATTGTCAGATCCATAATGTTCTGCTTGAATTCTTGCTTGTTTATCATAACGAGATAATTCTTTTGGATTATTCATGAAATATAATATTTCTTCTTGATACTCTTCTTCATTTTCAAAGAATCTTCCATTTAATTTATCTGTTACCATAGATTGAAAAGCTTCATCTTTCATACATACAGGGACAGTATTAGCAGCCATTGCTTCTATTATGGTTAATCCTTGAGTTTCTGTTTTTGATGCAGTTGCGAAGATATCTGCAATATGATAATAAACTGGCATTGTTTCCCATGATGCTTTGCCAGTAAAGATTACTTCTTTTTCTATTCCTAATTCTTTACTATATTCTTCATATTTTTCTCTATCTGGTCCATCTCCAACAATTATTAATTTAATATTCTTATTCTTTTTTAATAATTCTTTATGGGAATGAATTAAAAACTCTACATTTTTTTCTTCTGCTAATCTTCCTACAAATAATATAACAAAATCTTTTTTTGTAAGATTTAGTTTTTTCCTCATATCATTAATATCAGATTCGTTTTGATTTTCTTTAAAAAATCTTTCTACTTCAATTCCAGTAGGAATAATATGAATATTCTTTTCAAACTTATATTTATCAATAAATAATTTATAAATCTTATTTGTTGGAACAATTAATTCTGTAGCAGTAGTTTCACAATAGAACTTTGTAAGATATTCAACAATCTTTTTACTAGAACGATTAAAATATCCTTTTGTTATATAATGAACATAATCTTCATATAGAGTATGATATGTATGCACTAAAGGAATATTGTATTGTTTTGCGAAAAGTCTAGCAAAAGTACCAATTGCAAACTCAGTTTGAGAATGAATCACATCTAAATTCCAACTTTTTATTTTGTTTACTGCTTTTACAGGATAGATACTAGTTAGTCTAGAATCATATATTCCTGTTGGTACACCAGGTATTTTTAGTATTCTTTCTTTTTCATCATATTCATATTTAAAGCTCTCTAGATTAGCAGTTACAATATATACTTCATTTCCTTGCTTTTCTAGTGCTTTTTTAAGCATTACTTCGCTTGTTACAAGACCACTAATATATGGAGTATAAGTCTCTGTAAATATTCCTATTCTCATATTATTCGCCTCTTCTTCTTATATTAAATAATAATGCCCCTATAATAATTCCTAAAAAGTATGTAATAAACCTCCATACAATTACTACTGCAGATACAATATCTCCTGCCATAAAATTACCAAAGAATCTAGTAAATCCATATTCAATTCCACCACTAGCTCCTGGAACTGGTACAAATGCTCCAATTAGATATACATATGCAGATGATACAATTGTATCCATTACATTCATATTATTTATTCCAATACCTCTAATAATCCAAAATGGTACCATATATAAACAAAATAAACTTATCATATTAAGGGTAATTCCAATTACAATAATAATTTTTTTCGTTTTTACTAATTTCAATCCATTATGATAGTCTTCAAACTTTTGGGCAATTTCTTCATCCGTTAGTTTTAGTTTTATCTTTCTAGCAATTTTAATACTAATTTGACTCATTTTATCCGTTATTCTTTTTGAATAAGATAATAGTAATAGAATGACAACTACAATATTAATAGCAAAACCTATTAATACTAAATGTTGTAGTAATTTTACTTCTGGGAATAGTGCAAAAAAAGCATTATAAGTAACTGCTATAATTCCAAATATAACTAAAGCAATTTGATAGAAGATAAAGGATAGTACCATAAAGTTTGTAGATTTTGCGAGAGAAAAACCTTGTTCTTTCAACATATAGACTGCCATAGGTTCACCGCCTGTTGCAAAAGGAGTTATTCCATTAAAAAATTGCATAATAAAATTTTGAGAAATTGCTTCTTTTATTGGAAATTTCTCTTTGTCATTAATAATCATATAATTGGTTAATCCTTTTATAAATACAGATACTAAGAAAAATATAAGTGCAATTAATACATACCATAAATTGATATTTTCAAGATTTTCTACAATATCTTTAAAATGATCTTTTAAAATAAAGAATAAAACAATAACAGTAATTCCTAATAATAAAATTGTATTTTTCTTTAAATTCTTTAAAATATCCATTTTATCTCCTTTGAAATTAATTGTCTTTTTCTTTTAGAAAAATAACACTGCCTTTCTCTTCTCCTAAGCATTCATAACTATAGTCTTGTAGATATTTTATCATATTACTATCATCTGGACTAATCTTTATAAATACTTCTTTCATTCCTAATACATCCATAGCATAATTTGTCGCAAGAGGAATAATTTTTCTTTTCTTTTTATTTTTCAATACAAGAGATATGAAACATTGTTTCATATCATTAAATCCTTGTATATGACATATATCTTTTATTTCTTTGTTTTCTTCTAGTAATAATTCCATACTAAAATCATTCATGGGTGATTCTTCTATTTTAATTGTACCAATTGGAGTATAATAATCTTTTTTTTCAAATTGGTCTTTTAATTCAATATGTTTTATATTTTTAGGGTCGAGGGGAATTATTTTCGCCTTCATCAAAAAATCACCTACTTACTTGATTGCTTCTAAACCGGGTAATTTTTTTCCTTCTAGATATTCAAGAGTTGCTCCACCACCGGTAGATGCATGAAATACTTTATCTTTATATCCTGAAGCTGTTGCTGCTGCAACAATGTCTCCTCCTCCAAGTATTGTTTTAATATTATTGTTGACAATATATTCTAGGATACTATCTGTTCCCTTTTTATATTCTTTAAATTCATATACTCCTAATGGACCATTCCAAACAACAATCTTAGCGTCTTTAATTGCCTCTTCAAATAATGATACTGTTTTATCTCCAATATCTAGTCCCATTTCATCCGTTGATAAAGATTCTAGATCTTTTTGACGATATTTTTCTTCTTCTGTATATTCATTTGTTACTGCAAAGTCAATTGGAAGAATTATTTTATCAGAATAGTCTTTTAAAACTTTTTTACAAAAATCTAAGTTTTCTTCGTCAAGTAATGATTTTCCTATTTCATATCCTTTTGCTTTTAAGAAAGTAAAAGCCATTCCTCCACCAATTAATATCTTATCAGCTTTGGTTACTAAGTTTTCAATTACTCCTATTTTATCCGCAACTTTTGCTCCTCCTAGAATGACGATATATGGTCTTTCAGGTTTTTCTAAGATAGTAAGTGCATTCAATTCTTTTTCAATTAAGAATCCCACTCCTGAAGGTAAATGAGAAGCAATTCCTACATTAGAAGCATGTGCTCTATGGATAGTTCCAAAGGCATCATTTACAAATATATCTCCAAGTGAAGCCCAGTATTTTCCAAGTTCAGGATCATTACTGCTTTCTTTTTTACCATCTAAATCTTCATATCGAGTATTTTGAACAAGTAAAACATCTCCTTCTTCCATACTCTCAACCATTGATTCTAATTCAACGCCTCTAGTCTTTTCACTAAATAATACGTCTTTTTTTAATAATTTTGATAGTTCAGAAGCAACTGGTAATAAATTGTTTTTTTCTAAATCTGCTTCTTCTTTTACTCTTCCTAAATGAGATAATAATATAATCTTACAGTGATGATCTAAAGCATATTGTATTGTTTCTAAAGCCCCTACTATTCTAGTATTATCTGTAATCTTACCGTCTTTCATTGGTACGTTAAAATCACATCTAATAATTACTTTTTTATTATCAATATTTAAATCTTTAATTGTTTTCATTCCCTATTCTCCTCTATCTATCAAAATTATAGCATTATTTCACCATAAAAAAAAGAAAAAGAGTTAGATTTTTCTTACTCTTTTCCGCTAAATTTGTTGGCTATTCCTTCTATTGCTTTTAGTACTTCAATAGGTACTGCAAAAATAATTGTATTTGATTGATCTGAACTTAAATCATTTAATGTAGATAATGTTCTTAAATGAAGTGCTCCTGGAGTAGAACCCATAATATTAGCAGCAGTTGCTAGATTTTGAGCAGCTTCTACTTCTCCTGCTGCTTTTGTTAAGATTGCTATCTTTTCTCTTTCAGCTTCAGCAGCTTTTGCAATTACTCTTTGCATTTCTTCTGGTAGACTAACGTCTTTTAATTCAACATTTTCTACTTTAATTCCCCAAGGATCTGTTGCTTTATCAATAACTTGACAGATTCCATCAGAGATTTTTTCTCTTTCGCTTAATAATTCATCAAGTGTTACAGAACCAACTACATTACGCATTGTTGTTTGTGCTAATTGGCTAACTGCATAATAATAGTTTTGTACTTCACAAATTGCTTTTCCTGCATCAAAGATTTTATAGTAAATAACTGCATTAATTTTAATTGATACATTATCTTTTGTAATTGCTTCTTGTGCAGGTACATCTACTGCAAGTGTTCTAATATCTACCTTCTTAAAAGATTGGAAAATTGGTAGAATAATTCTCCATCCTGGGTTTAATACTTTACTAAACTTACCGCAAGTAAATAATATTCCTCTTTCATATTGGTTAATTTGTTTGATTGATGTAAGAAGAACAAAACAACCAACAATAATAATTAATACTAAAAATGACATATTAACACTCCTATCTACTCATTAAATATTTTGCAGTTCTAACCATTTGTGCTGTATAACTCATTTCATTATCATACCATGAAACAACTTTTACTAATTGTTTTCCATCTACTTCTAATACTTTAGTAGATAATCCATCAACTAGTGATCCACAACGTCTTCCAATAACATCTGAAGATACAATTGGATCATCTGTATACTCTAATGTTTCATTTGTATGAGCTTTTAATACTTTATTTATCTCTTCTGCAGTTGTATTTTTTTCAAGTTCTAGAGTTAAATCAATAACTGATCCTGTTGGAACTGGTACACGCATTGCTATTCCATCAAGTTTTCCTGCTAGGTTTGGACAAACTAAACCGATTGCAGAAGCTGCTCCAGTTGAAGCAGGTACGATATTGGCTGCACAAGCACGACCTCTACGAGCAAGGTGTCCTTTCTTATGAGCAATATCCAAAGAAGCTTGGTCATTTGTATAAGCATGAACTGTTGTCATGTATCCTTTTACAATACCAAATTCTTTATCAAGTACATCTACTACTGGTGCTAAACAGTTTGTTGTACAGCTTGCTGCAGAAATGATTTTTTCATCTCCCGTTAAGATTTCATGGTTAACATTATAAACAACTGTTTTAACATCACCTTTAGCAGGTGCTGAAATAATTACATGTTTTGCTCCTGCATCTATGTGAGCCATTGCTTTTTCTTCTGATGTGAATAATCCAGTACATTCAAATACTACATCAATACCTAAATCTTTCCAAGGTAATGCAGATGGTTCTTTTTCTGCATAAACTCTAACCTTTCTATCTCCTACTACAATGTAGTCTCCATCAGCTTTAATTTCATCAATACGATAATTTCTATGATTTGTATCATATTTTAACAAATAAGCTAATTGTTCTGCATCCGTTAAATCATTGATTGCGACTACTTCAAATTCTTCGTTTTCTTCCATTAAACGGAAACATAATCTTCCAATTCTTCCGAATCCATTAATTGCGACTTTAATCATTTTATCAATCCTCCTAAAAATATTATATCTTGTTTTTTCTTTTGTGACTATATTTTTCTTTTTTTTATTAAAAAGGCGTCATTAATTAGACGTTTTTTTATAAAACATTTTGATTTTTCTATTATAGTTTTCTAATATACTTTTTAATACATGTATACTTTACAATATTAATAGGTGATAGGTTCCTAAAAATACAAAAAAGAAAGAGAACACAGTTTATAAATCTATATACATTAAAGAAGAATTAGTAAAAAAGTAGAAGTGATAGCAAAAGTCAATAATACTTCATTCAATAATGAAGATGAAAAAACACTCACAAATCATTGTGAGTGTTTTTAATTTTTACTGAAATAGCTTCCTCCAATAAATTCTCTTAATATTGCATCTTCAGGTATTGATTCTGAAGGAATTGGCAAGAATAATCTTAACTCGTTTATTAATCTTTTTGCTTCTTCATAATAAGGAGAATCAGAACTTACTGAGTATAGTAATGGTTCTACATAGGTTTTTAGTACTCCTATTTCGTAGATTGATGCAGAATTAATCATGGCATCACTTTCATCTTGATAAGGGAAGATATATTTTTCTTCTCCATTTCTTACACTTGCCCATTGAGCTAATGTATCTTCTACTGTATAATTTCTTGTTCTATTATCTCTTACTATTCTTCTTAAAACTCTATTATCTGTTGTAGGAATACGATTATGATCATCCATTCTTAATTGTGTTAGAGGAGAAATATATAATTTATATTTCTTTTCTCTTTGAATATTTGTTAAAATTTTTGGATCAAGTGCATGTATTCCTTCTATAATAATTATTTCATTTTCAGCTAATTTCATATGACTTTTGAATTCTTTTTTTCCTGAGCCAAAATTATAGGTAGGCACTTCTACATCTTCTCCATTGATTAATTGTTTCATTTGTTTGTCAAACAAATCTAAGTCTACAGCTTCTAAACATTCAAAATCATATTTTCCATTTTCATCTTTTGGAGTATCTTTTCTATCTACAAAATAGTTATCCATCTCAACAGCTACTGGATGTAATCCTAATATGTTTAAATAAATACATAGTTTTTTTGAAGTAGTTGTTTTTCCTGATGAAGATGGACCTGCTAGTAAAACAATCTTAATTCTATCTTTATTATCATATATTTCTTTCGCAACAGTTAAGAGACGATGAGTTTGTACTGTTTCATCCATTTTAATTAAATCTCCAATTTTACCTGTTGTAACTACTCTATTTAAATCTACTGATGTTTTAATATCTATTAAATCAGCCCATTTTTTATATTGCTCAAACACATCGAAAATATGTGGATGATGCTCATATTTTTTTATTTTATCACTAATATATACTGTTGGAAATCTAAGAACGAAACTTTTATCATTTAAGTAAGTTAAATCAAAGTCTTTTGCTTTTGCTGTTGATGGAGGCATTAAACTATAAAAGTAATCATATACATTTCCTAAACGATATAACGTAATATAATTATCTGTATTATATTTTAATACTCCTGCTTTACTATCTTCACCTATTTCTTCATAGTATTTGATTGCTTCTAAACGATCAATATTTAATTTTGCTATAGGTAAATCTTTTTTGATGATTTCTTTCATCTTTTCTTTAATAGCGTCTAATTTTTCTTCTGTTAGTCTAAATTTTGTTTTAATATACATTCCTTTATCTAGAGAGTGTTCTACTTTTATCTTTGCATTATTTCCATATAACACATTAATTGCTGATAATAAGATTAATATTAAAGTATTAATATGTACTCTATTTCCTTCAGGACTTGTTAGATCTAGTAATTCTAAAGTACAAGAATGATGCAATTTATCAGATAATTCTTTTAGTTTATTATCTGCTCTTGCGATAATTACTGGATACTTTGTTTTATCCCCATGTTCTATTAGAACTTCTTCAACAGTAATTCCTTTATTATAGGTATATTTTTTTCCATCAATTGTTACTTCTATTGTTTCAATCATAGTTTCCACCTCTTTACTATGTTTATTATATTATAGCATATATTATTCTAAATACATAGAAGAAAAAAACAAATGATAACATTTGTTTTTATTATTTTTTATTCTCTTCTTTCTTTTTTTATTCTCTTGCCACTAAAACACTTCTCCATGCAATACTTGCACCCATATTTATTCCGTCACCACAGGTGTATCCAAATAATCCCGAATGTTGTGGACCTGCCCAACTTATATCATCTCCACGAGTTACCCATTGACTTGATGAATCAATAAAATATGTATTATTCGAATACCAATTACTTGTTTCGTTTAATGCATGTCCTCCACAAGTAGATATAGTACAAAAAGTGATATTTGTTCCAATGCTACCTGTAAATACAGTCGCAGGGTATATATTAATATACTTATTATCTGGTAAAGAGGTAAATCCACTTGATCCAATTAGTCCATCATAGTTTCCCATAACATCTTCTAAAACTCCCCCCGACATATCAAATATACCGCTAATATTTCCTGTTGTTGATTGTGGATAAGAGGATGCATTTCCAAATACTATTTCACAACTAGTGCTTGTACTTGAATTAATTGTACTAGCTCCACAACCAGTTTTATATGCACCATTATTATAATAATTATTTGATCTTATTTCTCCATTTATTCCATAAATAGAATGAGACAAATAAGCTACTGCTCCCCATTCACTATTTTTCATCATATGGGAATCTGCTACTGATGTAAGACCATATGTGTTATTTCCTGTAAATGTAATTGTTGAACCTGATTGTGTTCCACCTGCAGGAATTAAAGATGAAGCAAACTCTCCACTTGTATTTTGACCTAATAAAGGAGATGAATTTGATAAAATGGTTGGGGTAAAACTTGTTCCTGTTGTTTCAAATTTACCAGCCCAAAATCCTAACAATTCTTCTTCTCCAAAAGTAAATGCAGGATGAGTATAATATTCTCCTACTATTGAACCTGTTTCTTTTGTTTCTGAAGATACAAATTTAATATCAATAGTTTGTTCTTGTCCTTGATGATTACTATTAGTATCTAATGTCCATATTTTATAACTATATCTAGGTATCCATACATAATAAGCTAAGATATCTGAGGCTGGAATTGTTGTATTATTTCCTACACCATCTGCTATACTCCGATAAGTACTTCTATTGGTTTCTGTTACTAATACTGCATTAGCCCATTGTTTTGTTTTATAATTAAACCAATTACTATCGTTTTTTGAAATAGCAGTTACTGTTCCATCATTTGCTATTGTAACTGGAATAAGTCCTTCTGTTAATACTGGCATAATATGAGAGACTTCAATTGCTGTATCATCAGCTTGAGCATAATTTAATTCAAAAGATATTATTAGATCTTGCTCACTAGATGGTAAATCTTCTACTTCAATATCTCTTAATATTTCTACTCTTATTTTAATTGTTTCTTGTGTACTTGCCCTTAAAACTTGTTTTGCTTTTATTTCTGCTCCACTACTATAAGTTACTTTATAATTTAAATAAGCTGGTAGAGTTGTAATTTCTACATCATTTATTTTTGATGATATATCACTAATCATTCCATCTATTGTTCCAGAATTCACTACATCTACTGTAAATTCATAGAAATCTCCTGGATATGCTAAATCTACTGCAAAAGTAATAGTTGTATCATCTATAATAGTTGCTGCTTGATATCCTGCGTTAATGGATACACTATTTGGGTTTACTTGTATATTATTAAAGTAAATATTCCAAGTGTTTGCTTTTATTTTTGCTGTTCCATTAATTTGAAGATTTGCTTGGAGTATAGCGTAGATTACTCCTATGAGAAGTAGACTAAATAGAATAAAATAAGTTGTAATTTGTTTATTTTTTCTTCTCATATTCTTATTCTCCTATACTAAAATTATAATAAAAAAAGATTGTTTATACAATCTCTTTTTCATCTTCCATCTTTTGAAATTTTTCTGCAAGTTCTTTAATTTTTCTTAAGCGATGGTTTAACCCTGATTTTGTAATTGGTTTATTAGTTTCTATAGAGATGATTTCAGCAAGTTCTTTTAGAGATGCTTCTGGATATTTTTTTCTGTATTTTAGAGTCTCTTGAGTTTTATCATCTAATAACATTATTCCATCATTTTTTTCTATTAATTCTATTTGTTTTAATTGTTGATTTGCAGTTTCAAATACTTTATCCATATTTGCTTGTTCACAATTGTTCAAACGATTTGTTCTATTTTTTTGTTCTCTATAGATTCTTACATCTTCATAATAAAGTACACCGTTATTAGCCCCTAACAACTTTAAGAAATCACTAATTTTCTCTGCTTCTTTAATATAAATCATATATCCTTTTTCTCTATTTAAAATTTTAGCATTTAATTCAAATAAATTTAATAATTTCTGAATTAATACCGCTTCTTCTGGATAGAGTGTTAGTATTTCCATATGATACCTAGATGTCTTTGGATCATTAATACTACCATTCGCAAGAAATGCACCTCTTAAATAAGCTCTTATTTCTTCGTTTGCTCCTACAATATAGTTTGGAAGAACTTTTAAAAATTTACCCTTTTCATCTTCAATACCTAGTTGCTTACAGATATTTTGTTTTTCTTTTTCAATTGTAATTTGATAAAGATCCTTCTTACTAAAATTTAAGTTCTCTATGATTTCTTCTTTTATTTCTATTCCAAATAAATCTTTTATTTGTTCAATAACTCTTTCTACAATACAATGATTCTCTGTAGTTAGAATTATTTTATTCTTTTTTATATTTCCATTATTTCTAATGTATGCAGATAATTCTGCAATCGTTTCACTCTTACCATTTTTTATCTGAGTGATTTCATCTTTAATTTTCGTAGTATATGACATATTAATTTCTCATTAAGTAAGAAAATATAAGAGAACCTAGTTTTAAACTGTGATGTTTTAGAGTATTATCAGTATCAACCGTCAATAAGTTTTCTGCGATTAATTCTACTCCAATCTTATCTAATTCTTCTTTATCAATTTTAACTGGATCTTTTTGTTCTTCTGTTTCATATTTTTTGGCCATTGCTTCATCTATTTCTTTACTATTGGCAATTACTGCATCTACTTTCTTTTCGCCTAAATATTTATTTAATAGTTTGACATGATCTCCTACAGTAAAATTATCTGTTTCTCCTGGTTGAGTTACAATGTTACACAAATACATAATAGGAGCTTTAGCTTTATCAAAAGCATCAGTTACTTGTTTACAAATAATATTTGGTAAAACACTTGTATATAAACTACCCATACTAAATAATATTAAGTCCGCTTCTTCAATAGCATCTAATACTTCTTTTGTAACTTTAGGTTCATGTTTATAGAAAATTCTTTCAAATTGACGATGTGCCATTGTGATTTGTTCTTCTCCTTCAATTACATTGCCATCCTTATCTAAACCCATTAATGTTAGGTCAGAGTCCTCTGATATCGGTAATACTGTATGTCTTACATCTAATATTTTACTTAAATAAGCAATAGAATTCTTTAATGATCCAGTAATATCAAGCATAGCAGTTAAAATTAAGTTACCCACTGCATGTCCATTTAAATCACTTGATGTTTTAAAACGATAAGACATCATATCTTTAATTGGCTCATCAATTTGAGATAGATTTGTAATTACTTTTCTAATATCTCCTACTGCTGGAGTATGAAACTCCTCTCTTAATTTTCCTGTTGATCTTCCATTATCTGATACTGTAATTACAGCAGTGATATCTAATGGAAAATCTTTTAATCCTCTTAGAAGGAAAGACATTCCTGTTCCTCCTCCAAAAACTACTACTTTTTTATACATAATATTTCTCCTTATACAATAATATCTAAATGATAGTTTTTATTCTTTTTGATACTTCTAATTAATAAATATATCCCAATTATTATTCCTATTATAGATACTAATTGAGCTACTTTTATTGATCCTAACATAAGAGAATCTGATCGAAATGATTCGATGATTAATCTTACTATTCCATACCATATTAAATAAAAACTTGTTAAGCAGCCTGTTTTTATTCCTTTTATTTTTCTTAAACAACATAAAATAGTAAATCCGATAATGCATAGAATTGATTCATAGAGAAATGTTGGTTCTCGATACGCACCATCAATATACATTCCTTTTATGATAAAGTTTGGAAGGTGTAGACCTTTTAAAAAATCAAGACTAACTGTTCTTCCAAAAGCTTCTCCGTTAAAGAAATTTCCCCATCTTCCTATTGCTTGAGCAAGGATAAATCCTACTACAAAAACATCTAGTAATAGAAGAAAATTATATTTTTTCTTTTTAGTAAACCATTTTAAAAATATTAATCCTGAAAGAATCCCTCCATGAATAGCTAATCCACCATTCCATACTTGTATTATTTCAGCTGGATAAGTTTTATAGTAATCTAAATTAAATAAAACATAATAAATTCTAGCACCTAATAATCCAATTATTACTGTATAAAAGACAATATCTAGTAATAAATCTTTAGACATTCCTTTTTTCTTTGCTTCTTTATAAGAAAGATAAGATCCTATTGTTAAACCTAATAGTATTAAAATGGAATACCATCTTATTTGGACAAACCCTAAATCTAAAAATATACTATTCATTATTTTTTCACCTTACTGATAATACTTTTAATAATATGTTCCATTATAAAATTCATTATTGATAATAAGATTGCGACAAATAATGCAATATAAATATTAGTTAATTCAAAATGGGATCCTAGTAACCAATCTACTAGTTTTAAGATAAATAGATTTATAAATGGATAAAATAAGCCTAGTGTAATACCTGTAATTGGTATGGTTAGGGTTACTAATACTGGTTTAATTGTTTTATTTAAAATATAAATAATTAATACAATTAAAAAAGAATATGAAATTAGATGTTCACTATCTATTTTGATAGATGTAAAAAAACTAGTAACAAAGATAAATACAATCGTATAGCCTGCCATATATAATAGCCATTCTATCATTTTATTTAATCTTGCCTTATTTTTTTCAATGATAACTAATTTCATATATTCTCCTTTATAATACTTTTTTTAAAAACTCTCCTGTATAGGAACCTTTTACTCTGGAAACTTCTTCTGGAGTACCTGTTGCAACAATTGATCCTCCACCATCTCCTCCTTCAGGTCCTAAATCTATGATGTAATCTGCTACTTTAATCACATCTAGGTTATGTTCAATAATTACTACTGTATCATTATTATCTACTATTTTTTGTAAAATTGCAAGTAAGCGCTTGATATCATCAGTATGTAATCCTGTCGTAGGTTCATCTAGAATATAAAGGGTTTTTCCTGTTGCTTGTTTTTGTAATTCTTTAGCTAATTTTACTCTTTCTGCTTCTCCTCCAGATAAAGTTGGAGCACTTTGTCCAAGTTTTATGTAACCTAGTCCTACATCTTCTATAACTTGTAGTTTTCTCTTAATTTTTGGTATATTTTCAAAGAATTTTAAAGCTTCTGAAACTCTCATATCAAGTACTTCTGCAATGTTCTTTCCTTTATATTTTATGTTTAAAGTTTCTGTATTATAACGTGTTCCGTGACAAACTTCACAGGGTACATATACATCAGGTAAGAAATGCATTTCTATTTTCTTTACTCCATCTCCGCGACAGGCTTCACATCTTCCTCCTTTTACATTGAAGGAAAATCTATTTTTACCAAAGCCATACATCTTTGCCTCTTTCGTTGTCGTAAATAAATCTCTAATATCATCAAATACTCCTGTATAAGTTGCGGGATTTGATCTTGGCGTTCTTCCAATAGGATTTTGTGATATAGATACAATTTTATCTAAGTTTTCTATTCCAAGAATTTTGTCATGTTTTCCTGGTTTATCTTTTGAATTATAAATTTGTTGATAAACTGCTTTTGATAAGATTTCATTGATTAGAGTTGACTTTCCACTTCCTGATACTCCCGTTACTACAGTGAAGGTTCCTAGTGGAATCTCTACATCAATATTTTTTAAATTATGTTCTTTTGCTCCTATAATCTTCAAATATTTTTTTGAACCTTTTCTTCTTTTTTTAGGAGTAGGAATACATAATTTTCCACTTAAGTATTTTCCAGTTATACTATTTTCATTTTTCATTACTTCTTCTGGAGTACCTTGAGCTACTACTTCTCCACCTGCATCTCCTGCTCCTGGTCCAATATCTACTAAGTAGTCTGATGCTAGCATTGTATCGTGATCGTGTTCTACAACAATTAATGTATTCCCTAAATCTCGCATTTCTAAAAGTGAACGAATAAGTCTATCATTATCTCTTTGATGTAATCCAATACTTGGTTCATCTAATACATATAACACTCCTGTTAAATGAGATCCTATTTGGGTTGCTAATCGAATACGTTGAGCCTCTCCTCCTGAAAGTGTTCCTGCATTACGACTTAATGTTAGATATTCTAATCCTACATTCGATAAGAAAGATAAACGATCTAATATTTCTTTAATCACTAATTTTGATATTTCTTTTTTTTCTTCTGATAGTTTTAGATTTTGAAAGAAAGGAATAAGATCTTTTATAGACATTTCTGTTACTTCAAAGATATTCTTTCCTCCTAGTTTAACAGAAAGAACTTCATCTTTTAATCTAGCTCCATGGCAAGTATCACATCTGTGTTCTACCATATAGTTTTCTAACCATTCTCTAATCCAAGTAGAATTGGTATCCATATATCTTCTTTCTAGACGATTAATGATTCCTTCATAGAAATCTAATTTATCTCTTTTAATTCCACCTTTGGTAGAATATTTAATTCGTATAGGTTCATCACTTCCATATAGAATTACATCTTGATGTTTTTTAGATAATTTTGACCATGCTTTATTCATATCAATCTTATAGTGCTTGCATAAACATTCTAATTCCATAAACTCAATTGCTTCTGGATCATCTGTAAGTGTCTTAATACATCCTTCATTTAGACTCTTTGATTTATCTGGAATTACTAATTCTTGATCCATTTGTAGTTTTACTCCTAATCCCTTACAATCAGGACATGCTCCATAAGGGGCATTAAAACTAAATAGTCTTGGTTCTAGTTCTGGTAGAGAAAATTCACAATAGGGACAAGCAAAAGATTCAGAGAATACTAATTCTTTATGTTCTTCTCCCATTATTTCTATTACAACTTTTCCATGAGATAATTTTGTTGCGCCTTCTAATGCTTCAAATAATCTAGTTCTTGATTCTTCTTTAATAATTAAACGATCAATTACTACTGCGATATCATCTTTTTTATTCTTTTCTAAATTAATATCTTCACTTAAATCAATCATTTCTCCGTTAATTCTTACTCTTACATACCCTTCTTTACGAAGATTATCTAATAAGTCTTTATGGGTACCTTTTTCTCCATGTGCTACAGGAGATAAAATCATCATTTTAGTACCTATTGGATATTCTAATAATTTATTGGTCATTTCTTCTACGCTTTGAGAAGATATTGGAATATTATGATTTGGACAGTATGGAGTTCCACATCTTGCGAATACTAATCTTAAATAATCATAGATTTCTGTTACTGTACCTACAGTTGATCTTGGATTATTATTTGTTGTTTTTTGATCTATGGATATCGCAGGAGATAATCCTTCTATTGAATCTACATCTGGTTTTTCTGTTCCCCCTAAAAATTGTCTAGCGTAAGCAGATAAACTTTCTACATATCTTCTCTGTCCTTCTGCATAAATTGTATCAAACGCCAAAGAAGACTTTCCACTTCCTGAAAGTCCTGTCATGACAATTAATTTATTCTTTGGTAGCTCAATATTTATATTTTTAAGATTGTTTTCTCTTGCTCCTTTAATTATAATTTTATCCATAAAAATCACCTACGACATATTATACCATATTTTTTATTTTTTATTTATTTTTTTTAGACATTATGATAATATAAAACCAGAGAGGAGTGAAAAGAATGGTAGAGGGAGTTAAAGAGTTTTTTACTAAGTATGCAACTTTCGAAGGACGTACTGATAGAAAGACTTTCTGGTTAACAGTACTAGGATTATTCTTAATGGGATTCGTTATTGGAATCGTTGGTGGTTTTGTTGCAGCTATAGCTGGAATAGATAACGAAGTTGCTTCTAATGCAATTTCTGCAATAGTTGGTGTCGCTACATTAGTTCCATCTTTAGCATTGGATTGTAGAAGACTTCATGATATCAACAAATCTGGATGGTGGCAATTAATTTCATTAGTTCCAATTGTTGGTTCAATTATCTTATTAGTATTCTTATGCTTACCTGCTGTAGAAGAAGGTAATAATTATTAAAAAGAGTTCTAAAAACTCTTTTTTTTATAGGTACATGACTGACATAATTCTTCACTCGGTTTTCTATCTTGAAATGATTTTTGTAGAGTCTTATATCTTTTACTATTCATAACGTCTTCTATAGAATCATCAAAGATATTTCCAAGATTAATTATTCCATCTGCATCTAAACAGCATGGTACTATAGTACCATCTGATAGTATCCCAATATGTGTTTTTAGGGCATGACAATATCCACAACTTTTGTGGATATTAATTTTTGGCCATTCAAACTCATTATCTTTATCCACATAGATTTGTGGATTAATTTTTATATTGTGCTCTTTTTTTATTTTATCCACTGTTTCTTCTGGTAAGTTATAATATTTTTTAATTTTATCCACTATTTTAGTGGATTTTTCATCTAATTGATTGTTTTTTAATGTCCATAATCTATATATTACTGTAGTATTTTTATTTAAGTCTTTAATAGAATCAAAAATATCCTCAAAATATTGTGGATTATTTTGTTCTGCGTGAAGAGAAAAATTAATTTTATTAAGATTATTACAAACTCCTAGTTCTTTTGAATATTTTTTAAATAATGTCCCATTGGTAGTAAGATTTACTTTTAAACTATATTTTTCAGCCAAATGAATCATTTCTATTATATTGGGATGCATTAGAGGTTCTCCTTTAATATGTAGATAAATATAATCTGTATACTTATTAATCTTCTTTAGGACTAGTTCAAATTCTTCTAAGGACATATTTCTTTTTTTTCTACTTGTTAAACTACAAAAACTGCAATGAAGATTGCAGTTATTTGTTATTTCAATGTAAACTTTTTTGTATTTTTTCATTTAATCTCCTGCTTTTTAAAAAAATGCATGTATTAGGAAGTTAACGTATATAATAAATATCATTACTAATAATAAACCCGAATATATTGTGATTGCTTTTGTCAGTTTTATTAATCTATTATATTTTGTTTCTTCATTAACTAATAAAACCATTTCATCTTTTGTTGTATAATCATTAAATTTTATTTTATCTAGATTATCTATTTTTATAAAATATTTTTTCTTTTCACTCGATAATAGTAATAATAGAAGAATGATTACTATTACAAAGATTGGTCCTCCTAATAGCAATAATCCAAATCTACCATCTGTTTCATAATAGAATGGTGTTTTATTTAGACTTTGAATGGATTTAATCGTAATGAAGATTCCTATTATAGATAAAACTAATAATAGATATATTATAGGATTTAATTGATCTTTATCGTTCTTAATTGTCTGTATCATTTTATGAACGTCTTCTTCTTTCATCGTATCACATCCTATTTTATTGTAACATTAATTACTTTTCATTTCAAATAGGATATCACGTAATTCCATAGCTCTTTCAAAGTCAAGATTTCTTGCAGCTTCTCTCATTTCTTGTTCTATTCTATCTACTGTTAAAGCTAATTCTTTCTTTGTCATCTTTTGTTCTTTCTTGTTTGCTTTTTCATCGGTATTAGAGATTACTTCTCTAATTTCTTTCATTATTGTCTTTGGTACAATATGGTGTTCTTCATTATACTTTTCTTGTATCTTACGACGTCTAGTAGTTTCTTCTATGGCTTCTTTCATGGAATCTGTCATCTTATCTCCATATAGAATTACATGTCCATTTGCATTTCTTGCACATCTACCCATCGTTTGAATTAAACTTCTAGTACTACGTAAGAATCCTTCTTTATCGGCATCTAGAATAGCAATTAAACTTACTTCTGGTATATCTAGTCCTTCTCTTAATAGATTTATTCCTACTAATACATCATATTTTTTTATTCTTATATCATGGATGATTTGCATTCTTTCTAATGTTTTTACTTCACTATGAAGATATGCAACCTTAATATCTAATTCTTTTAAATAGTTTGTTAATTCTTCTGCCATTCGAATCGTTAAAGTTGTGATTAATACTCTTTCATTACGAGCTATTCTTTCATTAATTTCTCCTACCAAGTCATCGATTTGTCCTTCTGTCTTTCTCACTTCTATGGTTGGATCTAATAGACCAGTTGGACGAATAATCTGTTCTACAAACTGATGATTTGTATGTTCTAATTCATATTCTCCAGGTGTTGCGGATACATAAATTACCTGATTGATCTTTTTTTCAAACTCTTCATATTTTAACGGACGATTATCTAGTGCACTAGGTAAACGAAATCCATAATCAACTAGGTTTAATTTTCTGGCCCTGTCTCCATTATACATTCCTCTAACTTGTGGAAGAGTAACATGAGATTCATCTACTACTAATAGATAATCACTTGGGAAGAAATCCATCAATGTCGTAGGTGTTTCTCCTTTTTTTCTTCCTCCTAATGGTGCGGAATAGTTTTCTATTCCTGAACAAAAACCTGTTTCTTCTAACATTTCAATATCGTAATTTGTTCTTTGTTCTAGACGTTCAGCAGCAAGTAATTTATTTTCTCTTTTTAATTCTGCTAGACGTTCTTTTAATTCTTCTTTAATTCGTTCAATTGCGGCGTGTAATTTTTCATCACTTACTACAAAGTGACTTGCTGGAAAAATAGATACATTTTTTACGTTATTGATAACTTTACCTGTTAATGCATCTATTTCTGAAATACGATCTATTTCTTCATCAAAGAATTCTATTCGATATCCTTGTGTATTTAAGTTTGCTGGTATTATTTCTAAGATATCTCCTCTTACTCTGAATGTTCCTCTTTTAAAATCCAAATCATTTCTCTCATATAACATTTCTACAAGTTTCTGTAAGATTGTATTTCTTGATACTTTTTCTCCTACAGAGACTGTTAACATTTTATTCTTATATTCTTCTACTTCTCCAATACCATAAATACAAGATACACTAGCTACTACGATTACATCTCTTCTTGAAATTAAAGCAGAGGTTGCGGCATGACGTAATTCATCTATTTCATCATTAATAGAAGAATCTTTTTCAATATAAGTATCTGTTGAAGGAACATATGCTTCTGGTTGATAATAATCATAATAAGAGACGAAATATTCTACTTTGTTGTTTGGAAATAATTCTTTTAATTCTCCATATAATTGTCCTGCTAAAGTCTTATTATGAGCAAGTACTAGGGTTGGTTTATTTACTTCCTTAATTACATTAGCAATTGTAAATGTTTTACCTGTACCTGTAGCACCTAATAATACTTGTTCTTTTTTTCCTTCATTTAACCCTTCAACAAGTTCTTTAATTGCTTTAGGTTGATCTCCTGATGGAGAATAATTTGATACTAATTCAAACATATTGTTCCTCCTTTTAATCCTTTATCTTCTTTTTATTAATTGCTTTCTATGATTGCAGATTTCTTTTGCATAACAAATACTGCCATCATTCATATCATAATACTCTTCTTGAATCATGCATTTTCCATTTTCATATTTTCCTATTTCATATCCATCTTTTGTTAAAAAGATACACGGATATAAATAATTATTAGGAGCTAGTACTACTAAATCATTCATACTAGGGCAATAAAAATGATCATGATTTGATAAGTTGTTTTTTCCAAAACCAGCATCTCTTTCAATTAATAATACATCTTTTGGAAACTTTTCTCTACATCTTATTAATTGTTCAAAAAAAGTATTTATTTGATCTTCTTCTAATACTAAATGAGAATCTTCATTTTTTATTGCATTCCCTTGGATCATATAGTTTGTTAGATAAAGTCCTCTTGCTCCTAGTTCTATACTTCTATTACACATTTCCTCTAACATCTGGTAATTTTTAGAAGTAATTGTTGTCATTAAACGAAATTGAAATTTTTCTTGATTCAATCTTTTAAAAATCTTTTCTAATTTTTCAGCTGGTATTTTTGATATTTGGTCATGTATTCCAAAATGGTATGATATGGAAACGGAGTCTAGTCCATGTTCTCTTAATTGATTTATTATTTCTTTATTTTGATCAAAAACTAAACCATTTGATAAAATATAGTTTTGATTGATTTCTTGATAAGAATCCAAATATCTTGGATTGGTTAATACTTCTGCTCCATTTAAAGCAATTATATATTTTCCTTTTAATTTTTTTACCATTTCTAATAATTCTTCTGGATCTCTATTACCTGTATAACTAATATAACAATGTTCACAAGACATATTACATTGAGAGCAGCACATAATAATGATTTTTTTTCCTTTATACTCTATCATTTTAAAAAAAACTCCTTAAGAATACTGCTATTCCATCTTCATTACAAGACTTCGTAACCAGTTTAGCTTCTTTTTTTACCTCTTCAATAGCATTCCCCATAGCTACTCCATATTTACTCTTTTTTAACATATCTAAATCATTGTAGTTATCTCCAAAAGAGATAATATTATTTATGCTTATCTTTTCTTTTTTTGCAACAGTCTTAATTGCTTGATATTTAGACACATCTTTCCTTACTATTTCTATCCATTTAATATCACTATCGTTATTTTTCATTTCAAATGTATGAAGTCCTAAATCATTCTCAATAATATTCATCAATTGTTTATTATGATCATAATTTTTTAGTTTTATTGTGGAATGAAAGGCGTGATGGTTCTTTATAAATTCTTGAATATTTTCAATATCTTTCGATAATCCATAATGTTCTATTTTTTCTTTTGAATACTTATAATAATAGTGTTCATCTGAAAACTCAACATATTCCATATCATCATTATATAAATCTAATATTTTTTTTATTGTTTCTTTTTTTAGTTTCTTTTTAGAGATGATTTTATTATCTTTTTTATCATAAATGATACTTCCTGAATCAGTAATCATATAACGAACAAAATCTAATTTGGATACTGTTTCATAGCAAGTATCAAATATTCTTCCCGATACGACTATTATAATGTTACCTTTTTTTTCTAATTCTGTTAATATTTTCTTTGTTTTTGGTGATACTTTTTTCTCATAATTTAATAACGTATCATCTAAATCTAATGCTATGACATATCTTTTATTCATTACAAATGTCTCTTTTGAAATTAGCAGAATTATGAAGAAAAGGCTTTCCTTTATAAAATAATACGTATTGATGATTTCCTACTATTGTAATCTTTTTATCTGTTACAATTAATACTGCTTCTTCTGGTAAGAAGAACAATTTATTCTTTTTACTAAACTCTTTTAAGTATTCTTTATTTGCGCTAAAACTAGCTTTTTTATAATGACATAATAGAGAATAATCCTTTAACATATTAAATCCATTCGTATCAATATCTAATTTCTCATCTGTGTATTTACATCCATCTATATCTTTACCAAAGATAATTGCTCCTGCACTACCACCATAGATAATGCCTCCTTTTTTTAAATAATCTTCGATCTTTTTCATATTAGAATTATCTTGAAGTTCTTTTAATAATTTATAGGTATTTCCTCCACCTATAAATAGAGAATTAAACTCATTAAAGTTCATTTTAGATAATTCTTCACTTGATTTCACCATTTTAAAATCATGAAATCCAAAAGATGAGATTTCTTTTTTAAACCATTGAAAGCAAGAATCATAATTCTTATTATCCATAGCCAAAGGTATATAAAGAATTGGTTTCTTTTTATCTATTGTTTTAAAATAATTGTTATAAGCATCAAGATTTTGTTTTCCTGATCCTCCACCTGATAAATATAGTTTCATTCTTTTCTCCTATCTTACAATTTTTTTAATTCTTTCTTTTGGAACTCCTGAAGATTGTAGACGTTTTTTCATTTCATCCCAACTAATATTAACATTAATACCATTTATTTTATATCCTTCTTCTAATAATTCACTTTTAATAATTGAATTACAGTTTCTCTCATATTCGTTTTCTATTAGGGAAAAGTCTAGTTCTTTTTCTGGTTTTTGCCAATCCTTCCAGTATTTTATACAATCTTTAAAATACTCTAAATCTGCTTCACTAAGTTTTTTTGCAGATAATAAGTCTGCTAAATGTTTTGAAAATAATCTAGCTCTATATCCACTATTTTTTTGAGAAGGTATTACTCCATTGATTGCTAGTAATGTTATAGCAGATATTAATGCTTTTTCTTCAGGACTTAGATGTTTTGTATCTTTATCAAAATCAAAATAAGATTTATCTTTGTTGGTACACCATCTTACTCTTTCTACTCCAAAACCTAAATCGCACATAGATTCTATTTCTTTATGATCTACTTTAGTAAAGAATGTAGAATCTCCTATTTCTAAATTATCATAATAATAGAACGTTCTTTTTCCAGATAAAGATAAATCTTTCCATGTATCTTCGTAGAAATCATTAGTTGTAGTAATTTTATCTTTTTCTAATCCTAAAGAATAAAAGAACTCTAACCAGTCTTTTACTAGTTTTTGATAGTCTTCTTCAGATAAATTAAATTTTGAAGTTGTACTATTTACAAATGCTAAAGATGTTCCTTCTGATAATTGTTCTAGATATTGTGTTCTTATAACTGGTTGAGCAACAAAATACTCTTTATTTGATTCTAATTCTTTCTTTAAGTATCCAAATAATAAAGGTTGAATTCCTGAACTTAAAAATACCGTATCTTTATTATTATTTATAATGTTTGATGGTTTTACAATCGTATAATCTCTATCTTGAAAGAATTGATTAATATCTTTTGATAATAATAATTTATTCATATAATCCCCCTAATAACTATTTATTTTTATTTCATGATTAATTATTTTTTCTGTTATTTGATAATGATTCTTAATATAGTTTTGTACAATCCTATCAATTTCATTTTTTACTTCATCTGTTGTATCTTGATTTAGTTCAACACTAATATTCCATGGATTTTCAATACTATCTCCCATTCTTGAGGTACAGTAAACAACATTTTCTAATCCATATTTTTCATATATTTCTTTACTTATTTGATCTCCTATGGCGGTAAATAATTTACCTGTATGATAAACTGGGTTTTTTCCACAAGATGCTTCCATACTAAAGTTTCTACTGAATGGAATTACTCCACGAGAACGATTTCCTCTTCCTACAGATCCTTCATCTCCACTTTCAACTGCACTTCCTATTAATGTTAAATACATGTCATTTTGTTCATAATTATCTCTAGTATTTAAATAGATTTCAATAGAATGATCTTTAAAATGTTTTTTTACTATAGAATGAATATCTTTTTTAATATGATTTAACTTTTCAATATAATCATCTAAATCTTTAACATATTTTGAGATTAATGGAACACATGAAGTTATTTCTATTGAAGTTTCTTTACGGATTCCCATTACTTTTATATCATTTCCAGTCCATGGGTACTTTTTCTTATAAGAGTCTGAGTTTAGTGTCATTTCTATTTCTAGTACTGTTTGTTCTAGTTTACTCATAGGATAATAACTAACTGTTGTAGATGTATCATTACATCTAAAATGATTATTATGACGTTCAAAGTCTTGTTTATTGACTACTTCATAGAACTTCTCTCTTTCATTTTTTGTAGTATTATCTTCATTATAGATAACTCCTGGTCCTTGATTATGATGAGTATTGTCAATTATTTCTACATATTTTTGAAAATCTAATTCTGGAAATAATTCTTTAAAATAATCTTCTATTGTTTTATTAACAATTGTCATATAATCAATTCTTTGATTTTGAAAGCGATCTGTAAATCTTCCATTAATAAGTATTTTTATAGGAGCAATCATTTCTCCTCCTCCAAATTTTACTTTAGAGCCTCCTCCAAGAATTGATAATTTATCAATCATATGTCTTAATATTACATTAAAGTTTTCAATACAATAATTTGAATATGCTGCTGATATCTTTTCAGCTAATGTATCACAGATATTATCTGGATGTCCTTTTCCTTTTGTTTCTACTACCTCAAATAAAACATCATCAATATTGTCTTTTTTATTCACAAAAATAAATGTCTTCATTCATATCCCTCCTACTTGCGGTTATTCTATCATACTTCAATCATTAATTCAATCAAAAAGCATGTTTTAAACATGCTTTTATCCTCTTGGAATATAATTATATGGATCAACAATATGATCTGTGTATGTCCAATAATTTCCTGGTCTATTATAATCCCAACCAATGTCTTCTGACATTTCTAAATGTAAGTGGCATCCTGTAGACCATCCTGTTGTTCCTACATAACCAATTAATTGTCCTGCTTGAACATTTTCATTTTCACTAATGGCATATCCAGATAAATGGGTATATTGGGAGAAAACTTTTCTTCCATTATAATTATGTACAATTAATATCATTTTTGCGCCATAAACGTCCTTATTATCCCCTACATAATAAACTTTACCATTGGCTACTGCTTTAACTGGATTTCCACATCCTTGAGCAAAATCTAGTCCTTTATGACCACTATATCCATCCCAATAGAATCCAGTGGATTGCCAATAATAACCATTCAATGGGAACACAAATCCGTATGCATTATTTTCTTTTGCGCAGTCTCTTCCAATAACATCATCCGGTGCACATCCTATGTTTCTATAGTATGTTACTTTATCCTGATATTCTGATAATTGTCCTTGTAGATTTGGAACCATACCTTCCATACTAGAAATATTTCCTTGGACTCTTCTAGCTTCTTTTTTCATTTGTTCACGTAGTTCTTTTAATTCTTCTTGTTTTTTTCTTAATTCTTCTTGTTTTAATTGATTTTGTCTAATTAATTCTTTTAGTTCTTTCATGATTTTATCATTATAATCTGTTAGTTGCTCTACAATAGATAAACGATAAATCATATCCGTAATATCACTTGCTCCAAAGGCATATTCAAGATAAATATTTTCTCCATTGGATATTTGATAATACTCCATTAATCTTTTAGACTCTTCTTTTTTTTCAGCAATTTCTTGATTGTTTTTTTCAATCTCTTTTTCTAATCGATCTACTTCATTAATTGCTTCTTGTATTTGTGTTTCAATAGAAGCTATTTTCTTTTGAATTTCTTCTAATTCTTTTCTACTGATACTAATCTTATTATTTGTATCATTTAATTCATTTTTATATTGTTGTAATGCATCTTCATATTCTCTAAGTGTCACTGCTTTAACGTTAGATGGTAACATTAGAGGGAATAGTAATAGAAGTAGCAAAACGAACCATCTTTTTTTCATTATACTTTTAAATACCTTCTTACTGCACTTGAACTACCTATCATACCTACTAGTATTCCTATTCCTAATACTATAAGTGATATTTGATAGACAAATGGATCTGGTTTAATTAATTGAATCAATTCTGAATATAAATATCCATTAAAATGTTTATAGAAGGCTACATAACCATAAGTAGTTATTCCAATTGGAACAATAGATCCTAACATTCCTAAAATCATACCTTCAACAATAAATGGAGTTTTTATTGTAAAATTACTTGCTCCTACTAATCTCATAATTCCAATTTCTTTTTTTCTAGCAGAAATTGTTAGTTTAATCGTATTAATGATAAGGAATATTGTTACTAGGATTAAAGCTCCTACAATTCCATAAGCTACTTTTTCAATAGAAGAGAATGCTTTTACCATTTTATCAACCATTCCTTCTCCATATCGAACTACTGCTACATGTTTCATTTTTTCTATTTTTTGAGCTGTATTTTTAATCTTTTCAATTTCTTTTACTTTTACTTGGAATGTATCTTTTAATGGACTATTTTCATCATCAAAGTTTTCAAGTACTGTTCTAAAAATATCAGATTCTTCTTGCATTCTAATCTTTACTTCTTTTTTGGTTTGAAATGAATATTCACTAACATTTGATAAATCACTTATTTTTTCTTCAATTTCTTTTGCTTGTTCTTCTGTTGTATCTGAGTCCAAGAATACGACAATAGTCATATCTCTTTCAATTAATTTGGTAAAGTTTTGAACATTTAGAGAGGCAATTAATGCAATTGAAACGATAATTAAAGTAATCGTTATACAAGAGATTGAAGCAAGTGATAAACTAAAATTTCTTATTACACTTTTAAATGCATCTCTAATACTTCTTCCTAACATTCTAAATGGCTTCATTATCATACTTTCCTTTCTGTTTAAAATTAACTAGATGTCCGTCTTTTAGTGTGATAACTTGTTTTTTCATTTTATTAACAATTTCTTTATCATGTGTTGCCATAATAATGGTCGTTCCCCTTGATTTATTAATATCTTCAAGTACTTTCATAATTTCCATACTTCTATCTGGATCAAGATTTCCTGTAGGTTCATCACACAATAAAAGTTTAGGATCATTTACAATGGCTCTGGCAATTGCAACTCTTTGTTGTTCTCCACCTGATAATTGATCAGGATAACTATGTACTTTATTTTTTAATCCTACTTCTTCTAGGGCTTTTAATACTTTAATACGAATAGAATCTTTCTTTTCTCCAATTACTTCTAGTGCGAATGCTACATTTTCATATACTGTTAGTTTTGGTAATAATCGATAATCTTGGAAAACGATTCCTAATTTTCTTCTTAATTTATATACTTTTTTATTTTTTAATTTAGCAACGTCAAGTCCACCGACAATAACTTGTCCTTTTGTTGGTTTTTCTTCACGATATAACATCTTTATCAAGGTAGATTTTCCACTACCAGATCCTCCAATGACAAAAACAAAGGATCCTTTTTCAATGGCTAAATTCAAATCATAGATGGCTGTTACTCCATTTTTATACTTTTTTTCTACATTTTTTATTCTGATTAAGTCCATCTAATTCACCACCTTTGTATCTTTAATTATACCATACAATCTATTCTAATTGAATAAATGTAGTCTATAATTTGACAACTTAACACGTATTTTACCTATTATTTTATTGATTTTTGTAGAATAATAAAAGATTGTACTAAGTACAATCTTTCTATTTTCCACCTTCAACTTGATAAGAATCTGTTACTACAAAAAACACTTTGTTATCTATTAGTTTTATTCCTTCTGTAACTTTATAATACTCTCTTGAAGGAATAACCGTTAATAATACCTTTCTTTTTTGTTCTAAGAATCCACCTTTAACATCAAATACTGTTACATCATGTCCTAGACTTGTAATAATATATTCTTTTACCTTTTCTTCTTCTTCCGTAATAATATAGAATGCTTTATTATTAGAGATTCCTAATAATACTTTATCTGTTACTAAATTACAGATATATAAATAGATAATAGCATATAATGCATTTGTGATTCCAAATATTGATGCTCCTAGTAATACAATAATGGCGTTAATTACAAAACCTGATTTTGCGATGGATATTTTATTTCTTTCATATAATATCTGTGTAATAACGGATGTTCCTCCACTATTATAACCAATTCGATAAATTAATCCACTTGAAATTCCTCCTAGTACTGCTGCAAATAACACCAACAACAATACATCAGGTTCTGAAGAGATTACATCTACTAATGGAGATGTTAATTGTACAAAAATTGGATATAAGATACATACTACTATTGTCGTCATTGTTTTTTCAATTCCTAAATATAAGAAACTAATAATGACTGATGCAAATAATAGTAAAAAAATCATTAATGCTGGATTGATATCATATAAATAATCTGTTATAACTGCTATACCACTAGATCCTCCTACAACTAAGTTTAAGGGTAATAGGAATAAATTATATGCAACTGCATTAATTACTAATGATACTATTAAAATTATAAAACGTACGAAACGATTTTCTTCATTTATTCTACTAAATATACTCATACTATTGCCCTCCATACAATTCATAAGAATCGGTAATAATAAAGAATGCATCTTTATCTATTTTCATAATATTTGTTTTTAATTCATAATAATCTATGGTTGGTATTACTGTCATAATAATATTTTGTGGTTTTGAATTATATCCACCTTTTGATTGAAAAATTGTTACATTATGTTTTAATTCTTGGTGGATAAATTTTTTTATTTCTTCATCTTTTTGACTTATGATATAGAACATTTTATTTCTTGATATTCCTATCACAATTCTATCGGATATCATACTAATAATATATATCATTAAAATAGAATATAGTAATGTATCTATTCCTAAGAATACGCCAGATAACAATACGATAACTCCATCACTTAAAATCATACTTTTTCCAATACTTACTTTAAAATATTTTGATATGATTTCATTTAATATTGTTGTGCCTCCCGTATTATATCCAATTCTTAATACCAAACCTAACCCCACTCCATAGATTATTCCTCCCATGATTGCGGATAATAATACTTTTGAGGTATCAAGTTGAATCCATACGTTAAGATGCTCTGTACCGGCTACCATGATTGGTACTATAATTGTTCCAGCTATCGTTGTCATTGTCTGTTTTTTACCTAAAAAGATAAAACTCATTCCTAATAATAGGAGATTTACAATCAAAATAGTTGGGGCATTAGGGAAATTAAATAAGGAATTTAAAATAACAGATATACCTGCTACTCCTCCTGGTACAAAATTATTAGGTGCGATAAATAAACTATATGATATCGCAAGCATAAAACATCCTAGTAAGAATTGTAATATTTTCTTAATACTAAGATTATTTGTTTGTTTTACTTGTAAATTTTTATTCTTGGAAAAAATATTCATATTATTTTCCTTTCTTTAGATTTTCTTCTATAAAGAAATCAATATCTCCATCTAAAACTTTATCTACATTACTTGTTTCTACATTCGTACGATGATCTTTTACCATGGAATATGGATGAAGAACATAACTTCTTATTTGAGAACCAAAATCGATATTTGATTGTTCTCCTTTAATACTTTTTAATTCTTGTTCTTGTTTTTCTAACTCTATTAATAATAGTTTATTTTTTAATACTCTAAGAGCTTCTTCTTTATTCTGAATCTGGCTTCTTTCATTTTGACAAGTTACTACAATTTTTGTTGGTAAGTGCGTAATTCTAACTGCAGAATCTGTAGTATTAACACCTTGTCCTCCGGCTCCACTAGAATGATATACATCTATTTTTAAATCTTTTTCATCAATTTCAATATCTATTTCTTTATCAATATCAGGAGTTACTTCTACAGATGCAAAAGAAGTGTGTCTCCTATTATTAGAATCAAAAGGAGATAGTCTGATTAGTCGATGAATTCCTTTTTCATTTTTTAGATATCCATAAGCATTTAAACCTTCTACTCTTATAGAAACACTTTTAAGACCTGCTTCTTCACCTGCTTGATAGTCTAATACTGTAATTTTATATTTATGCTTCTCACACCATCTTTGATACATTCTGTATAGCATATTAGCCCAATCACAAGACTCTGTTCCTCCAGCACCTGGGTGTATTTCTAAAATACAATCATTTTTATCATATGGACCATTCAATAGTAGTAATAGATTTAATTCTTCTATTTCTTTACCTATTTCTTTTATATGATGATTAACTTCTTCTAGTAACATTTCATCATCTTCTAGTTCTAATAATTGTAGTATCTCAACATTATTATTAATATAATCCTTTAAGTTTTCTATTTTAGTTACTTGTTCTTTTAATTGATTTAATTCTTTAAATACTTTTTCTGCTTCTTCTTTATTATTCCAGAAATCTATCTTTTCTGTTTCTTTTTGATATTCTTCTATTTCTTTTTTCTTTGATGGTAAGTCAAAGTAACCTCCCAAGATTATCTATTGATTCAAGATATTTTTCTAATTCTTTTTTTTGATTTATAATATCCATATCATCAACTCCTATTTAATATTAGTTTAACATATTTTTAACTTTTTTAATCAAATTAAGGATATTTTTTATTAATTTACATATATTATATTAGAGGAAGGTTCACTTAATGTGTGAAGATCCTCTTTTATATAGATAAAGAAGCTTATGCTTCTTTTTATTTTGAAAAGAAAAAAGTAGAGTTATCTACTTTTTATTGATTCTCAATTTCTTTTAACCATTCAGCAGCATGAACTAAATCTGCATTTCTACTATCATTGATTGTAACATCTTCGTCTTCATCAGATTCTAATTCATCTTCTTCTAAGTCATTATCATAAATATATTCTTCCATAATCAATCCAGAATATACAAAGTCCACTTCTTCCTGTTCTAGACTTGGATTAATAATATTATAGATATTAGTTTCATCTGTCTTATTTGATCCATCAATAATTAATGCAATAAATAACATATATTTTATTAAATTATCATTGTCATCAAATAAATCAAATTTATACATTTCTTTGAATTCTTTTCTAAAATCTGCATTTGCATCATATGCTTTTTCAACTTTCTTAATATGAGCATCTAATTCTGAAGCACTAATCTTAAATGTTGCATTTTTAAACACTTCAATTCTTTCATTGCTAAATCTTGCAGATTTTAAGTCTTCTATGATTTGTTTTTGTAGATCTTCATCAAGTTTTTCAAAGTCCTCTGGTGCAAAGATATAATATTTCTTCTTACCACCAACTAGTAATCCTCCACCAATGGCAGCTCCTGCTATACCAACACCTGCAGCGGCAGCTCCTCCTGCCATTACAGCTTTAGCTTCTTTACTACCTAATGAAGGCATAATATTTCCAGCAAGTTTTGCGATTCCATTCTTTCCAAAATTATTCTTGTCTTTTGAACCAAGTTCTAATGATGAACCTCCAGCTGTTGCTCCTCCAATTTCGCTTCCGTTAAGAGAAGATGGTGTTCCTAATACTCCACTTGAGGTATAGTTAGCACCAATTGAACCAATTCCATATGTACTACTTCCATATGATCCTAAGTCGTAATTTCCACTAAATCCTCCATATGTACCACTTGGATATTTGTTTGGAACTCCAAGTATATTACTTGAAGTATATCCAGATGTAGGAGGATAATCAGGATTATAAGGAGGCCAATGAGCTCCTGCTTGTGTCTGACTATAAATTGTTGGATCATATGATGAATATGTACTACCCATATAATAAGGTGATGGGTTATTTGGGTCATAAGAATAATTATATGAATAATCATATGTAGGAACAGTTCCTGTATTAAAATCAACATTTGGGACATTATAACTTCCTGATGAAAAACCTGGAGCCTCTGCAGAACCATTATTAAAAGCTAAATCTGCATTTCTATTGGCCCAATCTTCATCTAATGCTACCCAATCATCTGTATACTTTTCCCATCTTTCTGTTGCTCCTTCTGACTCTTCTAGCATTTTTTCCATATCCAGTAATATTGTATCATACTTATAATTCGAATTAACGTACTCTATAAAATCAGTAACTCCATAATCAGAAATTGATTTATCTACATTATCAATATAATTTCTAGTTTCAGTTATTCCAGTTCTAACTCTATTCTTTATACCTGCCAACAAATCAAGGTCACCATATAGTTTTTCTGGTTCAATATTGGCATTACTATATCCACCGTAATATGATGAAGAACTAGTTGGTCTAGAAGTTGATGGTCTTGTTGTTTGTTGAGTCGTATTTGTTTTAGATGTATTTTGTGATTTGATTTCTGCCAACCATTCATCTTCTCCAGCATTTGCCTTTTTAAATATTGACATTCTTAATTCCTCCTTTATTCTTTTATAATTGTTTTACAACAGTGTCTGTTCTACCGTTTGCTCTTAATTTTGCTTGCCAATCTCTTGGATCCATAAAACGATACCCTGATTTATTTTCCATTTGTTCTATTCTTTTTGCAAGAACTATAATTTGAGTTCGTGGATCATAGAGATTACTTAAATCTATCTGATAAGGAATTTCTACATCTTCATAATAGTAGATTGGATATCCTGCACTATTGTAATAACCACTCCAAGTTTTTTTTGTGTAAGAAGCCTCTGGGTCTCTATATTTAGCTGCATTAAATTTTTTGGCACAATCCATTAATCTTCTAAAGATTACTTCCATCTTTGCTCTTTGAAGATTGTCATTATATTTAACAATATCTTTAGTGATTTCTCCTGGTCGAATATTAGCTTTTAAATTACGAACTTCTGTTGCTAGATCAATCCAATCTCTCATTTTATATTCAAGTTGCCCACCGTTATAAAAATCATTCGTTCCACGAGCATCTACATCACATTGACTTAGAATATTTAAATCCCTATCAATATTTCCAGGATCTCCTTCATAATAGTTATTTAAACTTAATTTATGAGAATATGATTGAGCATCTTGAAATGGTATAAATTTCAAATCAAAAACACTGTCATCTAGCGGAAATGCAGTATACCCTCTTAATCCTTGTCTAAAATTCATAATTTTCAACTCCTTTTTAATTTCTCATTAGTAGAAACTAAAAAATTAGTTCCTACTAACAAGAAATTACTTACGTAATTTCTTATCCTGCTAAATTATCATCAGTTCTTTGAGTATCTTCAAGATCATCTCCAATATTAGCAATCAAATTAGATATTAATCTTTCAAGAAAATCTTCAATTACTGGAACTTGAGTCCTAATATTTGCTTTTAATGCATCAGCAGCATGTCCACTGTAATTTCTTTCAATATCACGCATAACATGTCCATTTACTTCTTCTAAGTTTCGAATCATTATTTTTTTTAGATTTGCAATTTCATTAACCATGTTTGCTACTGCTTGTGGATCAATTCCACTTTGTGTAAACATTAATAAAGTCTCCTTTCTATATATTAATCAATTAATATTTTTTATTTTGTTGTGCTCCCCAAGCTTGAGCTTGTGCTTCAATTGTTTGAGACAAACGATTTAAATCTGTTTTCATTTGAACAAATTTATCTTTTTCTCTAAATGCAAGTCTTTTGCATCCTTCTGCTCTTGGTCCATACCAAATTTTATTTTCTTCTTGAGGATTTCCCAAATTTTTATCAAGAGTGCTATACATTTGTTCATAAGAAGCTTCAAATTCTCTTGCGATTTCTTGTAAACGATTAGCAACTTGTACTAATGCTGGTCCATTTTGTCTAATTTGCGCTACTCCTGCATCTGCTCCTAGTGCCATTCTATCACCACCTCTCTTTTCTATTATCTAACCATAATAATGCAAGATACTATCTTACATATTATAAATATAACATTTTTTTATACTTTTAGTAAAGTTATTTTAATACTTTTCAAAAAATATTTTTAATATTTACACTTTTTTAAGAAAATAGATTTATAATCTCTTTTGCTGCTTTTTTTCCTGCTTCCATAGCTAGTATTACTGTTGCTGCACCAGTAACTGCATCTCCACCTGCAAAAACGTTGTCTAATGATGTTTTTGAATCTTTTACTTCTATTAAATTCTTATCTGTTAAGACAATATTACTATCTTTTAAAGCTTCATGATTGGGTCCTGTGCCAAGAGCCATTACAACCATATCGCAATCTACTATATGATTTGATCCTTTCTTCTCTTCTACGCTTCTTCTTCCATCTTCTCCTGCTTCTTTTAATTCCATATCGACTACTTCCATTCCTGTTACATTATTTGCCTCATCAGTAATTATCTTAACTGGATTTTGTAGTAGATCAAATTTAATTCCTTCTTCTTTGGCATGCTCTGCTTCCATTTTTCTAGCAGGTAATTCTTCTTCACTTCTACGATACATAATATGTGCATCTGCTCCTAATCTTTTTAAAGATCTAACGGCATCCATCGCAACATTTCCACCACCAATTACATAGGCTTTCTTTGGCTTTTTAATTGGAGTTTTTGATTCTTCTTTATAACTTTTCATTAAATTAATTCTTGTAAGTATTTCATTAGCTGAGAAAACCCCACTAGCATCTTCTCCTTCAATACCCATAAATTTTGGTAATCCTGCACCTGTACCAATAAAAACTGCATCATATTCTTTTTGTAATTCTTTTATTGTTAATGCATTTCCTATAGGAATATTTGTTCTTATTGTTACTCCTAATTTTTTAAGACTCTTAATTTGATTTTCTACAATACTTTTTGGTAATCTAAATTCTGGAATACCATAACTTAATACTCCACCAGCCTTATGTAGTACTTCATAGATTGTTACAGAAAAACCTTTTTTAGCAAGTTCTCCAGCACAAGATAGACCTGCAGGTCCACTTCCTACAATGGCTACTTTTTTATTATTTTTTGGTACTTTAATGTTTGCTACAAAATCATTTTTCATAGCTTCATCTGCTACATATCTTTCTAATGAACCAATAGATATAGCATCTCCTTTAAGTCCTTTTACGCATTTTGATTCACATTGTTTTTCTTGAGGACATACTCTTCCACAAATAGCAGGTAATGATGAAGATTCGCTTATGATTTCATAGGCTTTTTTAATATTGTTTTCTTTGATTGCCGCAATAAAGTCTGGAATCATAATATTTACTGGACAGCCTTCTACGCATCTTGGTACTTTGCAATGAAGACATCTAGATGCCTCTTTTAAAGCTTCTTCTTTGGTATATCCTAATTCTACTTCTTCAAAATTCTTATTTCTTACTTTAGGATCTTGTGTTCTCATTTTTACTTTTTCATCATTCATTTTTTTCACCTACTTTGTTCCCAATTCTTTTTTCATTTGTTCCCATTTTTGTTTTTCTTCTTCTTTATAGATATTCATTCTCTTCATTGCTAAATCATAATTCACTTTATGTCCATCAAATTCTGGTCCATCTATACATGCAAATTTTGGTTTTCCTTCTATTTCACAACGACATGCTCCACACATACCACTTCCATCTACCATTAATGGATTCATACTTACAATTGTTTGAATGTTATACTTTTTAGTTACTGCTGCAACATTTTTCATCATAATAAGTGGTCCTATTGCAACACATAAATCATATTTATCGTGATTTGCTTCCAGTACATTTGTAACAAATCCTTTTTCTCCAAAAGATCCATCATCAGTTACATAATATACATTTTTAGAAACTGCTTCTAATTTATCTTGAATAATTAGTAAGTCTTTTTCTCTTGCTCCATAAATTACATCAATATCAAATCCACGTTCTTTTAAATATTTTACTTGTGGATATACAGGAGCTACTCCTACTCCTCCCGCAACATAAACAATCTTTCTTTTTTTGTATTCTTCTGGATTTTTACAAATTTCATTTGGTTTTCCTAATGGACCAGTTACCGCAAAAATATCTTTTTTAATTGTTGATAATTCTTCAGTTGAGGCACCTATTACTTGATAGATGACAGATAAGATGTTTTTTTCTTTATCTGTATCATAGATTGTTAAAGGTATTCTCTCACTATCTTCCTTTCCCATTAGTATTACAAACTGTCCTGGTAATGCATTTTTAATTACTTCAGGAGCTTCAATTTCCATTAAATATGTATTTGGATTAATTTTTTCGTTTTTTATTACTTTATACATTTTCTCACCTTCTCCATTATCTTCTATTATTATATCATTTCTTCTTATAAAAAAGAATATACAATTCTTTTATAAATCTTCTATTGTATATTCTCTTCCCAAATAACCTTTAAATATTGTTAAAATGATATCTTTTCCAGCTCTTACTCCAATTTTATTTTCTTCACTACACCAGTCTACATAAGTTGTTGAATTACAGCTTTCTGTTCCTTCATTTAAATAGAATCGCATTTCTGTACTTTCATCACGTAGAGATGGATTAGCTACTATTACATTTTCTTTATAATAATATCTAAATATCATACCATTATTAGAAGTTGTATAAAGCCCATTTTCAAAATCAAAACTGGTTCTTTCATTTTCCTCATAATAATTATCATTAATCTTTTTAAATTCATAAATATTAACTAATCTATTTTTAAATCTTTGATTTCTAGTTGCAACATTTACTTGAAATTTTTTATTAATTTCTGGTTTTGATTCTACTTTTACCCATACTATAGCATTTCCTGGTTCTTTTGCAGTAATAACACCATTATCTATTGATATTACTGTTTCATTATTTGTTGACCATAGTAATTTTTCTTTTTTAGCCTTTTTTGGAACTGTTTGATATTCTACTGTATATTTTTCACCAACGACTAATAAAACAGTTCCTTCTTTAATATCCAAATCTTTTAATATTCTATTTTTTATAATAATATATCCTATCAATCCAACAACACATAATACAATTATTAGTATTGTTACAGCTTTATTTAAAACCCTTTTATTATTATCAATCATATTATCTCCTATTTACCCTTTTTTAATTCTTTTTTTTCACTATCTTTTAGTAAATACCACATGAATAGTGATCCTACAAAATTACCTAAAACACAAATTACAATTGACCAATGAAATGTTCTCGCTACTCCTAAAGTTATAATATTTGCGATACAGTGTTGAAAACCACAAAAGATAAATAATGGGATTCCATAAATAATTCCATATGCGGTTCCTTTTTTATACATATATACTGCTATATACATAATAATTCCACACATAATTGACTTTAGGAAGAAGGCAATAGAAAACTCCCAAGTAGCAGCTTTCGCAACTGCATTTGCAACAACTTCTTTATCACAAAAAGAATAAACAATTCCCATTAAATAACCGGCTATTAAATTTACTCCTAATATGATTAATAAATCAGATGTTTTTATTTTATCTGCAATATAGAAACCACATTTTCCTGTAAATAAATTAGCTCCCAAATAACATACTCCAAGTAATCCAAAAGCAAATATTATGGGTCCTATTGGATTTCCAAGTTTTAATAATGCGTAGTTTCCTAATGATATTAAGATAGATGCAGCAATACTTTTATTTATTAACTCTTTATTCATATTCAAATTCCTTTCTACTATGTACTAATACAATTATACATCAAAATAAAAAACTATGAAGTGTTTTTTCATAGTTTTCTGTTTTTTATTATAAACATAGAAGTGTATCTAGAAAGGTATTATATCTTTTATCATTTTTATTATTTTTAATCATTTGTTTTTTCATTTCTCACATCCCTTCGAAACAATTATTTCCTTGTTTCGAATACTATTATTTCATTTTTATGTGAATAATATGTGATAACTAAATAAAAAAAGAGAGAAACTCTCTTTTATAAAAAGCAATCTATAATGAATCCTACGATTACTCCTGTAGTATAAATAATAGATAAAATCAATAGATTATCTTTTAAATATTTATTATTTTTAAATAGAAGTAAAATACCAATTCCAGATGATGTGAGTAAGCCAGCTATCGCAACACCTATTGGGATAAAATTAGATAAATATAATTCTGTAATGACTACTGATGCTGCACAGTTTGGAATTAATCCTATTAAACTAGATAAGAAATATACAAATAAATTATTACTTTTTAACAAGTTTTCTAAGTTCTCTGTTCCGATAAAGTATATTGCTACTCCTATTAAAACATTTGCTAATAGAATAAACCCTGTTGTTTTTAAGGTGTGAATTAAACTTGATTTTATTATTCCATTCTTACAATGGCAATGCTCCTCATCACAGATTTCTCCTATCGTTCTTTCAAATTTATTTTTTAATAATAAATCGACAATAAATCCAATTAGAATACCTATAATAATTTTAAATCCTACAATTTCAAGCATGGCAGGAATAGATACTTGTTCACTAATCATTATTGGTAACATTTCATCACTTGTTGATAAAAAGATGGCAATTAAAGTACCTCTTGTTATAATTCCACTTGTATAAAGATTAGCTCCCATTGCACTAAATCCACATTGTGGGAATCCTCCAAAGATTCCTCCAAGTAATGGTCCTAGTTTTTTGTATTTTGTAATTACTTTTTCTGTCTTTTTACTTAGTTTATGTTCCATCCATTCTAGTAATAAGAAAGTAATCAAAAGATATGGTATTAGTTTTATAGTATCTATTAAAGCATCTAATAAACATTCTAACATTATAATCTCCCCTTCACGGAAAATTTCTTATTGATTATATCATTATTTTTTTCAAATATCTATTCTTTTTTACTATTTTAACACGATATGTTGAGGTAGACCATCTTTGTATATTTGTTTTACTTCTCCTTGAATTAATGGCTTTAAGTAATCAATTAATTCTTGTTTTACATTATTATTATCAACATCTATCCATTCTAAAGGAATCTTTTTCTCAACATTAGCAATTTTATGAATATCATCAAATACTTCATATTTAATCTTATATGGATCACTTGATACTCTATTCATAATAATCATTTTTCCAGATTCACCTTTGTATGCAAGTTCTGCTCCCTTCATACCACAATGATATGCTTCATCTAAGTCTGTTTTAGATGCTAGATGAGCTGCTGCTCTTTGAAGAGTAGATAATGTAATTGATCTTGTTTTTACGCCTAATTTTTCTTTTAATAACTTTGATAGTATTTCTGCACATCCAGCTAGCTCTTTATGGCCAAAAGAATCTGTTAATAAATTAGAATCACCTAATTCGCATATAAACTGATCATCTTCTGTTTTAATACCTTCTGATACAGCAATAACAATATTAGATTTTTTCTTTAATAATTCTTTTGTTTCTTCCACAAAAGTATCTACATTAAATGGTATTTCAGGTAAATAGATAGCATCTACTCCTTCACAAGTATCATCTTTAGCAAGAGCTGCTGAAGAGGTTAACCATCCAGCATGTCTACCCATTATTTCAACTATCGCTACAGTTGGTTTTGTATTTCCATAAACATTATTATCTTCTATAATTTCTCTTAATGTTGTCGCAATGTACTTACAAGCACTACCAAAACCAGGACAATGGTCTGTTATTGGTAAATCATTATCGATTGTTTTTGGTACTCCAATAAAGTTTTGTTTTTTCTTTTTTAATATAGCATAATCAGATAATGATTCTACTGTATCCATGGAATCATTTCCACCAATATAAATCATTGAATTTATACCATGTTTATCCAGTATTTCAAATACTTTTTCATAGTTCTTTTCATTATCTTTCATATTTCCTAGTTTAAAACGACATGATCCTAAAAAACTAGATGGTGTTCTTTTTAATAACTCTAAATTATTTTTATCAGAAAAATAGTCATCTAAGTCTATCATACGATCTTGTAGTAATCCTTCAATTCCATTTACCATTCCATATACTTTATCAAATCCCACTTTTTTTGCTTCATAGTATACTCCTGCAAGTGAGGCATTAATAACTGATGTTGGTCCTCCAGATTGTCCTACGATTAATTTTTTCATTTTATCACTCCATTCAACTAGTAATTATATATGAAAAAGAAAAAAAAGTATATTCCTTTCTTGAAAATACTTTTTTTATATAACAAATTTATTATTTTACCATCCTGTATCTAATTGAGTTACTGTATAAGAACCATTTTCATATCTTATCACTCCTAGACGATTGATATTCGTGACCCAACCTAATTCTTCATTGTATTTTCCATCAGTAACAATTAAAGTATTATAATCAATTCCTTCTTGTGGTAACAATTGATATTCAACTTCAAATGCCAAATCTTTGTCTCCTAGTTCTAAGCCTTTTATGGTTGAATCATCTTTTGCATCTTTTGATGTGTAAATCTTTTTAACATCAAATCTTACATTAGAAATCTTATCTTTATAAGTTTTTTCCTCAAATTCTTTCTTTAAAGTTGTCTCAATTCTGTATTTAGCAGCTTCAGGATATTTATTATAATCTGTTACTGATTCTAGATATTCTTCAAAAGTTAAATCATTATCCATAATGTATTTTGCAATCTTCTTACTACCAATATATCTTAAATGCCAAGGTTCATAAGTATAACCTGTTGAGTCTTCTCTGTTTTCTAAATATCTCAATATGAATCCATAATCTGCAAGTTTTTTATGAATCTTTTCAAAGATATCTCTTTCTTCAATCATCTCGTCATTATCAAATACTAATTCTCCGTCGACCATTAAGCAAATATCTATTGCTAAACCAGTATGATGTTCTGAAAAACCTGGAACTGCAACAAATTTTTTTACATAGTCCAATCCTTTTTCTGGATCAGCTGCCCATTCATCCCAAAGATCTTGTTGTTCTTGTACAGAACGATATACACTATCTAATACGATTGATACTCCTTCTTTTTTAAGAGCTGCTTCTAATTTTAAATAGTTATCATATGCCTCTTTTTCTAATTGAATATCTTCATCCCATGCATTTTTTGCATCTACTAATTCTACTTTATCTTCCCAATCATCTGGTAATTGTGAATACTTGTTAACTAATACTAAGTAATCATATCCATTTCTATTCGTATCTTCTTCTTTTTCACATGCCGCTACAAAAACTATCGCAGTGAAAACAATAACGATTAATAACAATTTTTTTACTTTCATATTTCCTCCATTGTTTTTTTAATTAATACTATATTTTTTTAATCTATATTTAATTATTTTCATTTAAAAAAGATGTTTCGTTTCATTTTCTAAGTTTATTTTAGATGGATCTACTGATAATCCTCGTCTTGTGAAATATCTTATTCTTTCTGCTTTTTTATATTCATCTAATACTTCTTTTGGAATTAAATTCTTATAATCTCCTGTCGCAACAAATTGTTTAAATTTTTCGTCTCCTAATAATTTTTTTATTAGAATGGCCATTTTAACATTGTTCAAATAATAGAATGCGGGTAAATGAGGAAAGTCATATTTTTTTGAAAAATCTAAAGCATTCATCTCTATTAATCCTTCATTTAGTATTGTTCCTCCACTAGTTAATTTTGATTCTACTCCATAATTAAAATATTCTTCTTTTGTAACATCAAATACTAAATGCATTGTTTCATGTATCATTGAAGATAACATTTTCGCAGCATTTAAAATACTATCTTTTGGTGATACCTCTTCTCTATTCTCAGAATCTGGAGTAAAACAAATCATATCCATAAATTTAAAGGCTCCTACATCTCCATTGATTTCTCTATCAAAACTACTAGCATATTCTTTTGCTTCTCCTTTTTCAAATATTTTAATATTTTTTCCAGAAGCTATACCATTTAGTTTTTCAACTGTTTTTTCATTTGTTATTTGATACTCCTTTATCATAGTAGGAATGTATGCTCTTGCAAAATCTGAAGTAACAGCAGTATAAAAATCTTTATTTGTTTTAAAGTTATTTCTAATAGAGGTTAAATATTGAATGACTTGAATATACTTTTTTAAGTAAAAGTTATCTTTTGCAGTAGATAAATCTGCTTCTGCTAAACCATAGGTGTCTTTAAATAATTGTTGATTCTTTTGTTTTTCATCCTGTTTTGATAATTTAATGTTTTCAATACAAGATTTTAATTCTTTCATGATTTCATTTTGATCCATAATCTATCTACTCCTATTCTAGTATTATTATAACATAAATCTTTTATTCATATCATTATTTTAATAAACTAATGGTATTTATATCTAATTCTCCATTATAAAACTTTTCTATTACATTATTAAATACATTAATACTTGGATCTACTATATAAAATAAAGTCATACAAGATTTTAATTTTAAATAATCAGGATATCCAAATATATTTTTAATGTCATTATTTATTTTAAGTACTGCTTCTGATATTTCTATTAAATGTTTCTTTAGTAATTCATTTTTTAGATAAGCTAATGCTTCTTCTTTATTTTTAATACCATAATACTTTGCAGTAGTACTGTGTCCTAAGTCTCTTAACTGAGGAAAAATATACCACATCCAATGACTTTGTTTTTTCCCATTTTGTATTTCTTTTAATGCGATATCATAGTCTTTTTTATGTGCTTTGATAAATCGGTCTAAATCGTAATAATCCACTTATATCAATCTCCTTGATAATACAATTCCTATCATTGCGACAAGTAATACAATAATACCAATTCCTAGGTCTAGAAACATAGAATCTTTATCTAGTGATTTGTTTTCTTCTGGCGTAATTAGCACATCTGTTTTTTCTTGTGGTTCAAAGACTGCGATAAAATCCATATCTCCTTTAATTTCAATCGTTATAATTGGGTCAGTCGAATAATCTTCTCCATTTAAAGTCCATTTTACAAATTCCCAGTCTTCTGTTCCTTTGGCACCTATTTTGAATATATGTCCATCTTCAGTATTTTCAAAAGCAGATTGAAAAGGATATTCCTCATTAAATACTATTTCTTCTTTCTCACTTACTACTACTATTTGTCCATTTCCTTCTGTATTTACTTTTAATAATGCTTTATCTGCTGCTGATACTTGAACTATTATTAAAAAAAATAGAAACAATCCGTATAAGATTTTTTTCATCTTTTCACCTCATTATCTTTTTCTATCAAGTAGCCAAATAATAAGTCCAGAGATCATTCCTCCTATTATTGGTTGTATTACATAAAATTTAAATGTATATATAAATTTTGTATGTTGAATAAACATACAAATAAAGAAGTCTATTATAGGATAAATAATCATTCCGCATAATGATATTGCGATTATTAATATAATAAGATATTGTATTGATCCTTTTCTAATTCTTAATTTAGGATTATTTGACATAAAATTTTCACCATCCTAATATTATTATACCATATATTAATAATTATTATAATAAATGAAAAAAAGCATAGATTAATCTATACTTTCTATCTTCTTTTTCCTACTATTAATCTAGCTGCAAACAATAAAATACAAGCACCAACTGCTGATTCAATAATGACACCTACATACCCTGCAAAAGATATACCAAGCATATTGAATAGCCAACTTCCTAAGAATCCACCTATGATACCAATAATAATATCTCTTAGTAGTGATCCTTTAGAATTCATAATGAATCCTGCTAACCATCCTGCTACTGCACCAAGTGCCAATGAAATTAATATTGAAACAATATCCATGTTCATCGTTTATCCCTCCTATGATAAAATTGTAGCACACAATTATATTTTTTCCTACTAAATATTTATTATTTAAAAAAGAAGAATTATATTCTTCTTTAAATAAATAATAACCAAAGTATTTTTGAAATTAGATGAATACTAAAGTGAGCTAACATTGCATAATGAATACTATATTTTCGATAAAGATATCCAAATGCTAAACCAAATGCTCCATTTAATAGGAAACATCTAAGTAATAATATAAAATTTAATTCTCCAAATAACTGTTGTGTATTAGGTAGATGTGCTGTGGCAAAGAATAGGGCACTAATAATATTTGATGCAATAAATACCCATGTAGGAATTTCTTTCTTTTTATAAAACAGATTGGAAATAAACCATATTATTAGTGACATAAAAAATAGTCTCATTAATATTTCTTCAAATATTCCACCATATGTAAAACTTGAAATTATATAATCTAGTGAAGGTTTTGAATTGTATAAATCTTTAATTGGTTTTAGTAATGAACCAAAAATATAGTAATCTCCAAAACTGATTAAAAGACTTCCTACGATTGAGATAATGATTAGATATTTAAAAGCTTCTTTATTCTTTTCAAATTTTTTCCATAATCCTACTTTATCAGATAAAATCATCCCTAAACTTGTAAAAAATACTGCATATATTGATATTTGAATTACTGAAATCAAAATCAACGTTTCTTTGGAACCTGTTTGTTTAATTGCATCTTCTAACACTTTTGAATCTACTGATTCAAATGAATACAATGTAGTATAATAACCTCCAATTACACATATTAGAATTATAAATAGAAAAAATTTCCAGTTTTCTTTTATTATTTTCATACTTATCTCCTATTCTTTTGTCATTACTTTTTTAGCCCAAGAATATTTATGGCATTCTGGACATTTCATATATCTTGTTGTATGAACATGAGGGGCAAATAGTGCAATATAATAACTTGGAATAAATTTATAATGACAATTTTTACATTCATAATATCCTGCATCTATTTCTAGTTTTAATCCATAAAAACAAACTAAGATAAAAAATATCGTAGATGAACAAATTACTGCTCCAAGAATAGGTCCTTCTTCTAAAGTTAGAACAGCTAGTGTTATTATTCCAATATAAAATATTAATGCCGTAATTAATAATACCCACATATTGATCATAATCTTTTTGTTTTTTAATTCTTCGCCTCTTGCCATTTCAAGTAGCAACTCTTCCGTTTTTTTATTATATTCTTTCATATCAATCTTTTCACCATTAAGAAGTTCATTCACATTAATATCTAATATATTACATAGATCTAACATCTTATCTGCATCTGGAAGAGATAATCCTCTTTCCCATTTTGATACTGCTCGATCTGTAATACTTAATTTTTCAGCTAATTGTTCTTGTGTTAGTTTTTTTCTTTTTCTACAATCAGCAATAAACTTTCCTATTTTAATTAAGTCCATAAACTTCTCTCCTTTCATGGTATCAGTATAATATTATTTCTTTCTCAAATACACATACCATTGGTTGAGTTGATATTCTAATTCTATTATAGCATTGATTTATTAAAGAAAAGACCAATCCTGGCCTTTTTGATGAATTCATTCTTCATAGATTGGTTCAATGCATTCTTATATATTACTTTTTATACAATATTTATGCTAACCAAGTTTTATATTCTTCTTCTTTTTCATTTCCCGTAAATCTTTTTCCACTAACAAAATTTAAATTTGGAAAATTATTTTGTAAACTTTTGTATGTTGAATCAATCGTTGATGATCCGCTGGTTACAAATACATATATTTTTTTACCTGTCATATCATTTTCTTCTAAAAACTTATCTATGATTGTTGGTTCCTTATACCACCATATTGGAAAAGCTAAACAAATCGTATCATATTCTTCTAAATTAGATACTTTGTTTTCTATTTCAGGTTTAATATTATTATTCATTTCAATTGAAGATCTACTCTCTTTATTCATCCAGTTTAAATCTTCCTCCGTATATTTTTCTTTTGGTTCAATCTCAAACAAATCACCACTTACAGAAGCTGCAACTTTTTCTGCAACCTTTTTTGTTGTACCACTTGCTGAAAAATAACTAATTAATATTTTACTCATTTTATTCCTCCTAATTTATATTTATTATATCATGATTTTTTTAAATTCTTAAAATTAAAAAAAGACAGATGTCTTTACTTAATTAAAGTATTAACATCTGATTTTATAAGATATATAGTATAATTACCATTGCCTTCAGTAACAATATTTAATAATTGTTAGTCTTTTATATTTTTATTAATATAAATTGCATAAGTTAAACAAATAATGATTAATATAACGATACTAATTATATTACTTTCACCATTATTAAAAATACTTAATGAATTAAATATACTATGGAATATAATGCATGGAATAATTGATTTGCTTTTATAGAACACCATTACTAGCATATAACCTATTGATATCGCATAACAAACTTGTAATAATGTGGGAATTAATTCAGCACCATTCAATAAGTTTACTATATGACCTATTCCAAATGTAATAGAACTAATTATAATAGCTCTTTTTACATTATCTTTTTCTATACTTTTAAATAAAAATCCTCTAAATATCATTTCTTCTATGAATCCAACATTAAGCATAGTGATAATAAATGATACTATTTCATTTGTTGGATTATTAAGATGAATACCATTTCTTAAATTAAATAATGAAATTACAATTAAAGGAATAAAATATAGAAATTTTTTTGAATTGTTAGCCTTCGTTAGTCCATAATACTTTTCTCTTTTGATTGCTATTATTAAAGCTATTATTAGTATTGACATAATAGTATTAACTATAGCAGATTGAATGCTTGTATAACCAAAATTTTGCATTAAATAAGAATTAACTACCACATACATAATTATTAGTGCAATAGTAAATAAAGTTTCATGTTTATTAAAAACTTTTTCCATATTATCATCTCCATTGTTAATTATATCATAATTTTTCTAATTTAGTTTTATACTATCAAAAAAAAGACCTTTTTGGTCTTTTTTAATGTATCTAATTCACATTTTTTCACTTTTCTTCACTTTTAGAATTTCGCAAATCGTTGATATTGCTTACTTTCCGTGGCATTGCTTATATTTTTTTCCTGAGCCGCAAGCTCCCTTTTTGAGCATATTATTACTATATTTGGTACATATAGTATTATGGCTTTTAGCCTTATTTTATGGGCATTTAGTACATATTATTATCAGTATTATTTGTATTATAAATATTACTAATAATTTGTTCAATGTGGACAAAATGTGGACAAAGTCATCATACATTTTATCTTTTGTTTCCAAGGAAATTATATCATATATTGATT
>JAFRAK010000045.1 GCA_017405445.1 Bacilli bacterium | reverse complement strand
ATTATTTTATATTTTTCTTCTGCAGTCCATTTTTTATGTTTTTGACCTTTTTTTGCCATATTATCAACTCCTTTATTTAAATTATAGCAAATGAAAAAGTGGAACATCTTTTTATGTGTCCACTTTTATCTTACAACATCAGTTGAAAAGCTACTCTTTTTTATGATAAAATGGGAGACTTGCAACATGACATTTTGTACATTAGAAAAATGCGGAGGGCATGCATTACACGAAACAGAAAACTAGTATAGTGATAATTCCCGCTTTGTTGACTCAGGTAGACCTTGGTTTGCGCATGGTAGTAACTATAATACTGACACGAATGCAGATGTCTTCAACGTTATTTCTCTTAATGGTGTTATTTCTTATGATATTGGATCTTAGCATAGTGTTCTTGTGCCGAGATAAAACAAAACACTTATTTCTATTAAAATAAGTATTAAATGATGAATCTCAAGGAAACTTGAGATTTTATTTTATTGAATTCAAAGGATAATATAAGAAATGATTATTTATACACTATATTTGCATACAATATAATAGGTGATATGATGTCAAAAGAAAGTTTTATTTTGTTCGCAAGAAATCATCCAGAACTTGCAAAAGAAGTAGTAGGTGGTAATACTTCGTGGCAACAACTCTATGAATTGTTTGAAATATATGGAGAAAATCATAGTGTATGGAATCAATTTCTAAAAAAAGACTTTGATTTAAACTCTTTTAAAGACTTATATCAAATGATTAAAAATATAGATTTAGATGGAGTACAAACAGGAATAGCGAATATTCAAAAAACAGTAAATTTACTTCAAGATATTGGAATAGGAAAACAACAAAGTGAACCAATTTATAAGAGGTTCCTATGAGTATAGAAGTATTAAATTATATTAGAAATCATGATTATATTTATTATTTTCTAAGACAAGATTCTTCTTATTATGAATATATTTTTAAAGATAATAATTATATTTATGAATTAGATAATATGTTAAAAGAAAAATACAAATTAAGATATGTAGATAAAATAGATAAAGTAAAAGACGGAATACAATTATTAAACACATTTTTAGAATTAATTAAGTAAAAATATGATAGAATAATCTTATGGAAGAGTTAATGAATAGATTAGACATTTTAATAGATTCTTTAGATAAGCTAGATTCTGTTAAAGAATTAAAACAAATGAATCAGTTAATTGAAAAGGATCAAGATTTAAAAGAATTATTAGAAGAGTATTCTAAAACAAATAAGAAAGAACTAAAAGAAAGGATTATTCAAAATAAGAATTTTCAAACTTATAAAGAAAAAGAAACAGAAATTAATCTTTTAATTATGAAAATTAATCAAGAGTTAAAGAAAATATCTAAAAATGGAGAATGTAATTTATGAGAGTTATTAGTGGGCTTTATAAAGGGAGAAATATTGAAGGATTTCAAATAGATGGAACCCGTCCTACGATGGATAGAGTAAAAGAAAGTTTATTTGCGATGATACAAGATTATGTAAAAGATGGACTTGTATTAGATTTATTCTCTGGTAGTGGAAACTTAGGAATTGAAGCTTTAAGTGAGGGGGCATCCTACGCATATTTTTGTGATCATAATGTGATTGCATATAAAACAATAGAAAAGAATTTAAAAACGATTGGGATAGAAAATGCTAAAGTACTAAAAATGGATTACTGTAAAGCACTAAGTGTATTAAAAGAAGAGAAAATAGCATTTGATGTAATTTTTCTAGATCCTCCTTATAAAACAGATTATATAGAGAAAAGTATAGAATTAATTGATAAAGATAATCTTATAAAAAAAGATAAAATCATAGTATGTGAAAGTGATCAATTAGATAAAATAATTTATACAAATCAATATGAAGTGTTAAAAGAAAAAAAATATAGTGATAAATATATAGTGATACTGAAAAAAATGTGATACAATAATTAATATAGTAGGTGGTAAAGTGAATCAAAAAGGGTTTGCAGTTACGGCAGTTATTTATGGATTATCTATTCTTGGAATTTTAATTATTACAATTCTGATGGGAACATTATCATCATCTAGAAATAATGTTTCAGAAGAAGCAAAAAGAGTAGAGAAAGAATTAATTGCTTTTAATAAGTCTAGCGTGACATATACAACAGGACAATATTATTATCAAGTACCTGAAGGAGAGACTGGATGGTATCGAATTGAAGGATATGGAAGAAGTATCTTAGATTACAAAGGAGCTTTTGTAACTGGTATTATTTATCTTGAAGAAGGTAAAATACTATACATAGATATACCAGAAGATGATACAGATTCTATAATAAAAATAAATGATGCTTCTGGTCCTGAAATATTAAGGGCAGCCGGTGCAGTAGAATATTATTCTGGAGGAACACTACAACCATATTGTAAGGATTCTCTAGGTGGAAATATAGAATTAGATACTTATAAATTAAAAGATATGGCGAGAAAAAACCTAGTAGGATCTGAAAAAGTAACCTATAATCCTGCAACTTGTCCAGATGCAAGAACTTCCTATTTAGTGGGCTATCCTGGTAGTGGTACAGTTGTAAATGTAGATGGATTATCTTATTATTTTGTCGATGGATTAATGCTTCCAGCTGCACATTATGGTACTGGAAAAGTTACAATTCAATTACTTGCAAAACAAGATGATGAGACTCCTACAATTCCGAGAGCCAATAATAAGTATAATGGTGTTAATGCTCTTCAAATCATCAATAAATCAGGAGTGCAAATTACCGATATAGATGTAACATCAAAAGGAAACTTAGTGTATTCTGGAGATGGAGCAGCTCCTTCAATCTATGGAGATGATACTGCAACTTATTATTTTAATAGCCTATGTGGAGGATCTTGTAATGTAGATGATATTTCAATTGTATTTAAAACAGATAATCATCCATATATTAACAATGTAGAAATAAGATTAATTCGGTCTGATGGAGTAGATCAAGTAATCTATAAAAGCTATAATTCAATGAGAGGATTTACTTCTAGTCCAACAGGCATTAAATTATCTGCATATCAACCAGATTCAGTGAAAGATAGTTTACCAAAACATGGAAGTTATTATATGATACCAGTAGTAAGTGAAAGCAAAGTAGTATCTGCTAGAAAAGATAGTGAAACAGATTCTAACCCAATTGGAATAGAATATATTAATGGAGATGCTAGACAAAAATGGGAAGTAGAAGAAATAACCTATAAAAATGTTATTAGAAAAGATGCAGCAGGACATGTTATGAAAGAGTATTATTTTACAGAATCATCTAGATATAAATCTATTGCTATTTATCGTGATGAGAATATTGCAAGGAATAGGACAACAGCATCTATGACATTTAACTCTTTATCTAGAAACCCTCCTCAAATATGGAAAATAACTCCATTAGGAGATGGAACATATTCCATTAAAACAGTAGTTTCATCATACTTAAGTAGTAAGAAATCAGGATATTTAACAGTTAATACATCAAGAAATGATGATGGTACTGGAACAGATTATTATGAACAAGTAATGATTGGTTATGGAAATAATCCTACAGTTGGAAATTATGATGCATTAGAGCCAACTTTAACGGAACGATTCATATTATATGCCTTAGATTTTTCACATACAAGGAAATAAAAGAGTAGTTTTTACAACTACTTTTTCTTTTTTAGCACTTTTTGTTGACAAGTGCTAAAAGAAGGAGTATAGTAAGATTAGCACTAAGAGATAGAAAGTGCTAGGAGGTTGATGTTATGTTGACAGAACGACAGAACAAAATCTTAAAAATAATCGTTGAAAGATATATTAAGGAACCTGTTCCTGTAGGCTCAAAAACAATTTCAAAAGAATTAAATTGTTCTTCAGCTACAATAAGAAATGAAATGGGAGAACTTGAAAATCAAGGATTATTAGAAAAAACTCATACTTCCTCTGGAAGAGTTCCAAGTGAAGCAGGATATCGTTATTATGTAGATAACCTAATGGAACTAAAAGAGATGAATGCTGAAGATATGTTAAAGCTACAAATTGTATTTAAGAATCAGCAACTTGCACTATCTGATGTAATAACAAAGTCTTTGCAGGTTATATCAGATATGACAAATTATACAGCGGTAGTACTAGGTGGTACTTCTCATGAGAATCTTCTAAAACAAATAGAAGTAGTTCCGATTGATGACGTTCGTATGATTGTAATTATAGTTACTGATAAAGGACACGTAGAACATAAACAAATACAACTAGAAGGAGTAGAGATTGAAGAGATTAAAAAAACTGTTGGATTAATCAATAATTTAATCTCCGGAACGCCAATAGATGAAGTTTCAAAAAAACTAGAATTTGAAATTAAACCAATTATTGGAAAATATGTTAAACAGCATGAACAATTATATAATGCTTTCTATCATGTATTTACTGATTTTACGAATCAAGAAGTAAATGTAATGGGAAGAGATAAGATGTTGGAACAACCAGAATTTTCATCTAATATTGAAAAAGTTAAAAATGTATTTCATAAATTAGAAGATGATGTACTAATTAATAATATTGTAGAAGATGATGAAAATAATATTAAAGTCTATATAGGTAATGAAAATAATATAGATAGTGACGTAACTGTTATTCAAACCAAGTATAAAAAAGGTGGACAGGAAGGAACTATTGCGATTATTGGACCAAAGAGAATGGAATATGATAGAGTTGTTTCTATGCTGGAATATATAAAAGAGAATATAGAAAGGTAGGTTTTTATGAAGAAAAAGAAAGAACAGCCAGTAGAAGTATTAGAAGATGAAAAAGAAGTAGTGGAGGAACCTATTCTAAATGAAAATCCTGATGAAGCAATTGATCCAGAAAGTAAAATTGTAGAAGATGAGCAAAAAGAAGAAGCAACTAAGATAGCACAATATCAAGAAGAAATTGAAAATCTAAAAAAAGAAAATCAAGATTTAATTGAAAAAATTAAATATGCTCAAGCTGAATTAGTTGGATATAGACTACGTAAAGATGAAGAAACAGCTTCTTTATTAAAATATGCTAATCAAGATTTAATAACAGAAATTATTCCATTGATTGATAATTTTGAAAATGCTTTGAAACTAGCAAGTAAGAGTAATAATCCTGAAATAGCAAAATATTTAACAGGGTTTCAAATGATGTATACAAATCTATTAAGTGTTTTAAATAAATTTGGAGTAGAAGAAATTAATCGTGAAGGTCAAATATTTGATTCAAAATTAGAACAAGCATTAGTTGCAGAAAACAATCCTGAGAAAGAGGATGAAGTTGTTCTAGAAGTACTACAAAAAGGATATAAATTAAAAGATCGAGTAATTAGACCTGCAAGCGTAAAAATAAATCAATTATAAAAAGGAGAGATAATATATGAGTAATAAAATTATAGGTATCGATTTAGGTACAACAAATTCATGTGCAGCTATTCTAGAAGCAGGAGCTGCTAAAGTAATCCCAAATCCTGAGGGAGGAAGAACAACACCATCTGTTGTAGCTTTCAAAAAAGGAGAAAAGATTGTTGGAGAAGCTGCTAAAAGACAAGCACTTACCAACCCTAATACAGTAAGTTCTATCAAAAGAAAAATGGGAACTGCTGAAAAAGTTGAATTAGAAGGAAAGAAATATACTCCAGAAGAAATTTCTGCAATGATTCTTTCTTATATTAAAGATTATTGTGAAGCATACTTAGGAGAAAAAGTAGATAAAGCAGTTATTACTGTTCCTGCATATTTTACAGATAGTCAAAGACAAGCAACAAAAAATGCTGGTAAGATTGCTGGATTAGAAGTAGAAAGAATTATTAATGAACCAACTGCTGCAGCTTTATCTTACGGACTAGATAAAGAACAAGCACAAACAATTTTAGTATACGACTTAGGTGGAGGTACTTTCGATGTATCTATTCTAGAACTTGGTGATGGAGTATTTGAAGTTAAATCAACAGCTGGAAATAACCACTTAGGTGGAGATGATTTCGATCAAAGAATTATGGACTACTTAGTAGAAGAATTCAAGAAAGAAAATAAAATTGATTTAACAGAAGATAATATGGCTATGCAACGTCTAAAAGAAGTTGCAGAAAAAGCTAAAAAAGATTTATCTGGAATGGTATCTACACAAATTTCTGCACCATTTATCGCTAAAGGAGAAGATGGAGAACCAGTACACTTAGATATGACTTTAACTAGAGCTAAATTTGAAGATTTAATTTCTGATTTAGTAGAATCAACTCTTGATCCAGTAAGAAAAGCAATTAAAGACGCTAAAATTACAAAGAAAGATATTGATAAAGTACTATTTGTAGGAGGATCTACTCGTGTACCACTTGTATATGATACAATTACAAAAGAATTAGGAAAAGAACCATCTCGTGAAGTAAATCCAGATGAAGCAGTTGCTATGGGAGCAGCTATTCAAGGTGGAGTTTTAGCTGGAGATGTTAATGATATCGTACTAGTTGATGTAACACCATTATCACTAGGACTTGAAACATTAGGTGGAGTAATGACAACATTAATTAATAGAAATACACCAATTCCTACATCTAAAACAGAAATATTCTCAACTGCATCTGATAATCAACCTGCAGTAGACATCCATGTTCTACAAGGTGAAAGAAGTATGGCAGCTGATAATAAGACATTAGGAAGATTCCAATTAGGAAATATTCCACCAGCTCCACGTGGAGTACCTCAAATTGAAGTTACATTTAATATTGATTCAAATGGTATTGTTAATGTTACTGCAAAAGATTTAGGTACAAATAAAGAACAATCTATCACAATTACATCATCTACAAATTTAACAGATGAAGAAGTTGAAAAGATGAGAAAAGAAGCTGAAGAAAATAAAGAAGCAGATGAAAAACGTAAAGAAGAAGTAGAAATTAAGAATGAAGCAGAAGCAATGGTATTCCAAACAGAAAAAGCAATTAAAGACTTAGGAGACAAAGCTAATAAAAAAGATGTAGAAGCTGCAGAAGACTTAATTAAAGACTTAAAGAAAGCTTTAGAAGATGATGATATTGATAAAATAAAAGAAGAAAAAGAAAAACTACAAGAAAAAGCAATGGCTTTATCTGCAAAAGTATATGAAGAAGAAGCTAAAAAACGTCAATCTGAAGAATCAACTTCTGAAGATACAAAAGAAGATAAGAAAAAAGATAAAAAAGATGATGATGTAGAAGAAGCAGATATTGAAGAAGAATAATAAATGTGATAAGTTCTAGTTTTCACTAGAACTTTTCACTGATATAGGAGATATCATGGTAGAAATAAAAAACAGAGAAGAAATAGCTGAAAAAGATAAATGGGATCTAACTACTATCTTTAAAACATTAAATGATTTTAATGATTGTTATAATAAAACCAAAGAATTAATAAACAATTTTTCTAAATATCAAAATCATGTTATGGATAATGCTAAAACATTATATGAAGTAATCACAAAAGAAATAGAAATAAATAGAAATATTGAAAAATTATATGTTTATGCAAGTATGAGAAGTGATTGTGATGTTTCTGATAATAAAAATCAAGAATTACTTGGAAAAGCATTAAATTTATATGATTATTCTATTAAAAAAATGTATTTTGTAAATCCTGAATTATTAAAAGAAGATTATGCTAAAGTAGAAAAATTCTATAAAGAAGAACCCAAATTATTAGAACATGAAAGAAATTTAAAAGATACTTTTCGTTACAAAGAACATACTTTAAATGATGAAGAAGAAAAACTTCTTTCTGAGTTAAAAAAATGTTTTGGACAGCATAGTCAAATATATGAATTAATGCTAGATTCTGATATGAAGTTTGGAACAATAACAGATGAAAATGGAAAAGAACAAGAATTAACGGACACAAATTACAGTGTATTTATAAAATCAAAAGATAGAAAAGTAAGAAAACAAGCTTTTGAACAATTATATAATACCTATAAACAATTTCAAAATACCATATCTAAAATACTCGAAGGCCACATCAAGGAAAATGTTACTACAAGTCATATCAGAAAATATGATTCAGCTTTTCATCATGCTCTATTTAATGATGAATTACCAACTACAGTATATGAAACATTAAAAGAAACAGTACATGATAATTTAGATGTTTATCAAAAATACTTTAAAATGAAAAAAGAAGTATTAAACTTAGATGAAATGCATTTATATGATATCTATGTAGATTTAATAGATAAATATGATAAAAAGTATTCATTTGAAGAAGCAAAAGATATCCTTTTCAAATCACTAAGTCCTCTAGGAGAAGACTACAAAAAGGATGCATTAAAAGCATTTGATGAGAGATGGATTGATATCTATCCAAATAAAAACAAAAAAGGAGGAGCCTATTCAGGAGGTTCTTACGATACAAATCCATTTATGCTGTTGAATTATCAAGGAGAAATTCATGATGTATCAACCATTATTCATGAATTAGGACATTCTATGCATAGCTTCTATTCTAGAAAGAATCAACCATATCAATATGGTGATTATCCAATCTTTGTTGCGGAAGTTGCATCAACGACAAATGAGTTGATTCTATCAAGATATCTAATAGATAATAGCAAAGATGATCATGAGAGATTAGCTGCATTAAATAATTTATTAGAATTATTTAAAGGAACAATTTATAGACAAGTTATGTTTGAAGAATTTGAACAATACGCGTATGAATTAATTGAAAATGATGATGTTATAACTGCAGATAAATTATGTGACAAATTCTATGAATTAAATAAAGAATATTTTGGAGAAGCAGTAATTTGTGATGAAGGAATTCGTTATGAATGGGAAAAAGTATCACACTTTTTCTATAATTTCTATGTATTTAAATATGCAACATCTCTATCTGCAGCATGTGATATCGCAACAAGAATATTAAATAAAGAAGAAGGGGCATTAGAATCATACTTAGAAATGTTAAAGAGTGGTTCTTCAAAAAATGCTCTCGACACATTAAAAATAGCTAAAGTTGATATGACCGATAAAAAAGTATATCAAAATGCGATTAATATGTTTAATGAAGCAATAGAGGAATTTCAAGAAATATATAAAAAGATAAAATGAGGTGAAGTTTATGGCAGAAAAAAGAGATTATTATGAAGTCTTGGGTTTATCAAAGGGTGCAAGTGAACAAGAAATTAAATCAGCATTTCGTAAGAAAGCAAAAGAACTTCATCCAGATGTAAATAAAGATGATCCAAATGCAGAAGAAAAGTTTAAAGAAGTTCAAGAAGCATATTCCGTACTATCTGATGAAAACAAAAGAAAGATGTATGATCAATATGGTCATGCAGCAGGAGTAGGAAATGGACCATCAGGAGGAGCCGGAGGATTTGGTGGCTTCGGTGGATTTGATGGTGGAGGATTCGACTTTGGAGATATCTTTGATTCCTTTTTTGGAGGAAGTGGTTCCTTTGGAGGATTTGGAGATTTCGGAGGAAGATCATCATCAAATCGTTCCAGACGTGGTAGTGATATTTTAATGCAAATGGATTTAACATTTGAAGAAGCTATCTATGGGGCAACAAAAAAGTTTGATTTAGATGTAGTAGAATCATGTGATGAATGTAACGGTTATGGCGGTTTTGATAAAGAAGAATGTAAAACTTGTCATGGAAAAGGAACTATCACAACTCAACAAAATACAATTTTAGGTTCATTTATGTCTACTACTACTTGTCCAGATTGTAGAGGATTAGGACATACCTTTAAAAAGAAATGCAGTGCCTGTGGTGGTAAAGGAAAAGTTAAAAATAATAAGAAAATTACAATTACGATACCAGAAGGAATTAATACTGGAGATAGACAAAGAATTAGTGGAAAAGGAAATCCTGGAACAAACGGAGGAGAAAATGGAGATTTATACATTGAATTCAATGTAGAAGAACATAACTACTTTGTAAGAAATAATGATGATATCTATCTAGAAGTACCACTAACAATCACAGAAGCAATATTAGGTTGCAAAAAAGAAATTCCTACACTATATGGTAATGTAAAAATAAATATTGATGCTGGAACAAATTCTGGTGATAAAGAAAGAATTAGAGGAAAAGGTGTAGATAATAAATATCGTAAACATAAAGGAGATATGTACTTAATCTATAAAGTTTACACTCCAAAACGCTTATCTAGAGAACAAAAAGAATTACTTGAAAAACTAAATCAAACAGAATTGGACACTGATGAAATTAAAAAATTCAATAAATTCACAAAATCTAATAATTAATGAATAAAAGTATTTAGTATATAGTTTTACTAAGTACTTTTTTTTCTTATAAAAATGTACTATACTTATACTAGGAGAATAAAAATATGAGAAAGAATAATAAACAAGTAAAAAATTATTTCATAATATTAGCACTTCTATTAATAGGTGTAGTTTATGCCATACTTCAAGCATATCTACAAATCAATGGTATTGCGAAAATTAAATCGAATTCTTGGGATATTCACTTTGATAATATACAAATAAATGAGAATTCAGTAGCTATTGGAGATGGAGATAGTGCTGCGACAATAGATCCAGAAAACAACTGTAAAGTAGATTTTGAGGTAACATTATCACTTCCAGGAGATTTCTATGAGTTTACTGTAGATGTAGTAAATGCTGGTACAATTGATGCCATGATAGGAGAACTTAATAAAACTCTTAAAGTAAATGGAGAAGCAGTATCAGAAGTACCAGAATATTTGAACTATACTGTTACTTATGAAGACGGAATAGAAATAGTAGAAAATCATGGTTTGAGTGCGGGTTCTACTGAGACATATCTAGTACGATTAGAATTTAGAAGTGATATAGAAGAATTACCTGATGTTTCAACAATAAGTATGATTTTAGAACCAGAGTATATTCAAGCAGATACCAATGTCATTCCTGTCAATCATCCATTTAGCTTATATAGTGTATTTGAAACAGAATTATTAAGTGGAGATGGTTTCGTTCATGAATATACAGGTTCTCATAAAGATTCTTTTACAACAACAGGAACAGAAAAGATATATCATTGGTATGCTATGAATGAAGATATGGCTAATGAAGTGAAAGATAAATGGAATGTAATTTTTGGTGGATTCTGCTGGCAAATGATTCGTACGACAGATACAGGGGGAGTTAAGATAATCTATAATGGTGTTTCAAGTGATGGACATTGTACCGCAACAGGAACCGAGCAACAAATAGTAGCATCTGAATTTAATACACCAGCTGATTCTCCTGCTTATGTTGGATATATGTATAATCCAAACACACTAATTACTTTTAAAGGATGGACTGCCGCAACAAGTGGAAGTCTATTCGGTACAGGAGTAACTTATTCAAATGGAACTTATACCCTAACAAGTACTTCAACAACATATGATGATAATCATCATTATACTTGTAATAATACAACTGGAAAGTGTAGTACTGTAAGATACTATTACTATGATAATTGTTATGTAGAATTAGATGATGGAAGAGTTAATATAAAAGAGATCTTAGATGACATGCTTAATGCTGATAACGTAAATCAAACAAATTCAACTATTAAAACAGCAATCGATACATGGTATCAAAATAATATGACAGCATACACATCAAAACTAGAAGATACTATATTCTGTAATAATAGAGCTGTATCTAATTATGCGGGTTGGAATCCAAATGGAGGTTCTAAAAATGCATTTTTAAGATTTAATACAAGTAATGATCTAATTTGTACGAACACAACAGATCAATTTAGTATGAATAATAGTAAAGCGCAATTAACTTATCCTATAGGCTTATTAACAGGGAATGAGGTAATGCTTTTAAATAATACTTATTTAACAAGAGCAGATGTTTCTTATTGGCTTGGAAATGCTTATTCCTTTGATTCTTATGCTTTAAATCTTTACGTGTATTTAGATGGTGTGAGTTGGTATGGAACTCGTGTACAAGGTTCCTATGGTGTAAGACCTGCAGTTTCTCTAATGCCAGGAACTATAGTAATTAGTGGAGATGGTTCAAAAAACAATCCTTATATTGTTGAATAAAAGACAAATAATAAACGATTTGTCTTTTTCGTATAAAAAAATTTTATATTTGTTATATTTCCTTTTACATTTTGTAAATAATTATATATAATTTTTTATAGAGCATAGGGAGGTAAAAATATGAGCAAATTTGAATTAAATCGTTTTAATTTAGAAAAGGTTAAATTAGGGGAACAACCATTAAAATTAAAGAAAACTACATATACAAAACCAAAAATAAAAAATGGTATGCTAGTAGATAAAGAAGGCAATCCTATTGGTACAAAAGGAGATATGTATGCCAAACTTATTATGGACAAGATTCTTCAAGAAGGAAGACTTGATCATAATCCAAGACCACATTACGAAGACTTTTATGAAGGAGCAACTTATGATGATAAGAAAAATGTTGTGACAACAGCTGACGGTAAAAAAATAAAAGTAGGGCAGAAAGAAGAAGTAAAAGTAAAGAATAATGGAGTAGAGATATGGATACCAGCTCATACGATTAGTATCAATCAAGGAGTAGAATGTACTTATGATTTATCTAAAGGAGAATCTCCAATGATTACTTTAAGACCAATCGCAACCAAAGCTAGTATTGCAGAAATTCTTTGGATTTATCAAAGAGAAAGTAATGACTTAGTAGAGTTTGATGAATTATTAGATAAATGTACTTGGAATGAAGACCATAAGATTAATAATTGGTGGGTTGATTGGGCATTGCGTGATAAAAACGGTGAATTTATTTTAAATGATAAAGGACATCCTACAATAGGAGCTTGTTATGGAGAAACAGTTCATAGAAGACATATGTTAAGAAATGAAGTAATTAACGCAATTAAAAATAATCCTGATGGAAGACGTAATATTACTTGTCTATGGCAACAAGATGACTTTAATGAACCCCATGGATTAAAACCATGTGCTTTCTTAACAATCTGGAATGTAAGACATGATTGGGATGGAAAAGATTACTTAGATATGACTATGGTTCAAAGATCAAGTGATTATGCAACAGCTTCATGTATTAATCAAGTTCAATATGCAACATTACTAAAAATAGTTGCGAAAGAATTAGGCTATCTACCAGGAACATTTACTTGGAGACCAGTAAATGTACAGCTATATGATCGTCATATTGATCAAGCAATTGAAATGATGGATAGAGAGCCAGTTACATGTAAAGCAGAAATAAAAGTAAACGATGAAGTAAAATCATTTGATGACTACCTACCAAAAGATATCACAATAGAGGATTATCCAAGGGAAATAATTAAAACAAAAAATCCACAATTAAAATTCCCATTAGGTATTTAATATGACTACGATTACAATGATTGCAGCCATAGGAAAAAATCTAGAACTTGGAAAAGATAATGATTTAATATGGCATTTAAAAGAAGATTTAAAATTTTTTAGAGATCAAACGATGGGAAAACCAATAGTAATGGGAATGAATACATTAAATTCTCTACCAAAACTATTACCTGGTAGAAAACATATTGTTTTAACAAGAAAGAATCCTGACTTAGATCCTCAAATCCTAGTAGTTCATTCTATTGATGAGTTACTTGAAAAGGTGAGGGATTATGAAGAAGTAATGATTATAGGAGGAGCATCTATCTATAAACAACTATTGGACTATTCTGATAAACTAATTCTTACAGAAATAGATGCAGAAGCTCCTTGTGATGTATACTTTCCAACATTTAATAAAGAAGAGTGGAAGAGTGAAATTATAGGAGAGAATAAAGAAAGTAATCCTCCATATAAACATTTAATATATACAAGAAAAAAAGATAATTGATTTATCTTTTTTTTTGATATATGATTAATATGTAATGATATGAGGTATTTTTATGGATGTACAAGAGTTAAAAGATAGTATAAAACCTAAAGTAGAAAACCATATTTTTTCTTTATTTGGAATTTTTTTATGCTATATAATTAGTAAAATTTTATTTCCAATAAGTATATTTTTGTTTTTTGTTGAACCTGGAGTAAACTACTATATAGTAAGATTTAACCATGATAAATCAGTTCAATTTAAAGATATTTTTAGATATATTGATGAGATGTGGGATTATCTATGGACTGGTTTATTAAGAGACATATTAGTTTTAATAGGTACAATATTTTTTATTATACCTGGACTTATACAACATTATAATTATGCATTAGTTCCACTATTACTAATGGATGAAGATTTTGATAATATGAGAGGAAGAAAACTCTTAAATTTAAGCAGAAAGATTATGACTGGACATTTAATGGAATGTTTTATACTTGATATGAGTTTTCTACCACTACATTTACTTTCAATACTTACTCTTGGTTTCTTAGAGATTTATGTTTCTCCATATCATATGGCTGCGAAATATATACTATTATATGAAATTAAAACAAATTATACAGGAGAAGAAGCCTCTTTTATGATGGAAAGTAATGCTATCTATACTCCTGTCGGAGTAATCCATCAAAAAACACCAAAAGCATTAGAAATACATAGAGATCAAGAAGGAAACTTTGTAGCTAAATACTGTTTGAAATGTGGCACACCACTAGAAGATAATTCTAGAATATGTAATAATTGTGGTTACGAATATCAAGATGATCCTGATATAAAAATATAAAGACAAGTCATTGACTTGTCTGTTTTAATAGATTAAAGTATGTAGAATTCTATCTGTATTTTTAAAATTGATCTTAGCAATTTCTTTTAGTTTGTCTTCTCCATATTTTTCAACAACTTCTTCACCAATCTTATCAACATCACTTCCAGCTCCTTTAGGAAGAGGAATATGTAGTTTATCACACATCTTATCAAATTCTTTTAAGAAAAGATAACGACTTATAATGGAAGCACATCCTACTGCATTATTCTTATCTTCTGCTTTCGTTAAGAAAGTAATTCCTTTTTGAATCGCTACTTGATCTTTAACATATTCATAATATCTTGCTTCTCTAGCAAATTCATCTACAATAATATAATCATAAGAATGATTTCCTTCATGTACTAATTGATATAATACTTTATTATGAAGAATTGCTTTAATCTTATTCATATTTAATTCTTTCGTATATTTATCATTATATTCTTGATTTGTTAAAATAACACTCTTATAAGGTATTTTCTTAGCAATTTGAGGAGCTATTTTTAGTATTTTTTCATCATCTATTTTTTTAGAATCTCCGACCCCTAAACTTTCTAGAAAAGGAATATCTTCTTTCGATACATAACAAGCAGTAACAACAATAGGTCCAAAATAATCACCTGTTCCTACTTCATCTGATCCGATTGCATTACAATTATAATATTTTGCATCTGCTTTTTTTCTTTCTTCTTGTTTTTCTTTAGTGTTTTCAAGAACTGTTCCCCACATAGCAGCATCTACATCAGCAGAAGTACCTTGAAACATACATTTACCAGATTCATATAAAGTAATAACTGTATCTTCATCTTGAGCTTGAAACACTACATATGGTATTACTTTATCTCTTTTTTTATCTTTGTAGTATTCTATCATTTTTTCTTTAACTTCATCATTAACTTTAATAACAACATTCATAATAAATCCCCCTTATCTTATATCATTTGACTAGATTCATAATAGAAGAAATCTTTAATCTCATCAATACTTTCTCCCATTTTAGTTTTTCTTTTGATAGTAGAATCAATTTCTTTATAATTAATATTTAATAAAAAAGGATTTGTATCAAATAAAAAAGCTAAATCTTCTATACCAAAATCTAAAAATTTAACAATAATTTTTTTTATCTCAGTTATTTCACCTGTAAGAACAAAAGGATTTGTTACTAAGATGTTCATAATCTGATCTTTCGAACAATCAATTCCTTTTAATATATTAATGATTTCACTTACATCATTATCAGAAATATCATTTATCTCAGGATTAGAATTCATCATATTATTTATTTCATCTATTGAAAATCCAAATCGAATTAATTTATCCATCTTATCCTCCTATAATTTGTTTTCTAGTAACTTTATATTTCTTATGAAAATCAACATCATTTAAGAACAAATCTTCCCACTCGTTATTCTTGATATATTTTTTCCTTTTTAAGATATAATTTAGACTGTATAATAAGCAACTACTATGATTTTTAATATAATCAAATAATCCAAAATCTTTATAAGCATCAAGTTTTTTGTCAATATTATTCTTATGAAATCCTAATAGTAGAGGAGTATCTTTAATCATTTCTAATACTTCTTTATGATAAAAACCTCTTTTTACAAAATGAGTATAATTATCTTTTAATAATTCTTTTGAATATAAAAGTAAATATGGATTTTGTTTTGTAATAGAAACAACATCATCTTTAGAAAAACCAATTTCTTCTAAGACTAACCATTTTTCTTCCAAGGAACTAGTAAAATAATCAGATAAAATCATTGGAACAGATTTAATAATAGTGATTATATCATTTAATTGATATCCATAATCTCCCATAAATTTTAAACGATTCATAATTTCTTCTTTTTCAATAATTAATCCTTCAGGTAAGTAGTAAGTAATTTTAACAATTTCATCTTTTTTAAATCCAATAGCAGAATATTCTTCTAATCTCTTTTGTATTTTAGTAGTAGACAATAAGAATAATTGAGGAATTGTTTCGAAAATTGTATGAATTTCATCTTGTTTATATCCATAATCTTTAAAGAATTGATAGTGATTACGGATAGAAGAAGGATCTACATTTAAAATAGATGGACAATGAATAAAAATATTATTTGTAGATGATAAAGTAAAACCTAATTCTTCAAATATTTGATACTTGTTACGAATTCTTTGTATAGACATTTCAATAATATAAGGATATTCTTTTATCATTTGATAAATATTAATTTTACTAATACTATGATCAATGAATTCTGTAATTTTTATTTTAATCTCTTCAATACTCATAGAAATAATTTGTGGAATTGTAGTAGTAATAGAAATAATATCAGAATTATCAAAAGTATTTCTATGTAAATAATTTACAAGATTTTTCATACAGTATAATAATGTAGATTCAGCATATGATTTTAATGGATAAGAATCCTCGATTAATTCAATTTGCTCTGTTGAATAACCAATTTCTTTCATATATTCGTCTAACATAATAATCACCTAGAACATATTATAGCATATTTTTATAAGGAAAGAAATAAATATAAACAAAGTGAATTGAATAAAAATATGTTATAATAAGACTGGTGATAATATGATTTTATTAGATTTAATTATTTTAATTATACTACTATTATTTGTAGTGGAAGGATTGAAAAGAGGAGTTATTAAAGAGATTGTTTCTTTAGTAGGAATAATAATTGTTTTTATATTAGCTTTTTCTTTAAAAGGAGTAATAGGAAATATACTATGTTATATTTTGCCATTTTTTGAATTTGGAGGAGCAATTAAAGGATTTATTACATTAAATATTCTGATTTATCAAATGATTGCTTTTCTTTTAGTATTTTGTTTATTATTAAGTATTTATGAAATATGCTTAAAAATATCAAAGTTCATTCAAAAAATAGTTAATATGACAATCATTTTAATACTTCCATCTAAACTATTAGGAGCACTAGTATCATTAATTAAAGGAATAATATTAGTATATGTTTTACTATTACTAGTTGTTGTCCCATTTGGAAATGAATCATGGGTTAAAAATAGTTCTTTAACAAATATCATTGTATTTCCTACCCCAATAATATCTCGATATACAAATAATTTTATAAAACCAGTAAAAGAAATATATGATTTAGGAGAAGATGTGGCAGATAAGAATATAACGATAAATCAAGCTAATTTAAAAGCATTAGACATTATGTTGAAATATAAAGTTGTATCTAAACGAACAATTAATAGATTAATAGAGTTAAAAAAATTAGATGAAATAAAGAATATCAAAAGTGTCTTAGAAGACTACTAAAATTGACAAAATAAGTTATTTGTGCTATAATATGCAGTCAAGTAAGGGGGAAATTTCATGAATATTAAAGAACAAATTAATAATATAGATAATGAAATTAATGCATTAAATCGTAGATTTAAAATAGTAGATACGATTGATGCTTTTGGTTGTGTGTTTACTTTTGCATCAGGTTTCGTTGGATTATTCCTACAACCATTATTAGGAATTTCAATGCTAGGGTTAAGTGCAGGAGTAATTAGTGCGAAATATAACAATTATGATGGATATAGTTCTAAATTTAATGCTTTAGTAAAAGAAAGAAATAATTTAATAAAAATAGCAAAAGGGGAAATCGATACATCAAAAGAATCTAATTCCCATAGAACAAATAAAATTCAAAAGTTAAAAGAATCAGTATCAAATAAATATAATGATATGTCTTCTAAGAAAAAAGTAGGATATCTTATAACTGCAGGATTACTTACAAGTACAGCGGTAGGATTAATTGTACCAGGATTCTTTTCATTTGTTGCACCTGGACTTGCATATTTAAAAATTAATCATGATAAGACAAAGATGGAAAGTATTAAAAACTATAATAATACAGTAGCTGTATTAAACTGTATGAAAAATGAGCAAAAAGCATCTTTAGAAAAGCTTCATAATAAAAAGATAGGTGCTAAAACAAATACAAGACCAGTTGTCATGAATCATACAAATACAAAACAACAAAAACCAGTAATAACAAAAACTACTATGCCAGTAGAATATAAAGACACTAGAAAAGATTATAAAGAGATTAATCGTCCAAAAGTATATGTAAAAAAATAAAGAGAAAGATAATGTAACCTATATAGTTGACACGTATTAAAAAATAGTACGTGTTTTTTATTTAAGTCTAATTCTATTTGTATTATAAAATAATATCCAATCTTTCACAAGTTGTATATATTGTTTTAAAGATGTGATATGAT
>JAFRAK010000044.1 GCA_017405445.1 Bacilli bacterium | reverse complement strand
TAAAAATGGATTCAAAGACCCTTGGTATAATCTGACTTGACTCTTAAAATAATTTACCTAAAACTAGGTAAAAAATATTATATAGTAAATTGAAATTTAAATCACATCAATTTACTAAGTTCATTATACGTGGTATAATTTTATTGATTAAAAGGAGGTAATCCAAATGAATGAAAATAAAACTAATATAAATTGGTTGGCTTGTATTTATGGTGACCATCACTTAAACCCTTATAGAATGGTGGCTTTCGAGAATTGAGATCTTGCAAGTTTTAGTAAAAAAGAAATAAAAATATTAAAAAACAGGTTAAAATATACTCATTTTTGTGAGGAATTAGAGTACTGGCTTGTAACATGCCGACACATTTTATATTTATAAAAAGAGGTGTTTAAAATGAAAACAATAGAAGAAATTAATCAAAGTATTATAGAGCTTAGAAGAAACGGACAAAGTGTAAAAAAAATTAGTGATGGTTATCATACATTTGGTGACTATATTGATATGCGAAATATTTATTTTATAGCTTTATGTAATGCTTATCCAGAATTATCCTGGAAATCTAAAAAGCATTTTGACGAAGAAAATGATCCAATGTTTGAGGGCGATTTTATTGCAGGAATTTTTACACCAGATGGTCCAATAACTCAGCACTTAAAATTGAAATTTTGGGATGAATTAAGTGTTCAAGAAATTGAAAGAGCACCTCAATATGATGGCTATACTGAAGAAGACGTTAAAATACGTATAAAGAGTTTGAATGGAGGTAATGTTTATGAAAGAAGAAAATAGTTTCCAAAAAACCAATATCAACTGGTTCCCAGGCCATATGGCAAAAACAAAAAGAGAAATTAGAGAACAATTAAACTTAATTGATATTGTTTATGAAGTAATTGATGCGAGAATGCCAAAATCATCTATGATTGTAGATATTGATGATTTAGTAAAAGATAAACCTAGAATATTGATTGTTACAAAGATGGATTTATGTGATTCAATAGAGACAAATAAAATATTAAATGAATATGAAAAGGAAGGTTATCGAGTAATTCCTATTGATCTAATTAGTGGAAATACAAATAAACTTTTAGAAATAACAAAAGAAGTAATGAATGAGATTAATTCAAAAAGAGGAGAAAAAGGTCTTAAGGAAAGAGCAGCTCGCGTTTTAATTGTAGGAATTCCGAATGTTGGAAAATCTACTCTGATTAATCGATTAGTTGGTAAAAAGGCAGTTGGAGTAGGAAATACTCCAGGATTTACAAAGTCTTTATCATGGGTAAGAATTAATAAAGATGTAGAACTATTAGACAGTCCTGGTATTTTATGGCCTAAATTAGAAGATCAAGAAAGAGCTCACATCCTTGCAGCATTTTCCTCTATAAAAGAAGAAATATTAAATGTTGATGATATAGCATGTTTTATCTTAAGAAAATTACAAGAATTATACCCAGATAAATTAAAAGAAAGATATGGAATTGAAGAGTTAGATGAAGATTATATAGAAGCTTATGAGACAATTGGAAAAAGAAGAGGAGCTTTATCAAAAGGTGGAATTGTTGACTATGAAAAAGTTTCAAATATTATCTTAAATGATTTTAAAAACGGTTATTTTGGAAAAATAACATTAGATAGATAAAGGACAATGAGTCCTTTTTTCTTTGGAAAAACTTGAAAAAAAACAGATTTTGTGATATAATATGGGCACTATTGAGAAGAAATGGATTCTCATAAAAAAGGGGTTGGGTTTATGGAAAATAAGGACTTATATTCAAAATTATCTTATAATAAAAAATTAAGAGAATTGAAAAGAACTGTAAAAGAAATAAACAAACATTATAAAATTTATGAAACCATATACAAGAGTGGACAATATAATGATAAACAATTCTTTAATGCTATCACGCAATTACTTAGAAAAGAAGTAAAAGAATTAATAAGCAAAGGAATGGAAGAAGATAAAGCATTAAAGAAAGTTTTACCAAAAGCTTATGGTATTGTAAAACTTGCTTGTAAAGAAGAATTAAGAAAAACTTATTATGATGTTCAATTAATGGCTGGTATTTTATTGAATGATGGTTATATCTCAGAAATGGCAACAGGAGAAGGAAAAACGATTACTGCAGCATTACCAGTTTATTTAAATGCGCTTTTAGGAAAAGGTGCACACGTCGTTACACCAAACGTTTATCTTGCTAATCGTGACTACGAAGAAATGCATCCATTATTTGAATTATTAGGTTTATCTTGTGGACTTGTTGATGAAATGAAACCTTCAGATAGAAAAGATAAGATTTTATTAAAAGCAAAACAAATGGTAGATAATGCTACAGAAAAGCGTTATTATTCACCAAAAGAATTAGATCTATTAGAAAAAAGAGCAATAGAAACTGCATCTAGAGAAGTATCAGAACAAGATATTAAAAATAGACAAAGACAATATAATTGTGATGTAACATATGGATCATCTCATGCCTTTGCTTTCGACTATTTATATGACTTAATAGAAGATAATCCAAATAGATTACGTCTTAGATCAGGAAATCCAAATTTTATCGTAGTCGATGAAGCAGATGCTGTATTATTTGATGATGCTATTACATCTTATAATATATCTGGTACACAGAAAGATGCATCATTTGCAATTACAAATAAAGATAAACAAATGAAAAAATATTATACAAGTCTTGCTACAAGAGCAATGGATTATATTACATCAAATAAAGAATTATTAAAAGAAATAGAAGAACCATATGATTTTCATAAATATGGAGAACAAAATGATGAAGATTTTGATGAATCAACTCCTGCAATCTATTATTGTTCAAAAAGTAAAGAATTTACTTTTACTTATATAGGTAGAGTACTTTTATATCAAATATTCTGCAAAGATGAAATGAATAAAATTCTATCAAACAATAAAGACTTATTATCAAAATTAAATTATCGAGGAAAACCAATTAGTTCTCTTCCGATGAATCCACGAATATTAGCTTTATTAATTGAAGGAGATAGAATAAAAGAACTAACAGATTCATTCAATCGTTTCATGATGAATGAATTCCAAAACTCATATCCAGATATTACAAATGCTGCTTATGCATGGTTATTCTTAGAAAAAGATATTGATTACAAATATGTAGTTCCATCAGATAGTGAAAATCCAAAATATGAGAGAGAAATAGCTATTTTAATGGATGGACGTATAGCTGAAGGAAGAGTATATTCTAATGGTATGCAACAAGCTGTTGAAGCAAAGGAAAAGACTTTAAATGCTAGAAGAAGACAACCATATATTATTAAAGAATCTATTCTATCTGATACATTAGCCTCTATTCCAGTAGCAGCTTTCTATGGAAGATATAATAAATTTTCTGGAATGACAGGAACATCTGCCAAAGAAGCATTCCAAGAATTATATCAATTAAATACTTTTGAAGTACCTAGAAATAAGAAAAAGAATGTAAAAGACTATGGAGATCGATTATATCGTACAACAAATGAAAAATATCAAGCAATCCTAGATGATGTCATAAAAACACATCAAAAAGGACAACCAATATTACTGACTACAACTTCTTTAGGAGAAAGTATGAAATTATACAATTATATCAGTAATGGCTTAAAAAGATATGGTATTTTTATGGATATTCCAGTTTTAAATGCTGATGTTAACTTATTAAGAAGAGAAGCTCGTATTATTGCTAAAGCTGGAAAACTAGGAGCAATCACAATCGCAACTGATATGGCTGGTCGTGGTACCGATATTAAACTTGGAGGACCAAGAGCAACACAACAACAAGAAGAAGAAGTACTAAAAGCAGGCGGACTAAAAATCATTGGATCAGGACATTTCCAATTTAATCGTAGTGATAGACAAATGAAAGGACGTACAGGTCGTCAAGGAAATGTAGGAGAAATCGTTTTCTATAATGACTTAGATGATTTAAAAAGAATATGCGTTGATCAAAAAGTAATTGATAAATTTGATGCAATATTAAAACATGGACCAATTATTGAATCTCAAATAGGTTCAAGAATGGTTCAAAATGTAATCGAAGAAACACAAGCTAAAGCAGAAGAACTTGCAAAAGAGATTATTCAAAATAACCAAAGAGTTGAAGTTCCAGTTGCATCTTGTCGTAATAAATACCATAATATGATGGAACAAATTAAACGCTCTGGTAATTATCATGAAGTAGTAAGAAAATTATCAGATACAGTATTAAGTGATATATTTTATATTTCTTATGAAAAAGATCCTAATTTAGGAGAATTATCTTCTAAATTAAGAACTTCTAAACTAAACATAGCTCTATTTAATTCTTATCTGAGGGAATATTTTGGTTTTTCTTTAAAACCAGAAGCTTTTAAAAACTTTAAAACAAAAGACGAATTAGAAAAGCTTATTAAAAGTACTATTATAAAACGTCTAAGAACCGTTCAAGTTTCAAATGAACTAGTAAATTCTTATTTACATAGAATATGGTTCTATTTTGAAGAATATGTAGAGCATATTAAGAATCAAAATCAATTGGCAGGAATGGTACCAGGCAATATTACAACACTAAATATGGAAGCACAAATAAATGAAGCATTTATGTATGCATACCATACAGTATATCAACAAATAGTAAGAGAGGTATTACATCCTATAAGAGATATGAAAAATGATCATTTTGGAATATATCAATTACAATTACATTCTAATTCAACAGTAGATTTCTTAAATCCAAATGTTGAATATAATAAACAAGACCTAATTATTTCAGATCAAGATCCTTGTGAATATCATAAAGTGAGAAAATAGAAATTTAATTTCTATTTTTTCTTGCATTAATTTTCTTTTCTTGTAAAAATAATATTAGGTGATTCTATGACAAAGAAAGAATTAAACAAACTATTAGAAGAATATCAAGTAACAGAATTAGAAGATTTATTGAAGATAATAAAGGAACAAAACAATCCAAATAATAAATCAATAATCAAGTATTTAGAATTACAAATATCTTTAAAAGATACTTATCAATATGAAAGAGAATTAAGAAAAAAAGGATATCATTTAATTGGTGGAGTAGATGAAGTGGGAAGAGGACCATTAGTTGGACCTGTAGTTGCAGCTTGTGTCATTTTGCCAGAAGAGTTTCATCTAGAAGGACTTACTGATAGTAAAAAACTTAGTGAATCAAAAAGAGAATATTTTTTTGAAGAAATAAAAAAACAAGCAATTTCATATGGAATAGGAATTGTATCTGAAAAAAGAATTGATGAAATAAACATTTATGAAGCAACGAAAGAAGCAATGAAAGAAGCAATTAATAATTGTAAAACGAAACCAGACTATGTTTTAACTGATGCAATGAAGTTAGAACTTGATATTCCAATTACTCCTATTATTAAAGGAGATTTAAAAAGTATTACAATAAGTGCAGCATCTGTCATAGCCAAAGTAACAAGAGATAGAATGTTATTAGAATTAGACAAAAAATATCCAATGTATGACTTTAAAAACAATGTCGGTTATCCTACTAAAAAGCATTTAGAAGCTATAGAAAAATATGGGATTATAGAGGAACATCGAAAAAGTTATGGCCCTGTAAAAGATTATTTACAAAAAAATGTTAATTAAACATTTTTTTAAATATAATAATAATAGATAGTTGTTGACAAAATAAAATTTTAAATGTATAAGTTAATAAGTAACTGGAGGGATTGCATGTCCAAAAATTTAGTAATAGTAGAAAGTCCAAGTAAGAGTAAAACAATTGAAAAATATCTAGGAAATGACTACAAAGTATTATCTTCTAAAGGTCATATTAGAGATTTATCAACAACAGGACAATATGGACTTGGAGTAGATATTGAAAATGGATTTAAACCTAATTATATTCCAATAAAAGGAAAGTCAAATATTATTAAAGAATTAAAAAAACAAGTAAAAGAAAGTAAAATGGTCTATCTTGCATCCGACCCTGATCGTGAAGGAGAAGCCATCGCTTGGCATTTAAAAGATGCTTTAGGAATTAAAGAGAAAGATTATCAAAGAGTATTATTTAATGAAATTACACACGATAAGGTATTAGAAGCAATGGCTAATCCTACCAAGATAGATGATAATTTAGTAAAATCTCAAGAAACGAGAAGAATCCTAGATCGTATTATAGGATTTCGTTTAAGTAAATTACTACAAAGTAAAATAGGATCTAAAAGTGCTGGAAGAGTACAAAGCGTTGCCTTAAAACTAATTGTTGATAGAGAAAGAGAAATAGAAGCATTTGTACCAGAAGAATACTGGAAAATTATCGCAATTTTTAAAGATTATGAAGCAGAATTATTTAAATATAAAGAAGAAGATATTGAACTTCATTCGGAAGAAGAAGCAAATAAAGTATTAGATGCTTTAGGAGAAGAATATAAAGTTGAGTCTATCGAAAAGAAAGAAAAATCAAAAAAGAGCAAATTTCCTTTCACAACTTCAACTCTTCAACAAGAAGCTTCTACAAAACTAGGTTTTTCTGCTAAAAAAACGATGAGTATTGCACAAAAATTATATGAAGGAATAGATCTAGAAAAAGAAACAGTAGGTTTAATAACTTATATGAGAACAGATTCTATTCGTTTATCAGATGACTTTGTAAAACCAGCAATGAAATATATTGAGGAAAATTTTGGAAAAAAATATGTAGGATATGTGAAACAAGCAAAGAAGAATGATAATGTTCAAGATGCACACGAAGGTATTCGTCCTACAAGTGTTTTAAGAGAACCATTAAAAGTAAAAAAATATTTATCAAATGATGAGTTTAAATTATATAGTTTAATCTATAAAAGAACTTTAGCATCCCTAATGGCAGATGCTACTGTAAATCAAACAACCATTATTTTTGATAACAACAACTATAAATTTAAGACAACTGGTCAAATCTTATTATTTGAAGGATATTTAAAAGTATATAAAGATTATGAATCTAGTGAAGATAAGATACTTCCAGAAATAGGAGAAAATGAAGTTGCGAAAACAAATAATGTTGAATCAACTCAACATTTTACACAACCACCTGCTAGATATACAGAAGCAAAACTAATAAAAGAATTAGAAGAATTAGGAATAGGAAGACCTAGTACTTATGCAACGATTATTGATACGATTACTAGTAAAGATAGAGACTATGTAACAGTAGAAGATAAGAAGTTTAAGCCAACACTGGGTGGAATAGAAACAACAGATAAACTTCAAGAATTCTTTGGAGATATTATTAATACAGAATATACAAAAGAAATGGAAACAGATCTAGATGAGATTGCAGATGGAAAAAAAGTATGGAATAAAGTATTAGAAGAATTCTATAAGATATTTGAACCAAGAGTAAAAAATGCTTTTGCTGATATGGAGAAAAAGCCTCCTGAAGAAACAGGAGAAAAATGTCCAGAATGTGGAAAAGCACTAGTAATTCGTCATGGGAAATATGGAGAATTTGTAGCTTGTTCTAATTATCCAGAATGTAAATATATTAAGAAAGATGAAATAGAAGAACAAGAAATATGTAATTGTCCAAACTGTGATGGAAAAATAGTAGAAAAAAGAAGTAGAAAAGGAAAAACTTTCTATGGATGTAATAACTATCCAAAATGTAAGACAGCATACTGGGATAAACCTATTGAAAAAGAATGTCCAAAATGTGGAAAAATGCTTACAGAAAAGAATGGAACAATAAAGTGTTCTGAATGTGATTATAAAGAAGAGTAATCTTCTTTTTTTTGTCTATTTTACATTTATTCAGTTTCTTTCAAAAACATTTCCTTATAATATATGTTAAAATTAAAATAGGTGAGAACATGAAAAAATATCTGTTTTTATTAATAGTTTTATTATTTCCATTTTCTGTTTTTGCAGAAGAAACTGCTGATATTACTATAAAAGATTTAATTTTAACAAAAACAGAAGGATATACAGAAGTATTAAATGATGTAGAAATCATAAATAATAAAATAGTATTAAACTTAAAAATGTATGAAGTTGAAGACTCTGTAGAATATCAATTTATGGTAAAAAATAATACTTCAAAAGATTATCAATTTAATTCAAAAGATTTTGTAAATAGTAATACTACAGTGGAATATGAAATAATAGGAGAAGGAAATTCTAATCTTATTGAAAAAAATCATCAAAAGAAATTTACTTTGATTGTTACATATAAAAATGAAGTGGATAGAGCACTATTTAAAGCTGGTAAGTATGATTCTTCTTCAAAATTAATATATGAATTAAAAGAACATCATTTGATTAATCCAGAAACAGGCAGTTTTTTTCTAACAATTTTATTCATTATCTTATTTGTAACAATAGGATTTATAAAAATAAATAATAATAAAATTAGAACTTATATATTATTATTCTTATTCTTAATACCATTCTCTGTTTTCGCATTAGAAGAATATAAAATTGAATTAGAATCTAATATTATAATTGGATATGTAACTCCAAATCCATGTACTTATGATGGAGAATTAGTACAAGGAGCAGAATATACAAATGGACAATATACTTATCGGTATATGCAAGAGTTTGGGAGAACGTATGATTCCTCAACAAGGACATATATTTATGAATGGCAAAATATAGACAATGATGGCTGGGGAGTCCATTTATCAGACCCTACCTCAACAGATCCAGTAACTACAATATTATGTACTTCTATCAATGATAAGCCAATTGTTTCTATGAGTTATATGTTTTATAATAGTAAAACAACAAGTATTGATACTAGTAGTTTTGATACAAATAATGTGACAAATATGAATTCAGTGTTTTTTGGATGTAGTAGTTTAACGGACATTGATGTAACTAATTATAACACAAGCAATGTAACAAATATGGAAGCAATGTTTTTTGGATGTAGTAGTTTAACAGAGATTAATGTGACAAATTTTGATACATCTAATGTGACAAATATGCCGGCAATGTTTTATAACTGTAATAGTTTAACAAATATTGACGTTACAAACTTTAATACAAGTAATGTGACAAATATGAATTCAATGTTTTATGGATGTAGTAGTTTAACAGAATTAGATTTAAGTGGTTTTGATTTTAGCAATTATAACCCAGGATCTTTAATGATGAATGTGTCTGGTGGGGGATTTTCTTCTTTAAAAGTATTGAATATGACTGGTGCAAAATTACCTTCTAATCTTTATTATGCATTTGGAGGATTACGTACTGTAGAACAGATCATTTTAGATGATTTGGATACATCTTTAGCAACTATAATGAGCTCTATGTTTAATGGCTGTAGTAGTTTATCAAGTTTAGATTTGACTGGTTTTGATACTTCTAATGTAACGAGAATGGATGCTATGTTTCTGTCTTGTAGTAGTTTAACAGAATTAGATTTAAGTAGTTTTGATACATCAAATACAATTAATATGCAGAGCATGTTCTCAGGTTGTAGTAGTTTAACAGAATTAGATTTAAGTGGATTTGATTTAAGAGCTGGAAGTTCTTTTAATTCAATTGCAGGAAGTATTTTTAAAGGAACTTCTTCTTTAAAAAAATTAAATCTAAGTAATATGAAACTTCCTGTTGATATGTCTCATTCTATTTTTAGAAACTCTACATCAAATGATTCCCCTATAGAAGAGATAAATGTAACAGGTTGGGATCTAAGTAATACAACAAATGCATATGGAATGTTTGCTGCAAATGGTTCAAATGGTACTGGAGGCTCTGGACTTAAAAAAATTGTAGGATTAGATACAATGGATACTTCACATATTACAAATATGTCTCAAATGTTTTACGGCCTTTCATCTTTAACAACATTAGATCTAAGTAATTTTGATACATCGATTGTAACAACTATGAGTGAAATGTTCGGAGGCTGTAGTAGTTTAACAGATTTAGATATAAGTGCATTTAATACTTCAAATGTTACTGATATTAATTCTATGTTTTCTAATTGTAGGGGTTTAGATGAATTAGATTTAAGTGGATTTGATTTGAGTGGGGTTAGTTTAACTAGTACTTTTACAAATAATATTTTTCAAGGAACTTCTTCTTTAAAAAAACTAAATCTAAGTAATATGAAACTTCCTGCTGATATGTCTCATGCCATATTTAGAAGTGGGCAATTGAATTCATCACCTATTGAAGAAATAGATGTAACAGGATGGGATTTAAGTAATACTACAAATGCATATGGAATGTTTGCTGCAAATGGTTCTAATGGATTAGGAGGAACAGGTTTAAAAAGAATAATAGGACTAGATACATGGGATACTTCACATATTACAAATATGTCTCAAATGTTTCAAGGACTATCTTATTTAACAACACTAGATTTAAGTAGTTTTAATACAAGTAATGTTACTAATACTAATGATATGTTTAAAGATTGTTCTTTGTTAACTATTGGTTATGCTAGAACTCAAGCAGATGCCACTAAATTTAATAATTCAAGTAATAAACCTAGTAGTGTTACTTTTGTAGTAAAAACATAGACTTTGTAAGAAAGAAGAGTAATCTTCTTTTTTATTGTATTTCTAACAAATGTTTGCTATAATAAGAATGCTTTAGGGGGTATGAAAATGGGGAAAAAGAATACTTATTATTTAATAGGAAGAGATTCTAATACCAATCAATTTGAAATCATCTCATTTACAGAAAAAAGAGGTTCATCTTTAGAAGAAATTGATATGCAAACTATTGGTTATTCAAATAATATAACATTTACAAAAGATTTAATTGAAAAAGGACTAATCAGTCAACCATTTAATGATTATTATATTGTTCATCAAAGAAAATATAATGGAAAAACGTATTTGAAAACAGATGAAGTATTATTTGCTACATCTACACCAATCCATCAATTAGCTATTTCCTCTTTAGAAGGAACATTAAAAGATAATGATAAAATAATAGACTATATTATGAAACAATTTTGTTTTCAAATGAAATGTCATCCAAAATTTTATCAAACTGTTTTATCTGGAAAAACCAATATTTATACGAAGTTTGTAAAATACTTTATTGATGATAAAGATATTAATCCATTATCATTAAAATATAGAGATGGTTGTTGGGTAAGAGAATCTTATCCATTACTTAGAAATCTTACACAGGCTATGGATAGTTTTTATGAAATGAAAAAGAAAAATAAAATGGGTAGAGAAATAATTGAAAAACAATTATTGGAAAAAACAGATGATAAATATAACCCTTTACAATTTAGTTTGTTTGAAGGAGAAAAAAATGGAAGAGAGTACATTAAAAAATAAAGATTTAGAGAATTATTGTGAGTATTTAAAATATCAAAAGAATTATTCTGATTACACGATTATAAGTTATAAGAATGATATTATAGAATATTTAGAATATATTCAAAGTGAAGGATTAAACTACAAAGAAATAGAATATAGTGATATACGTTTCTACTTAATGTTTTTAAAAGAACAAAAGAAAGATGGAAATTCTTCTATTGATCGAAAATTAAGTTCTTTAAGAGGTTTTTACAAGTATCTAGCGAATGAAAAAATAATCTCATCTAATGTTTTTTCATTAGTAAATGGACCCAAAAAAAGTAAAAAACTACCACATTATTTTGAATATAACGAATTAGAAGAAATGTTTGAAGTACCAGATATTAATACTCCACTTGGACAAAGAGATTCTTTATTATTAGAAATGTTATATGCAACAGGATGTCGTGTAGGAGAATTAGTTAATATTAAAACAAGTGATATTGATCTTAGTCAAAGAAAAATATTAATTCTTGGAAAAGGAAATAAAGAAAGATATGTTACTTATGGAGATTATTGTGAAGATATTTTACAATTATATCTAAAAGATGGTTATCAAAAACTAAAAAAACAAGAAACAGATTACTTGTTTTTAAATAATAATGGAGGAGCTCTTACAGAAAGAGGAGTAAGATATCTCTTAGAAAAGATTATTCAAAAGACAAGTATTAATAAAAAAATATCTCCACATATGATTAGACATTCTTTTGCAACACACTTATTAAATGAAGGATGTGACTTACTAACAGTTCAAAAATTATTAGGACATGAAAGTATTAAAGCAACACAGATTTACACCCATGTAACAACAGATCGACTAAAAGAAGTCTATTATGAGAGTTTTCCAAGGGCAAAAAAAGACCATTAATTTGAATTTTTTCGTTATTATACTTTAAATTTAATTGATTTTTAGTTATAATACTATTAGTTCAAAAAGGACGTGGTTTGTCTATGATAGAAGATTTCCAATCCTTAGAGGAATTATATAAAAGAGTATATCCAATATTAAGAATGAAAGTAAAAGAATTCCAATCATTAGACTATAATAATATTAAAGAAGAAGATCTATGGAAAATTCTTTCTGAAACAAAATGGAAAAAATCAAAGAATTTGACTTTATATGATATTACTGCAGATATATTTGATTGTAGGATAGAACAAATCATGAATAATAAATAACAAAATGAAGGAGAAAGATTATGAAAGAAGAAAAGACTACAAAGAAAGTAAAAAAAATTGTACCACAAAAAAAAGAAAAAAAAGTAAAAAAGAAAATTATTCTTAGTCTATCATTATTAGTTATCATAATGGTAGGAATAGGGTTCTTATTTGTTCCATTATTTAAGAATTTGAAATTCGGACTTGATTTACAAGGAGGATTTGAAATTCTATATAAGGCAACATCAATTGATGGGTCTAAAATGAATAATGAAAAACTAACAGCTACTTATAAAACACTAAGTAAAAGAATTGATAGTTTAGGAGTTAGTGAACCTGAAATAGTAATTGAAGGTAATGACAAAATCAGAGTAAAACTTGCTGGTGTTGCAAACCCAGAAGAGGCAAGAACTCAATTATCAACGATTGCAACATTATCATTTAGAGATATGGATGATAATTTGTTAATGACAAGTGATGTATTAAAAGCTGGAGGATCAAAAATTAGTCAAGATTCAGCTGGAAATCCTGCAGTTTTATTACAAGTAAAAGATCAAGATAAATTTTATGAAGTAACAAAAAGCATCAGTGAAAAGGGAGAAGGAAATAATTATATTGTAATCTGGTTAGATTATAATGATTTAAGAGATAGTTTTGAAAAAGAAAGAGGAAAATGTGGAACAAGTGGTTCTAGATGTCTAAGTGCTGCAACAGTATCACAAGGATTTGCATCAGATGTTATTATCCAAGGAAGCTTTACTCAAGAAGAAGTAAGTAATTTAGTTGATTTAATTAATAGTGGTTCTCTACCAAGTAAATTAACTGAAATTAGTTCCAATACAGTAGGAGCATCTTTCGGAGAAAAGACACTTTCTACAACATTAACTGCAGGTATTATTGCAATTGTTGCAATTGCTTTATTCTTAATCTTAATTTATCATTTTGCAGGATTTGTTTCAGCTATTGCAGTATTAATTTATACATTCTTAGTATTCTTAATATTCTGGTTAGTTGGAGGAGTTCTAACCCTTCCTGGAATTGCTGCATTAGTACTAGGTATTGGTATGGCAGTAGATTCTAATGTTATTACATTTGCAAGAATTAAAGAAGAATTATTAAAAGGAAAATCTTTACCAAATGCTTTCAGAGAAGGATCAAAAGAAAGCTTTAGTGCAATTCTAGACTCTAACTTAACAACTTTAATCGTTGCCATTATTATGTTTATTTTTGGAGAGTCTAGTATTAAAGGTTTTGCAACAATGTTAATTATTACAATCATTGTAACAATGTTCACAATGGTATTCTTAACAAGATTCTTACTAAAGAGATTTGTTAAAACAGATTATTTTAATGACAAATTAAGATTATTCTTAAATGTTAATCCAAAAGATGTTCCAGATGTATCTAAAAATGAATCTGCTAAAGAAGGAAGATTTGCTAAAGTTGATTTCCTTGGTAAAAAGTATATCTGTTTAGCATTATCTTGTATAGTAATAGTAGTTGGAGCAATCTTCTTTGCATTAAAAGGATTTAATCTAAGTATTGATTACAAAACAGGTACAGATATTACTGTTGTAACAGAACAAAAATTAACAAAAGAGGCTATTAAAGAAGATTTAAAAGAATTAGAATTAAAAGCAAGTTCTATTACAATATCTACAGAAGAAAGTGTTATTCGTATTGATGATGCAATTGATGGAGATAAAGTAAAAGAAGTAAATGCTCATTTTGAAGATAAATATGATGCGAAAGTTAATATTGGAGTTGTTACTAATATTGTTCAAAGAGAATTGGTAAAGAATGCTATCTTATCTGTATTAATTGCATTGCTAGGAATTATAGTTTATGTATCAATAAGATTCAAATTTAGTTATGCTGTAGGAGGAACACTTGCTTTAATACACGATGTATTAATCATGTTTGCATTCTTTGCAATCTTCCGCTTCCAAGTAAGTTCTATGTTTATAGCAGCAGTACTTGCAATTATCGGATATTCAATTAACGATACAATTGTATCTTTCGATAGAGTACGTGAAAATATTAGAAAATATGATGATAAGAAATTAGATGCCAAAAAATTGGAAGAATTAACAAACAAGAGTATTCAAGAAACATTTACAAGAACAATCTATACATCTATTACAACATTATTACCAGTAGTTGTATTAGTAGTATTAGGTTCAAGTGGAATCTTAACATTTAATGTTGCCATGTTAGTTGGATTAATAGCTGGTACTTATTCATCAATTTATATTGCATCAATCTTCTTCTTATTAATTGAAAAGAAGAGTTTAGGAAAACCTAAAAAAGAAAAGAAAGAATATAAAGACGATTTAGAAGAAAAGAAAATAAAAGGAATAAATTGTTAACAAAGAGGGGAGATGAGTTCTTTGTCAAAGAAAATAGATAATATCACGATTGAAGAAATTATCGATAAAGTGCGTAATTACATCGAAGATGAAGAACAAATCAAAACAATAGAAAAGGCATATCAATTTGCCTTTTTAAAGCACAATGGACAATTTCGTAAAAGTGGAGAAGCATACATTTATCATCCGATGAATGTTGCTTTAATTCTAACAACAATTTATGCAGATTATGAAACAATTTCTGCAGGACTATTACATGATGTATTAGAAGATTGTGATTGTACTCCTGAAGAAATGGAAAATGAATTTGGACCTACCATTACAAAACTAGTAAAGGGAGTTACCAAATTAAGTAATATTAATTTTTCAACAGAAAATGAATATTTAATTGATTATTATAAAAAAATAATCGTAGGGATGAGTGAAGATGTAAGAGTTATTATTATAAAACTTGCAGATCGTCTTCATAATATGAGAACATTATGGGCAATACCAGAAGATAGACAAAAAATAAAAGCACATGAATCACTAGAAATATTTGCTCCTATTGCTCACCATTTAGGAATTCATAAAATAAAAAGTGAATTAGAAGATTTATCTCTACGTTACTTAAAACCAGATGTCTTTTATGATATCGCTGAAAAATTAAATAAAACAAAAATAGAACGTGATCGTATCGTATACGATATGCAAACAGAAATAACAGATTTATTGAATGAACATCATATTCCTCATGAAATTAAAGGAAGAGCAAAATGTATTTATAGTATTTATAATAAGCTAGATAAAGGGAAAAAATTTAGTGATATCTATGATCTTTTAGCTTTAAGAATATTAGTAAATACAGAACAAGAATGTTATCTTGTCTTAGGATTAATTCATTCAAAGTTTAGACCATTACCAAAAAGATTTAAAGACTATATTGCAATGCCTAAACCAAATATGTATCAATCTTTACATACAACAATTTTTGGAATAGAAGGATACTTATTTGAAATACAAATCAGAACACATGAGATGGATGAAGTTGCAGAAAATGGTATTGCAGCTCACTGGTCTTATAAAGAAAATAAAGGTAGCAATTCAAATGCTAATCTTACTAGTACAACAGAACAAAAACTACAATTCTTTAAATCCATTATTGATTTAAGTCATGATAAGATGAGTAGTGAAGATTTTGTTAATAGTGTTAAAGATGAAGTGTTAAATAATAATATTTATTGTTTTACTCCTAAAGGAGATGTTATTGAATTACCAAAAGGTGCTACTCCTTTAGACTTTGCTTATCGTATTCATACTAAAGTAGGAGAAACTACTGTAGGAGCTATTGTTAATAATAATATTGTTCCTCTAGATTATGAATTACAAGATAATGATATTGTTAAAATAAATACTTCAAAAAGTGCTACACCATCTAAAGAATGGATAAATATGGTAAAATGTAGTACTACAAAGAATAAGATAAGAGCATTCTTTACGAAGAATGAAAAAGATATTTATATTGAAAGAGGAAAATATGCTCTTGAAAAAGAATTAAGAAAAAGAAAAATTGTTTTCTCAGATTTCCTACAAGATAAAAATATTGAGAAAATATGTGATACAATAAAAGTAGAAGATATAGAGGATATATATCTAAATATTGGAAATGGAAAACAAACAGTAAATGGTGTTATTAATATTATTTATAAACCAGAAGAAGAAAAAGCACCTAAAATAATAAAGACACCTCCAAAAACAAAAGATGCTGATATTATAGTTAGTGGAATAGATAAAGTAAAAGTAAATCTAGCAAACTGCTGTAATCCAGTAGCTGGAGATGAAATTGTCGGATATATTACGAAAGGAAATGGTATTACTGTTCATAGAATCAATTGTCATAACTTAGAAATGCTAGAAGATCGTACGATTGATGTATCTTGGAATAATAATATGAATAAAAAATATCTAACATGCATATTAATTTATTCTAAAGATAATAATAATCATATGTTGGATTTGGTTCAGTCCATTTCAATGTCTAATGTTAGTGTTGAAGGAATAAAAGTTTTAAATAGAGATGATAATACAATTTATGAAGTAAATTGCTATGTCTCTGGAGTAGAACAATTAAATAAATTATTCGTCAATCTATTAAAACATAAATATATCGAGAAAGTAGAGAGGGCTATGAGATGAGAGTACTTGTTCAAAGAAGTGGAAAGTCTTCCGTAGAAGTTGATAAAAAAACAACTGGTAAAATAGAAAATGGTCTTGTATTATTAGTTGGATTTACAGAAGGAGATACGAAAGAAAAAATTGAATATCTTGCCAAAAAAGTAGTAAACTTAAGAATATTTGATGATGAAAATGGAGTCATGAATAAGAGTATTTTAGAAGTCGGAGGAAGCATCCTTTCAATATCCCAATTTACTTTATATGCAGATACTGCAAAAGGAAATAGACCTAGTTATATTAATGCAATGGGTGGAGAAAAAGCTACCAAGTTGTATGATGAATTTAATGAAGAATTAAGAAAGTATTGTGAAGTTGAAACAGGAATCTTTGGTGCAGATATGCTTGTATCTATTACCAATATGGGTCCTGTAACAATTCTATTAGAGAGGTAATTATGTTTCAAAGTAGATTAAATTATAGATTAATAAATTTCTTGGCTTTAATTGCACTTGTTTACTTGCTTATTACGAGTGCAGGATTATGGGTAGGAATACTTACTAGAATCATTTCCTTGTTATCTCCTTTTATTGTAGGTTTTGCTTTTGCGTATGCTTTTACTCCATTAGTTAGATGGCTACAAAAAAATGGTTTTGGAAAAACATTTAGTATCCTTTCAATTATATTTGGAATTCTATTATTCTTAGGATTAATATTATGGATTACACTTCCATTATTGTATGATCAATTATCATTACTTGTTAAAATGGTAGTAGAATTAACCAATAATTTAAGTTCTAAATTTGATATGAATTTAGGAACATATGAAATAACAATTACAGATTATCTAAATGATATATTAAAAGAAATAGGTACTTTTGCATCTTCAACAGGAATAAATGTAGTAAACAAATCATTTGGATTTATTGGTAAATTTATTGTTGGATTTGTTGCATTTATCTATTTCTTAATTGATATGGATAAAATAAGAAATAGTGTTAAAGAATGGTTGAAATCAATTTCGACAAGATCATTTGAATATATTCGTTTAATGGATGAAGAAATAACAAACTATCTAAAAGGATTAGAAATTTTTATGTTAATCCAATTATTTGAATATTCCTTATTATTTTTAATCGTAGGACATCCAAACTGGTTAATTTTAGGTATTCTTGCCTGTATCACAACAGTTATTCCATATTTTGGAGGATTAATTACCAATATTATCGCTATAATTCTTGCAAGTGTAGTATCAACAAGATTAATGATTTGCACAATTCTAATCTGTTTAATCTTCCCACAAGTAGATGGCTATTTCATTTCACCAAGAGTATATGGTAAAACAAATAATGTTAATCCTTTAGTAACTATTATGGTAGTTACAGTAGGTGGATCATTACTTGGTATTCCTGGAATTATTATTGCTTTACCAATCTATTTACTAATAAGGACAACATATCATTTCTTTAAACCAGATATACAAAAAGGAATGGGAATCGTTAAACAGAATATATAAAAATATAATACACATTTTAAAAAATGTGTATTTTTTTGTAAACCAATAGAATTTTACATTAAAAAATAGACAATCTTGTTTTATACTAATAATAGAGGGTGAATAGGATGAGGAGAAACAAATCGAGAAAACAATTTTTAACATTTGCTCTTGTTTTAATAATGCTATCAGTAGGGGTAATTTATGCTTTCCTACAAGCAAACCTATCGATTGAGGGTACTACAAAGATTCAGTCAAATACTTGGGATATTCATTTTACCAATATTCAAGTGGCTACAGGCAGTGTTTCAATCAATACAGAAAATGATGAACAAGGTGCAACGATAGTAGATGATACGGAAGTTAGTTTTGCTGTGTCTTTAAATGAAATAGGCTCATTCTATGAATTTACAGTAGATGTTTATAATGCTGGAACAATCGATGGTATGATTGGAAGTATAACTTCAAAAATCAATGATACTACAATCACCACTCTGCCAGCATATTTAAATTATATAGTAGAGTACTCAGACGGTTTTGAAATAGAAAAAAACCAAGTATTAGAAGCAGGTTCTAGAGAAACAATTCGAATTAAATTAGAAGTTAAACCAGATGTTAATGTTGAAGATTTACCTTCACAAAATGAAGACTTATATTTTGATTTTACACTTGGATATTCTCAAAGAGATGCAAATTCTATTCCTGTAAGAGTACCACCAGAATCATTCGCAACAGATAGTTGGAAAACAATAACATGGGCAGTAGAGAATAATAACACCAGTCAATATCATGTAGGAGATACCAAAACCATTGACTTAGGAACAACATTAGGTACACATACTGTAAGAATAGCCAACATGTCAACACCTTCAGAATGTGAAACAACAGGATTTAGTCAAACAGCATGTGGATTTGTCATAGAGTTTGCAGATATCATCACAACCCATAATATGAACTTAACCGCTAATGGAACAACTACAATTGGAGATGGAAATGTAGGAGGATGGCCAGCATCATCCATGAGAACATATGTCAATGCAGATATCTATAATGCCTTACCAGTAGAATTAAGAAAATATATTATTGATACAACAGTAGTATCAGGACATGGCTCAACAGCAGGAGAGGTGAATTTCATATCAACTGATAGATTATATCTATTATCACCACATGAAGTATGGGAAGATGTAGATGGAAATGTAAATGCTGGAATTGATTATAGGGATACATCTTATAATAATACAAGACAATTAGACTATTATGCAGGATTAAATGTGACAACATCTTCTTATTCACGAGCAATTAAAAAGGATTTAAGTGAAACTGCAACCATTTGGTGGCTGCGCTCGGCTTACTCCGGTAATACGGTCGTTTTCAGCGACGTGATCGGTGATGGTAGTTGGAATTACGACACTGCTATTACTACTCGCGGGGTTTCGCCAGCTTTCCGAATCGGATAAAAAATAACTATAAGAAGGTTAAACCTTCTTTTTCTTTGCTTTTAGAAGGCTTTGTAGTATAATAAGAACAATTATGGGGGAACTTTTATGTCTAATGCTACAAATCAACTATATAAAAAACTAGATCAGGCACATCAAAGACTAAAGACTACTACTTCTTCAGAAGAAAAACTTGCTATCGCAAATTATATTGGTAATTTATATTCCTCATTAATTTGTATGGGAGAAGATGTTTCTTTTGATAAAAAAACAAGTTTTGGTAGTTTGAAAAACTATAAGAAATTTATAAAAAAACTAAATAATTATAGTGATAGATTAATATATAATTACTTAGTAAATCAAGAATTTCATAAAGATTTTATTTCAGAGATTATTCCTGATGTAGAAGAAGAACTACAAGAAGTATTTGATCTACCTTATACAATGGAAGAAAGTATTTTAAGGAAAAGAGAATTCAATGAAATATTATTTGAATTTATGAAAAGTATTCATCAAGATCAATTACTTCAAGATTTATATAGAAGAGATAAAATACATCCATGTTTCATTGGTCAAGAAGAAGATAACTTAGGATTTGCCCTATATAATCCAATGGATGGAGACTGTGATATTTTTATAAGAGATTTTGATTACAATTTTCGTACGATGCAAACACTAGTACATGAACTTGGTCATGCGATTGATTTTAGATTATTTCATGGTACAGTAAAAGACTATAATGAATATTTTTATTGTTCTTTTTATGGAGAAGTAATCTCCCGTTTAATGGAAAGATTATTATTACGTTTTTTAATTCATAATAAGATTTATATAGATGAATCAAAAGAAAAATATATTGAATTTGAAGATTTAAATCATGATTATTTACTTCAAGCCTATATAATGAGCTTGTTAGATCAACAAACAATTGTAAAAGGGGAATATATGGAATGTAATGAAGATGAGATTATTAATCAAATCCAAAAACATTTTATTGATGGAGTAGATCTTACAGATGTAGTAGAAAGAATGAATGAAAGTGATCTATCACAAATCTATAATTATACTTATGGAGATATCTTGTCATTATTCTTATGCGATGAAATAGAAAATAATGGATATTCTAGTGATTTATTTGAATATTTCTTGTCACACCGTACAAAGCCATTTCATGAGAAATTCTTGAGAGAATGTGGTTTTGGACCTGTTGATTACGTAAAAAAATACAAAAAAGAGCTAAATGTATTGAAAAATTAAAAAAAAAGGTATAATATAAAAATATCTTTATGGGAAAGAGTACTTTCAAATCCATTTATAGAGACAATATGGTTGGTGAAAATATTGATTAAGATTGAGAGGAAGACATCCAAAAAACATAAAGCGTGTAACTACGTTATCAGTATTAAGAAGAATAAAATAAGGTGGCACCACGAAGAAATTCGTCCTTTGGGGTGTCATCTTTTTCATTTGAAGGAGGAAAAACTATGATACAGAGACAAAAAGGCTGTAATGATATTTATGGAAGAGAAGCAAAAATATGGAAGTATATAGATCAGGTTATTGATGCATTAATGGAAAAATATAACTACAATTATATCCGTACTCCAATTTTTGAGGCAACAGAATTATTCCATAGAGGTATGGGAGAAACAACAGATGTTGTGACAAAAGAAAGTTATGACTTTGAAGATAAAGGAGAAAGAAAATTAACTCTTCGTCCAGAAGGAACTGCTGGAGTAGTACGAGCATATATTGAAAATAAGATGTATGGAGATCCAAATCAACCTGTAAAAGTGTATTATAATGGAACAATGTATCGTTATGAAAGACCTCAATCAGGAAGAGATAGAGAGTTAACTCAATTTGGTATGGAAATACTAGGTAGTGATGATCCATTATCTGATGCAGAGATAATATCTGCTGCGGTAAATCTATATAAAATGTTAGGCTTAAAAGAAATTAAAGTAAATCTAAATACATTAGGAGATAATGAATCTAGAAATAATTATCGTAAAGCTTTAATAGAATATTTTAAACCACATATAAAAGATTTATGTGAAGATTGTCAAGAAAGACTTGAAAAAAATCCATTAAGAATTCTAGATTGTAAAGTAGATCAAGAAAATGAAATTTTGAAAAATGCTCCAAAAACATTAGATTATCTAAATGAAGAAAGTCGAGATCGTTTTGAGAAAGTTCAAGAATATCTTGAAATCATGCAAATAAAATATGAAATCAATCCAAGTATCGTAAGAGGATTAGATTATTATAATCATACAGTATTTGAAATAGAAGCCAAAGTAGAAGGATTTGGTTCTAATAACGTAATAGGAGCAGGTGGAAGATACAATGGATTAGTAAATCAATTAGATGGACCAGAAACTCCATGTGTAGGTTTTGCATCAGGAATTGGAAGAATTGTAATGGCTTTAGAACTAGAAAAAGTAAAATTACCAATTGTAGAAGACATAGATTTGTTCTTGATGTATGTTAATGAAGATGAAAAGAAATATGCTGCTTATCTTTCTCAAGAACTAAGACTTGCGGGATTCATTGTTGATACAGAATATACTGGTAGAGCTTTAAAAGGACAATTTAAACAAGCAGATCGTTTGAATGCAAAATATACTTGCGTATTAAATAGTGAAGATTTAAATAATAATGAAGTAAGAATTAAAAATAATAAAACAAAAGAAGAAGAAATAATATCTTTAGATGTTCTAATCTATTATCTAGATGAAAAAATTAATACAGATTTTCCAGAAGAATATGAAGAAGAATGTGAATGTGGACATCATCACGATGAAGAGCATGAATGTTGTGGAAAAGGAAATTGTGGATGCGGACATCATCATGAAGAGGAGGAATAATTATGACAATTAGTGAATTGAAAAATCATTTTGATGAAGAAATAGAAGTGTCTGGTTTTGTAGATGAAATCAGAAACTTAAAATGGGTACAATTTGTAGTATTAAGAGATCAAACAGGAAAAGTACAAATTACTATAGAAAAAAGTGAAGAAAAAAATAAAGAATTAGTTGAAATTATAGATAATTTAACAGTAGAATCTACTTTAAGAGTAGAAGGAAAAATAATGAATTCACCATCTGTTAAATTAGGAGGAATGGAAATTATCCCAACAAAAATAGAAGTAACAAGTAGAAATGAAGGAGAATTACCATTTAATTATAAAGATTTATCAACAGTAAACCTTGATACAAGACTAGATTATCGTTATATTGATTTAAGAAGTGAAGCAAATGTGTTAATGTTCCAAGTACAAAGTACAATGGTTCGTTATATGAGAGAGTATTTATATAATGAAGGATTTACAGAAATTCATAGTCCAAAATTATTAGGAGCTGCATCAGAATCTGGTAGTGAAGTATTTGAAGTAAAATACTTTGATCGTAAAGCATATCTTGCACAAAGCCCACAATTTTATAAGCAAATGGCTCTAGCAAGTGGGTTTGGTAAAGTATTTGAAGTTGCGCCATGCTTTAGAGCTGAAAATTCAAATACAAGTAGACATGCAACTGAATTTACTTCATTCGATGTAGAATTTGCATACATTAAAGATTTTAATGATGTAATGGACTTAGAAGCTAATATGTTAAAGTATGCTTTAGAAAAAACAAATGAGGTTTATGGAGAAAGAATTAAAGAAGTATTTAATCAAGAAATTATTGTTCCAAAAACTCCATTCCCAAAAATGAGATTAGCAGATATTTATAAAGAATTAGAAGAAAGATATGATTACAAAATAGATGATTCTGAAAAGAACGATTTAACAACAGAGGCAGAAAGATTATGTTTCAAATTAGCAAAAGAAAAATTTGATTCGGAATTCTTATTTGTAATTGATTTCCCTGCAGAAAAACGTGCATTCTATCATATGAGAGATGAAAATGGAATTCTTCAAGGATATGACTTAATCTGGAGAGGAGTAGAAATCACTACAGGAGCTCAAAGAGAACATCGTTATCAAGAAATTTGTAAAAATGCCAAAGAAAAAGGATTAGGAGAAGATGTTAAATTCTATTTAGATTTCTTTAAACATGGATGCCCTCCACATGGTGGATTTGCAATTGGAGTAGATAGATTAACAATGTTACTTTTAGATATTCCAAGTGTTAAGGAAACTCAATTCTTATTCCGTGGACCAAATAGAATTGCTCCATAAAATATTGAAAATATTAAAAAAATATGATATATATAAATTAGGACATTTGGTTTACCAAATGCTTCCCCGTTTTTTGGTTAGCACTTGAGTCATATGACCAAGTGCTTTTTTTCTTATCTATAGATTAATCCAAAGATTACCATAAATAATAAAATGATTATAATGAAATAATAAAATTCTTTATTTTTCATTTGATCACCTCCTCATAAGAACCCCCTTAAGGAATCCCCTGAGTTACGAGGAATCCCCTGTAAATTCAAATGTCGTTAGGTACTTTATCAAAAAATAATAGAATTGTAAAATAATCAAAAATGTAAAACTCCTTATAAAATAAGACTGTTTTAAATATTTTAATACAAGAAAAATGATAATTATTTTATTTGAACTTTCTCTTTTAAAATTTTATATTATTTGATATACTTAACATAGAGTAAGGTGTTGACTGTGGCTAAGAAAATTAGAAACGTTAAATTGAAAAGTGAAGATATTCAAAAGAATAGTGGAAAGAATATCTCTCATACAATATCTAAAATAAAAGCACATGAACGTTTTTATACAACGATTCTTGTACTTATTTTCATGGTCATTATTTCTTTTGGAATATATATCGCAATTAGAGTAAATCCTTATTATATTTATGCTGAAGATTTTGATCGAGGAGTTGGATTTTCTTACACTTCAAGACTAATCTATTTAAACCAAAAAAACATTGGAGATAAAAACAATACATATGAAGTTACTCTATCTAATATGACAGATAATAATATTAATTATATTATGAGAATGGTTCCTGACGATGAATCTATATCAGCTTGTAATTGTGGAGATACAATCATTCCATATACAGAATTAAGATATTCTCTAGAAGATACGTTAGAACGTTCCTTTAATGATAGTAAAATGATTATCACTACAGGAAATATTCATCCACTTGAAAGAGAAACAATTCCAATTAAAATATGGATAAGAGATGGTTATGAATCTAGTGATTGTAATTATTACGGAAAAATTGTATTAGAAAAAATAGAAGACATGAATGATGAATAGTCTTCTATTTTTTTATGAATGAGTCTAATATTAATAAAGTATTATAAGGTAATTCATAATAAGAAAAATGTCCACATTTTTGATAAATGACAAGTCCTGAATTAGAAATCATTTTATGAAGAATAGATGCATCTTTTAAAGGAGTATCTTTGTCTTTTTTGCCCCATAAGATTAATGTTTCACAATTAATACTTTTATAATAATTTTTTAGATTCTTTTTCACAATATTTTGAAATGTTTTTCTCATAGGAAGAGATACTTTTTGATAATCAGGAGAAGAAAATAAATGAAATAATTTTTCCTTGAAATAACTTCTTTTACAATCAGGAAATAAGTAGAGTAATATTTTTAGTAATTGATAAATCTTTTTCTTAAAGAATATCTTAAAAGAAAAATGTTTAATTCCCGCAACATCGACTAAGATAAGTTTTTGACAAAAATATTGATATTTACCAAGCAATAAAGATGCAATTCTACCTCCAAAAGAATGAGCAAGTATAATAGGATTTACAATCCTTTTTTTCTTTAAAAAGGAAAGAATCATAAGAGCGTAATCATTCATTTCAAATTCTATATTTAAAGAAGGACTATTTCCAAATCCTGGATAATCAAAATAATAGATTGTATAATCCTTTTCAAAATGATTCATAATAAAAGAATAAGTATATTTTACTTCTCCCCATCCAGGTAAAATTATAAGTTTCTTTTCTCCATTTCCATATTTTTCATAATAAATCTTCTGCTTTTTGTATAGAAAGAACATCAAATCACCTGTAGTAATTTATGTATTAAAATGATTCTTGTGATAGAAGTAAAATTGATGTCAATTGACATTTGCATTTACAGTTATATATTTTCATTCATTATTTGATTATATTATAATAATAGTGGGAGAATAGGAGATGATAATATGAAAATAATTAAATACATCATTTTTTCTATTATTGTCTTCTTGTTGTGTTTTTCTTTTGTTACTGCCAAAGAAAATGTTTTAGAAGATGTAGTAATCAAAGAAATTAGTGGAGAAGTTACTGCTGGTTCTTTTACATTTGATGATGATATTATTAATCCAACAATAACATTTAAAGAAGTGAATGATTCTGTTATTTATGAATTGTTTATTAATTATAATCAAGAACTATATGAAATAGATAAAATAATGGATGATAACGAAAATGAATTTATTAAAACTTCTTATTCTATTATTGGTAATAAAGTTTTTATGATGGTTAAATATGAAAATGCAGTAGAGAAAGAATTCATATTGGATTCTATTAAGATCCAAATTAAACTAAAAGAGGTTTCAAAAGACGATAATTCATCAATTATTAATCCAGAGACTGGGATAAAAACAATTTTCCCAATTCTTTTAATCCTACTAATTAGTGTTGGAACAATTCGTATGATAAAAAAGAAAAATGTATTTATATTATTATTTTTATTAATTCCAGTACTTGTTTATGCAAAAGAAGATACTATTTTAGAAATTGGATTATCAACAGAAAATATTAAAATAGCATATACAGTAGAATTCTATTCAGGAGATGGAGTAACAGGGTCTATTGATGATATTGAATGTATCTATGGAGAAGAGTGTACATTACCCGTTAATACAATGGAGAAAGAAAATAATACTTTTAAGGGATGGTCATTAGAACCTGGAGGAGAAATTCTTTATTTAGACGAAGCACAAGTACTAGACTTAATTTCATCTGGAAAAGTAACTTTATATCCAGTCTGGGCAAGACTATATACAATAGAATTTAATGGAAATGGTTCTACCAGTGGATTGATGTCTAGTATTATTTGTGTTGAAGGAGAAGAGTGTATCC
>JAFRAK010000043.1 GCA_017405445.1 Bacilli bacterium | reverse complement strand
GGAATATTAGCTTAAGAACAAGAAGGATTATAAACCTTGTATTTGATTTTTAAACTTTGCAACAGAACCCAGACACTCTTTTAATTTCTTAGTATTAAGATTTATAAAATGAATATATATGATATGATAAGTAATGGAAAGTGAGGATAATCGTATAGGGTTTATATGGTTAAAGTTAATACTCCAAGAATAATTAAGAAATTTTATGCCTGTATTAAATTGAAAGGATTAGTATGAGAAAAAGTCAAACAAAGGGATATTTATTAGAGATTGTACTTGAAAGGCTATTAAAAGTAAATGGATATAATGTCATATCCGAACCTAATGAAGATGATATAGTAAGAAAAGGTAATGGTCTAAACGTTGTAGGACGGGGTGCCTTACATCAATTTGATTCCCTCGGAACGCTAAAATCAACTCCCCCATTTATGTATCCATTAAGAATATTCTTAGAGGCAAAATTCAGAAAAGATAGAACTGGTATTGATGTAGTTAGAAGAGGAGTAGGAATTTTACAAGATATAAACACGAACTATTCTACAGTTAATATGACCGAATATCAATTAACCCTTCCTAGGTACAATTATAACTATGTGGTCTTTTCCACTTCTGGATTCTCTAAAGAGGCTCAAAAATACTCAATTGCTCATAAAATATATTTAGTAGATTTAAGAAGTCAATTTATTCACTTAAAAATAGGAATAGAAGCTATTGTTGATTTATGGTTTAATACCTATAGTAATGGTGGTACTATTACAAAAGAACGATTCCAAAGACTTTCAGATTATTTTAAAAAAATATTATCGTATCCAAATCAAAATATAAATTCCAACTATGCAGTACCAGTGAATAATGAAATACATGGATTAATTAATGAGATGCTCGATGAAATATCGCAAAAGCCAATTTATTTGGCTAATACAAATTCCTCTCAATTAGTACCATTAATACCTGATAATAATGACCAATTTATAGAATCACTAAAAATATCGCCTCATCAAAGGGTAATAATTACAAGAAATAATCAAGAAAATACTTGGACTGTAATAGGAAGAGAAAATACTGAGAATGGCTTTATCTTAAGCTTTGAATTACCAGAAATATTTTTAAACTATATCTTATCTGATAATAATAATTTTGATAAAATGGCATATAATGTAAAAGAAGAATTTTTATCAAAATTTACATTTATAGCATACCTCGGCAATGATGAAAATCCTACAATTTGCACTTTAACATTTGATAAAGATGCTACAAAAAGATTGGTAGCAGAAATAAATAACGGCTCGCAACAATAAAGCTATAGTCATGTTAAAAATGGTAGCACATAGATTAATTAAAATGCCTCTTCCCCCCCTATATGAATTGACCTTCAAATCAGGTTACCGTTTGCAAATTCTTATATTTTATTACAGCAATAAAACGTACCGCAAGACTTCAGTACTTGATGTGCACCCCAAAAGTTAGACTTTTTATCCAAGCAGAAATACTTGGATTTTTTTAATTGTTATGGTAATTCAAGCGAAATTGAATTGGACTCATCCAGTTCAATTTTTGTTTGATTCGTTTTGTATTATAGTACCTAATCCAGATTACAATAACCTGTTCAAGTTCTTCGAAAGACGAGAAGATATGTCCGTAGTAAATTTCT
>JAFRAK010000042.1 GCA_017405445.1 Bacilli bacterium | reverse complement strand
TTATACTTTAAATGATTTAGCACAAATTGGATCACATAATAAAAGAGAGAAAAAAGCATATCAATCTAATCCTGATATAGACTTATCTAAAACAAAAGATAATGTAGAACTTGTTCCACTTAATATGAAATATGTTAAAGGCTTTTATGAAATAACTAAAGATTATAAAAAAGAACATGAGGAAAGAATGAAAACTGAAAGAGATGATAGAAAAAGAACATTTAGACAAATGGTAGATAAATCAAAAAGTGTTGTTGCAGATGAACTTGTATTCACTGCAACACACACATTCTTTAATGATATGAGTAAAGATGAAATAAAAAATTGGGCTGATAGATGCATGGAATTTGTTCATTTTGGACTAGGTTATGAAGATAATCAAATATTACATGCAACATTACATATGGACGAAAAAACACCTCATATACATTGTGTAGTAGTACCTCTAGTAAAGAAGTTAGATAAAAGAACTAATACAGAAAGATATACAATTTCTAAAAAACAATTTATACATGATAAAGAACACTTGAGTGAGTTACAAGATGAATATTGTGATTACTTAAATATGTGTGGATTTGCTTTAGAAAGAGGAATTAAACATAGTGATAAAGAACATATTAATATGAAAGAATTTAAGAAACTTACTAAATCATTAACAACTGAATTAGATATAAAAGATGATAAGCTATCTAAATCAATAAATGAATTAGAAGATAAAATGAAAACAAATAAATCTATTATGTTTGATAAAGAATCAGTTAAGGTTAAGAAAGATACTTTTGAAAGTATGAATAAAGTTGTAGAAGAAGCAAAGAAAGTTAAAGACTTAAAACCTAAACTAGATAATGCATATAAAAACCTTAAAGAGATTACAAATGACTATTCTAGAATGCATAAAGAAAATATGAAATTAGAAGATCAAAATCAAAGTTTAAAAATTGAAAATGCAAACCTTAGATATAAATCATTTCACTTATCTAATACAATTGATACATTAAGAAATGTTATTAATAGAATGGCTAATTTTGTATATCATTTAGTAGCTGATGGATTAATACCTAGACATAAAGAAGATGAATTTAATGATGAATTTGCAGAGTTTATTAGTGGTAAAAAGAAGAATAAGGACAAAGACGATAGTCTTGTTCTTTAGACTATCTTTCTGACAAGATAGTAACACACTATGATATTGGCAGAGCCAATAACAATGTGTGCCAAGGATAAACCCTTTGGAATCCCATTAAACACCAATACTACAAACTAATCGTAAGTAGTAAAGGGGCCTTTTTTATTTCAACATTGAGTTTCATAAAAAAGAAAATACTATCGTCACTTTCATTGCTTTGCAACAAAACGTGCCACGTATTTTATCGTGTTAGAATGCCGTAAAATCGTGGTATAATATATTTAATGAAAGGAGTGATATTATGTCAGATTATGTAAAAAATAATGCAAGATTGATGCACGAATGGAATTTTGAAAAGAATAAAGAAATTGATGTAAATAATATCACTTCTGGTTCTTCAAAAAAGGTATGGTGGGTATGCGATAAAGGACATGAATGGCAAGCTGTTATTCATACTAGAAGAGATGGCGTAGGTTGTCCTTATTGTGCTGGAAAAAAAGCCATAAAAGGTTTAAATGATTTTGCTTTTCTTCATCCTGAAATGTTAGAAGAATGGGATTATGAAAAAAATGATAAATTAGGACTTAAACCTGATGAAATGTTAGTTGGATCACAAATAAAAGTTAATTGGATTTGTGATAAAGGTCATCACTATGAAAGAAGTATATATGATAGATTAAATGGTAGAGGTCATTGTCCTTATTGTTCAAATAGAAAAGTATTAAAAGGATACAATGATTTAGCAACAACAAATCCAGAATTATTGAAAGAATGGAATTACGAGAAAAATGAAAAAATTGGTATTCGACCAGATGAAATAACAAATGGTGGAAGAAATAAAGTATGGTGGAAATGTGATAAAGGTCATGAATGGGATTCAATTATAAGAAGTAGAATAACCGGAAGTGGCTGCCCATACTGTTCAAATAATTCAGTATTAAAAGGATATAATGATCTAGCGACAACAAATCCGAAAGTTTTAAAAGATTGGAATTACGAAAAGAATAATGACTTGAACATAACACCATATAATATTAGCCATGGTTCAACAAAACAAGTATGGTGGAAATGTGATAAAGGCCATGAATATAAGGTACCAGTAGCACAAAAAATTAGGCAAAATATAAAATGCCCAATTTGTGCTAATCAACAACTTTTAAAAGGATATAATGATTTTGCTACAAAACATCCACAACTTTTAAAGGAATGGGATTATGAAAAAAATGATAAATTAGGACTTAAACCTGATGAAATTGTTTTAGGTGGTAAGAATAAGGTGTGGTGGAAATGTGATAAAGGTCATGAATGGCAATCCACAATAAATTCAAGAATAAGAAATAATAAACTATATAATAGATGCCCAGTTTGTTCAAGCTATTTAAGAACATCTATACCTGAAAAGATACTTTATTATTATTTGATTAAGATATTTCCTAAAACAATTGCAAATTATAAACCTGAATGGTTAAAGCCAAAAGAACTTGATATATTTATTCCAGAATTAAATACTGGAATAGAATATGATGGATATTATTATCATAAGGATTATAAGAAAGATTTAGATAAAGATAAACTTTGCTATGATAATAATGTTAAACTAATTAGAATTCGTGAGAAAAAATTAAAACCAATTAATTCTAATGCAATAATTTATGTTATGAAGAAAGATAATACTACAGATTATTCTTATGTTGAAGATGCTTTAGAATTTTTGAAGATGTATTTAAATATTGATATAGATTATAATGTATCCCGTGATCTAGATGATATTTTATCTATGATAAATTTCCTTGAGAAAGAAAATTGTATTGCAAATACTAATCCTGAGGTATTAAAAGAGTGGGATTATGAGAAAAACAATGAAATTGGATTGACTCCAGAAAATACAACAAATGGTAGTTCATTAAAGGTGTGGTGGAAATGTGATAAAGGACATTCATATAAGGCAACTATTTCTACAAAAATCAATCAAAGCACTGGCTGTCCTTATTGTACAAATAAGACAATATTAACTGGATTTAATGATATTGCGACAACATATCCAGAATTGTTAAAAGAATGGGATTATGAAAAGAATGATAAAATTGGAATAAAACCAGATAAGATTACAAAAGGATATGGAAAAAAAGTATGGTGGATTTGCCAAAAAGGACACTCATACGATTCAATTGTAAACAATAGAATAAAGGGAGATTCTTGTCCATATTGTTCGGGTCATAGAGTTATGAGTGGATTTAATGATATCGCAACAACTAATCCTGAATTAATAAAGGAATGGGATTATGAAAAGAATGATAAATTAGGTTACTATATGAATAACTATACCAAAGGAAATGCAACAAAAGTGTGGTGGAAATGTGATAAAGGACATTCATATCAATCATCAATTAACAGTAAAACTTCTCCAAAAAGAACTAATTGTCCATATTGTTCAGGTGTTAAAGTTTTAAAAGGATTTAATGACTTTGCAACACTATATCCCGAAATGTTAAAAGAGTGGGATTATGAGAAGAACATAATTAATCCAGATGATGTAGGCAGAGGTACTCGTGAGAAAGTATGGTGGATTTGCTCAAAAGGACATTCTTATGAAGCAAATATACCTAACAGAATAAAAGGTACTGGTTGCCCTTATTGTGCTGGTAATAAAATATTAGTTGGATATAATGATCTAGCAACTACACACCCTGAAATTTTAGAAAAATGGGATTATGAGAATAATGAAAAAATGGGTATTACGCCAAATAATATAAGTAAAAGTTATAGTAAAAAAGTATGGTGGAAGTGTGACAAAGGACATTCATATCAACGAGAAGTATATAATCAAAGAAAAGGTTATGGTAAATGTCCTATTTGTAGAAAAGAGAAGTAGCAACACTTCTTTTTCTTTATAGAAAATACCACAGCACTTTTAAGATGACGGAAAAAAGCCTGTCCACATTGATTAAGCAATCAATATATGATATAATTTCCTTGGAAACAAAAGATAAAATGTATGATGACTTTGTCCACATTTTGTCCACATTGAACAAATTATTAGTAATATTTATAATACAAATAATACTGATAATAATATGTACTAAATGCCCAT
>JAFRAK010000041.1 GCA_017405445.1 Bacilli bacterium | reverse complement strand
TTATCAAATGGACGACCTGTACGACCATCATATAAAACAGTCTTACCATCAGGATCCATACCTGCTTCTTTCATCATTTTAGCTATATCTTCTTCAGTAGCACCATCGAATACTGGAGTAGCGATATGAACACCAAGCTTTTTAGCAGCCATACCTAAATGTACTTCAAGTACTTGTCCAATATTCATACGAGAAGGAACCCCAAGTGGATTAAGCATTATATCTACTGGAGTACCATCTGGTAAAAATGGCATATCTTCTTCAGGAAGAATAAGTGAAATAACACCTTTATTACCATGACGTCCAGACATCTTATCTCCAACTTGAATCTTACGTTTTTGAATAATATAAACACGAATTACTTTAGAAACACCTGCAGGTAATTCATCATTATCTTTTCTAGAATAAATCTTAATATCGTGAACAATTCCATCTCCACCATGTGGAACACGTAGTGATGTATCACGAACTTCTCTTGTTTTTTCACCGAATATAGCATGTAATAATTTTTCTTCTGAAGTAAGTTCAGCCATTCCCTTAGGAGTAACTTTACCAACAAGGATATCTCCTTCTTTAACTTCAGTACCAATTGTTACAATACCATTTTCATCTAGATTTCTACGAGATTCTTCAGATACATTAGGAATATCTCTTGTAATCTCTTCAGGTCCTAGTTTAGTCTCACGACATTGCATTTCATAATCTTCTAGATGTAATGAAGTATACTTATCATCTTTAACTAAATTTTCATTTAAGATAACCGCATCCTCATAGTTATATCCATTAAAAGTCATGAATGCAACAGTCATATTCTTACCTAACGCAAGTTCTCCTTTATCAGTAGAATTTCCATCAGCAAGAATAGTCTTATCTTTCTTAACTTTATCTCCTACATGAACAATAGGTCTTTGATGAGAACAAATACTAGAGTTAGCAAGTTCAAAGTTAGCAAGTTGATATGTATCTTTTCCTTCTTTAGTCTTAACTTCAATTCTCTTAGCATCTACATATTCAACAACACCATCATTTTTAGCAATAACTTCAACTCCTGAATCTTTAGCTGCAATAAATTCAACACCAGTTCCAACTAAAGGAGCTTCAGTCTTAATAAGTGGCATAGCTTGACGTTGCATGTTAGCACCCATAAGTGCACGAGTAGCATCATCATGTTCAAGGAATGGAATACAACTTGTTGTGATAGATACAACTTGTTGTGGACTAACATCGATATAATCAACATCTTCTGGCTTAGCTAAAATATTTTCTCCACGTAAACGAGCATTAACTAATTCATCAGTAATTCTATTTTTCTCATCAGTTCCAACAGTAGATTGAGAAATAACATAATCTAATTCATCATCAGCAGTTAAGTAAACTACTTCATCAGTAATTTGACAATCAACTACTTTACGATATGGAGTCATAATAAATCCATATTCATCAATCTTTGCATAACTAGCAAGTGAAGTAATAAGTCCGATATTAGGTCCTTCAGGAGACTCAATAGGACAAATTCTTCCATAGTGAGAAGTATTAACGTCACGTACTTCAACTCCAGCTCTATCTCTTGATAATCCACCTGGTCCTAAAGCACTTAAACGACGTTTATTTGTAAGTTCAGCAATTGGATTTGTTTGATCCATAAATTGAGATAATTGAGATGATCCAAAGAACTCTTTCATCGCAGCAGTTACAGGTCTAATATTAATTAATGTTTTAGGAGTAACTTCTTCCATTTCTTGAGTAGTCATTCTTTCACGAATAACTCTTTCCATTCTAGAAACACCAATTCTAAATTGATTTTGTAATAATTCACCCACTTGACGAATACGTCTATTTCCTAAATGGTCGATTTCATCATAATTACCTACACCATGTAATAAATTTAAATAATAAGATACAGAAGCATATACATCAGATATAGTAAGTCTTTTAATATCTATATCTTGATCATTACCCATTACTAGTAATTTCTTCTTCTTATCAGTAGGATCTAAAATCTTAATCATTTGAACTTTTCCAAATGAATCTAACTCTTCATTGATTTTAGCATCAACAACTCCATATCCATTCTTAAAGATTTCACTAATTTCTCCAATATTAGCTTTTGTAATAACAGTACCCTTTTCAAATAATACTTTATCTCCATCTTTAATATCTTCTGCTAAAGTTTGATTAAGTAAACGATCAGTAATATTTAATTTACGATTAAATTTATAACGACCAACTTTAGATAAATCATATCTAAATTCATCAAAGAATCTAGTAATAATTTGGTTCTTAGAAGAATCAAGAGTTGCTGGTTCTCCTGGTCTTAATTTTTCATAAATTTCAATTAGAGCTTCATCTGTATTCTTTGTAGAATCTTTTGCAATTGTATTCTTTAAGTAATCATCTTCTCCAAATAACTTAAGAATATCTTCATCACTACTTAATCCAAATGCTCTAAGTAATGTAGTAATAGGAACTTTTCTAGTTCTATCAATTCTTACATATAATACATCTCTAGCATCTGTTTCAAATTCTAACCATGTACCACGATTAGGAATAATTTGAGAAGTAATTAATTCACGTCCATTTTTATCTACTTCATGATTAAAATAAACGCTTGGAGAACGAACTAATTGAGATACAATAACACGTTCAGCACCATTGATAACAAAAGTACCAGAATCTGTCATAATAGGCATATCACCCATAAAAATCTCTTGTTCTTTTACTTCACCTGATTCACGGTTAAATAGACGTACTTCTACTCTTAATGGAGCAGCATAAGTAGATTCACGGTCTTTACTTTCTTTAATTGAATATTTTGGTTCATCGAAACGGTAATCTCCGAATTCAAGTGATAAAGTTCCAGAGAAATTTTCTACTGGAAATAAATCTTCAAATACTTCTTTAATACCCTCTTCAATAAACCAATTATAGGATTTTTTCTGAATTTCAAGTAAATCTTTCAATTCATAAGAATTACGAATTCTAGAGAAATTTCTTCTTTCTCTATAATCACCACTTTTAACAATCTTATAAGCCAAATATTTCACCCCACAATTTGATTATTTTTTATACAGTACATTCTAAAATATAAAAACCCTTCTTACGTTCTAAAATACGTACTGTATAGATTTTTTCAAGATCTATGATTAATGATTTAGCTCCCTGCTCCTTACGAATTACTAAAAAAAGTCTTCCATCTTTTTCTAAATAATTCTTAGCATTCATCAAAATATCATAGACGATTCTTTTACCAGCCCTAATAGGAGGGTTAGTAATAATGGAAGTATACTTAGAATGAATATTTTCATAAGTATTACTCTCAAACACATCAATATTAGAACAATGATTCTTTTTAATATTAATCTCAGTCAAATGAATTGCTCTAAGATTAACATCAACCATATCAACATGACAAGAAGTTAACTTATTAATTATGATTCCAAATACACCATAACCACACCCCATATCAAGAACTTTGCCTCCAACTTCTTCAAGCGGGATTGATTCAAGAAGAAGTCTACTGCCAAAGTCCAAACCGTCCTTAGAAAAAACTCCATTGTCTGTTGAAAAGATAAATTTATGACCCAATACAAAACACTCTGTATCAACCATATTACTAGGTAAATTATCATTATCAAAATATTGTCCCATATATTCTCCTAAACAGAAAAAAAGAAAGAGAAAAATTGCATATTCTCAACAAATACAACAATTTTTCTCCCTTTCGAAACATATAATACAACAAACGAGTAGTAATGTCAACGTTTTTTTTAAAAAAAAGATACAGTTCCAATGAAAAAACTGCACCCTAAAAACTATACATAAACTCACTCGTTAAAATCCACATCAAAATCTATTACCATTTATCCGCAGAACATATAATTTTTATTTTGAATATTCTTCTGATAAAAGAACATTCTCAATTGGTTTAACAGGAAAGGCAAATGCATGACTGCAATCGCATATTCATTGTTAGCTTAGCCGTCCATCGTTTGAAGTGACCTTCTTCATAAAGTGTAATTTTACTAATAGTATGATAAGATTAGGAATTTGCGAACATTGAATTAGGAGCCGAAAACCGTAAAGTAATCGATACCTAACCAATAAACTCCGTACTCTATTAGCAATTTAATTGTAACAAAAAATCAAGCACTTGTCAAGACAAAAGAAAAACATGCGATTACGCATGTTCCGAGTTTGACTACGCTATATTATAAATTATCAGTAAATAATACAACGCACTTACCATAAGAGTTGTCTCTCTCTCAAAATTACACCGAACCTAGTCACGATAGGCTACTTAAATAATACTTTTACATATTATTTCCTGTTTTAGAGCTACACAAATGCTTCATAACATTTTAAATAAAGAAACGACTGGACAATTCCTATCTCTTGTAACAATCAAAATCTTTATCTAGCATCTAGGTTCACTATCATTATAAAGGTAATTCAAGAAAAAGTCAAATTATTTTTTTATAGACTCATCTAATTGATTCATATAATCTAATATGGCATACCCTTTATCGATATAAGTAAGCACTTTACTAATATTTGTATAAGCATTTTTTCCATTCCAATATGGACTATTACCATCTTCTCCTTCTTGGATAGAAATAATAGATTCTTTAATAGAATTTAATGATTCTTCTATTTTTTTCTTTTCTAGAATATAATCACTAATTAATTTTTCTTTTTGTTTTAATTCTGATTTGCTTGCCATAATACACCCCTAATTCTTATTAGAAAGCAATTTACTTTCTAAATAAGTAATTCTTTCATCTAAACGTTCTATTAACATCATCTTAATATCTTCATGATATTGATAATCCCACTCTTGTTTTAAATTCTTTGCATCACTTGATAAAGAACTACATTTCTTAGCACATTGTAATGTATAAATTCTACTATCATCTTTAAAACAATTCTTATAAGACATTTTATTTAATAAAGAACCCAATTCCATATAAGATTTTTCCAAACTATCTAACCTTTTCAAAATATTAGTAGTAAGTACATCACCATGATTAGGATCTACATATATTTTTTTTCGATTCATATTCTCACTAATAGTAGCAGTTGATTTTCCAAAATTAATCTTTTCCATAGTACCCTCCCTATTCTAAACAAATTATAGCACAAAAAAAGCAATACTTTCAAGTATTGCCTTTGACTATTTAACTTCTACAGTAGCTCCAACTTCTTCAAGTTTAGCTTTGATTTCTTCAGCTTCAGCAACTGGAATATTTTCTTTAACAACTCCGTTTGCATCAACGATATCTTTAGCTTCTTTTAATCCTAAACCAGTAATTTCTTTAACAACTTTGATTACTCCTACTTTTCCAGCACCAGCATCAGCAATTGAAACAGTTACAACGCTTGGTCCTTCTTCAGCAGCAGCAGCTCCAGCAGCTGGTGCAGCAACTGCAACAGCACTTGGATCAACACCAAATTCTTCTTTCATTGCATCTACTAATTCCTTAATTTCTAATAAATTCATTTCTTTTAAACTACTGATAAAATCTTCTTTTGTTAATTTAGCCATTTTATATTCCTCCTTATTTTTTTATTAATTTTCTTCTTTTTGTTTGCTATACAAGTCTAAGCAAATTGATAAGTCTCTAACAAGACCAATCATACCACCAGCAAGCATTGTTAATAATTGTTCTCTAGATGGTAATTTAGCATACTCAACTAATTTAGCTTGGTCAGCTTTTTCTCCATCTACAATACCAACCTTTAATACTAATGCTGGGTGGTTTTTAGCAAAATCTGATAAAACCTTAATTGGGGCAATTTGATCAGAACTAAATGCAAATGCACTTGGTCCAGTTAAACCCTCACTAAGATCAATTCCTAAATCATTAAAAGCTCTTGTCATTAAAGTATTCTTATATACTTTATAATCTGATGAATTTTCTTTTAATTTAGAACGTAATTCTTTAGATTCACTATCTGTAATACCACGATAATCGAATAATACGATAGTCTTAGCATTTTGAACACGATCCTTAATTTCATCAATAACAACTTGTTTTTGATTTAAGATTTTCTCACTTGCCATAACACACCTCCTCTATTATTGAAAAATGCCATAAAAAAGTTCTTTAACCAACGCCAAAGAACTTTCTTAATTACCTTTTAAAAGTCCTCGGTAGGATTTACGTTTATACCTACTGTCTATGGCACTCACAAATCGATTTTATTATAACCTATGAAATCCTATTTGTCAAAAGAATTTTCAATTTTGATTCCAGGACCCATAGTAGCTGAAATAGAGATATTTTTAATATAGTCTCCTTTTACAGTAGCAGGTTTAATTCTTAAAATTTGAGAGATGAATGCATCTAAATTCTCAAGTAAATCTGCTTCTGAGAAAGAAACCTTTCCAATAACTCCGTGAACATTACCAAAAGTATCTGTTCTATATTCAACACGTCCAGCTTTAACTTCTTCTACTGCTTTTGCAATATCCATTGTAACAGTTCCAGTCTTAGGATTTGGCATTAATCCTTTAGGTCCTAAAACCTTTCCTAATTTACCAAGTAATGGCATCATGTCAGGAGTAGCTATCATAGTATCAAAATCAAACCAATTTTCTTTTTCAATTTTTTCTAAGATATCTGTATCTCCTACAAAATCTGCTCCAGCATCTTTAGCTTCTTGAGCTTTTGGTCCACGAGCAACTACTAATACTCTATTAGTTTTTCCTGTTCCTTTTGGAAGTACAATAGCACCTCTTAATTGTTGATCAGCTTTTTTAGTATCAAGATTTAAACGAATAGCAATTTCTACTGATCCATCAAAAGAACTAACTGATGTTTCTTTAACTAACTTAACAGCTTCTTCTTTTGAATAGAAACGACTCTTATCAACTTTTGATAAAGCTTCTTGAAACTTTTTACTTCTTTTACTCATTTTATTTCCTCCTTATGTGGTTTAAGCGGATTTCTTCAATAACTAACAGTGTTGCAAACACTGTATGTTGCAAACACTGTCATTTCCTACCACTAGGTTATTCCTAAATGGTTTTATAGGAATTACTCTTCTCCTTCAATAGCAATTCCCATATTTTTTGCTGTACCAGCAACAATCTTCATAGCTGATTCAACATCATATGCATTTAAATCTGGTAATTTAATTTCAGCAATTTCTTTTAATGTTTCTTTAGAAATTGTTGCTACCTTTTCATTAGATCCTTTAGTAGATCCTTTTTGAATTTTTGCATATTTCTTTAATAAGAATGCTGTTGGTGGAGTTTTGATAACGAAATCAAAACTTCTGTCTTCATAGATAGAGATTTCTACTGGAAGAATATCTCCCATTTTATCTCTAGTAGCATCATTATATTTTGTACAAAAATCTTGTAGATTGATTCCTGCAGGTCCTAATACAGTTCCAACTGGTGGAGCTGGAGTAGCTTTTCCTGCAGCAATTTGTAATTTAATTTTCTTAATTGCTTCTTTTGCCACGAAAAACACCTCCTATAATTCGTTTTCGGGAGTGGTAATAATAGCTTGATTACCGCTTCAAATCATAACCATGCTTCCCACTGAATCTATATCAATAAATCAATATAGCCACTAAATAATAACATAAAAGTATTGAAAATGCAACAATTTTATGCATTTTCAATTTGACTAAGTTCAACTTCTACAGAAGTTTCTTGTCCAAATAAATCAACAAGTAATTCAACTTTTTGAGTTGGTAAATCAACAGAATCAACCTTACCAAACATTCCTTTAAATGGACCATCAATAATCTTAACCTTAGTTCCAGCAGATAATTCAGTCTCAACATTCATACGGCTAATACCCATATTACCAAGAATTTTATCTACTTCATATGGTTGTAATGGAGTAGGTTTTGCACCTTTTCCACTTGATCCAATGAATCCAGTAACACCAGGAGTATTACGAACAACATACCATGCTTCATCTGTCATAATCATCTCAACTAAAATGTATCCAGGAAACATTTTTTTAACTTTTTCTTTCGTAACTCCATCTTTGACTTCAACTACTTTTTCTTCTGGAATAATAACTCTAAAGATATAATCTTGCATATCCATAGATTCTGCTCTCATTTCAAGTTTTTCTTTAACCTTATTTTCATGTCCAGAATAAGTATTAACTACATACCATTGTTTTTCCATAAATAGAACCTCCTATGCAAATAAAGAACGTATTAAAGCAAATACAATATCAATTAGATAAAAGAATAATGAACAGAAAATAATAAATAGAATGGTAGAAATAGAATACTTAACCATATCTTCTTTTGAAGTCCAATGAACTTTCTTAAATTCATTTTTAACTCCATTACAAAAGATACGAAAACGTACAAAAATATTCTTCTTTCCAACTTTTTCTTCTTTCTTTTCAGAAACATTCTTTTTTACTTTCTTTACAGTCTTTTCTTCCTTTTTCTTAATACTAGAAGTATTATATTTATCTTCTACTTTTTTCTTTTGAACTTCAGCCATATAATCACCTATTTTCTATCAAAATAAAAACACTTTCGAGTGCTTACACCAATAAAATAGCATAAACCTTAGAAAATGTCAACAAATCTTATTGAATTATTGAAAGATAACGTAATATTGTAAATAAAATTCCGCCTAATAGTAAAATAACTGGTATTAATAGAAAACTAATAAATGCTTTATCCGCATTAATTTGCCTATAAATCTTATCATTTACTTGATCGTTAGAAAGAACATCTACTTCATCTTTATATTCTTCAATACTTTTATCATTTAATTCCTGACTTAATTGTTTTAAATCTCTATTTGTCTTTTCTGCAGTATATTCTGATAAATAAACATTAGCATTTCTTTGAATAACTCCACGATAATATGGAACATCACCTTCTGGTAAAAACGTCGCTATTTCATCAAAATGCTCCAATAAAAACTCTGGTTTTAAATAATCTCCAATTCTAGTATATAAAGCAATTTGTATAAAAGAAGAATTAAAAATATCTTTTTGTATATATGCTTGACTCTTTAAAGAATCTTTAGGCAACTCCATGATAGAAGAAAACTCAACATAATTTGGTTTATCATCAAGAACATATATAGTACTAGGATGAAATACTTCTATGCAATAATTATGATCATGAATATATTTTAAAGCAACATCCATATACAAGAATACTTCTCTCATTTCATCAGTAGAAGGATGTTCTACAATATATTCCAATAATGTACATTTATTATCCATAAACATTCACCCTATTCTAATAATATTTTAAATCAAAACAAAAAAAAAGACAATTCAAATAGTCTTTTTTAGAGTACTTCTTGTATTTCTTTACGTAGATTATTAAGTATCTTATGAAAAATACCATGACATCTTCTAATTGGAATATCTAGTAGAATGCTAATCTCCTTAAAACTAAATTGATTCCATCGTAATTCAAAAACACAAGTCTCTTCTAATGAATAATGATAAACAAAATCCCAAATAATCTTGTAGTTTTCCATCCTATCTAAATAAGTACAACTATTATCATCACATCGAAGAATAATATCATCTAATGATACCAAATAATAATCACTAATATTTTTTTTATCATTAGAAATACAATTACAAAAACTAATCAAATTACGATGAATACAAAGTACAACAAAAGTATAAAACAAAACATCTTTTTTCTCATTATACTTATTCAAAGATTTTTGAAAAGCAACATATCCTTCTTGGATAAAATCATCTAAATCATAACCATAAGAAGAATAGGAACGATAATAATCAAATGCAATTTTTCTAATAATGGGAGAATACTTTTGAAACAAAAGATTATAAGAATCCTCATCATTTTCTCTAATCATAGAGATTAATTCATAATCATTATATTTTTTATAACTCATTATACCTACTTTCTATTCCGTATAATTTCATAAATCATAATTCCAGTCGCAACACTAACATTCAAACTATTTGTCGTGCCATACATTGGTATTTTTGCGATAAAGTCACACTTTTTAGAAACTAAATCACTCATTCCATTACCTTCGTTACCAACAACCAATGCAATTTTACCAGAATAGTCTATCTCTCGATAATCAACACTATTTTCTAACGCAGTACCAACAATCCAATATCCTTCTTTTTTTAATTGTTCTATAGAAGAAGCAATATTAACAACTTTAATAATATGAAGAGAAAAAGCAGTACCGCAACTAGTTTTCACAACAGTAGCATTAACAGGTACTTGTCTATCTTGTGGAATAATAATTGTATTAATTCCAGCAGCTTCACAAGTACGCATAATTGCTCCAAAGTTATGAGGATCTTCGATATGATCAAGTACTAGTATTACCTCACTTGATTCTTTAGAAAGAATGTCCATATTATCATACTGAAATTCCGGAATAGATAGTATTATACCTTGATGATTTCCAATATCCAAATGATCCATTTCCTTTTTTGAACGATATTCAATAGGTATTTTAGCATTTTCTAAAGAAGAAATTAGCATTTTATCACTAAATCCATCTTGTAAAATAGCATTATTAATCTTTTGATGATTTTTTAACATATCTTCACAAACATTTCTTCCACATACAAACATTTTAATCACCTAATATGAAATTCATAATTTCATGAATCCTTTCCCTCTTACCTAAATAATCTAAATATCCAATTAAAGCTTCTAGTCCAGTAGCATATTTATAAGTTATAATATCACAGCTTTTAGGATGAGAAGTAGTCTTATAATTTCTAGCTCTTAACACAACATCTTTTTCTTCATCTAATAACATATCCTTCTCAAGTAACTCTTTTAGATACTTAGCTTGATTAGGAGCGCTTACATAGTCTATAGTTCTCTTTTGGAGATCATTTACATTTCCAATACCTTGTTCTATTAAATATCTTCTTACGATTTTCTCATAAACCGCGTCTCCTAAAAACGCTAACACTAATACATTAATTTCCATTACATTCATCTTAATCACCTACCAAAAAAGATTAGAAAACTAATCTTTTATAATTTCATAAGTAGTACCCTCACGAGTATCAATTAAACGAATTCCTCGTTTTAATAAATCATCACGAATTTGATCAGCTTTACCAAAATCTTTATTCTTTTTAGCTTCTTTTCTTTCTTCTATTAAAGCCATAACTTCTTTATCTAAATCAGAATCCACTTCATCCTTCTCCATAAATAAGTCTAAAGATAAAACTTCATCAAAGGAAGAAACTAAACTTCTCTTAGTCGCATCATTAACACTATCATCTTTTAATAACTCATATAGTACCGCTAAAGCATTAGAAGTATTTAAATCATTTTCTAAAGCTTCAACAAACTTAGCTTTATATTCATCAAATACTTTAGAATCAACTTCTCCATCAGTACTTAAAGAATTAATCTTTTTCTTTAATTTATTTAAAGTATTTTGAGCTTGTTTTAAATTATCGTAAGTAAATAATAATTGTTTTCTATAATGAGAACCTAAACACATAAAACGAAAAGCAATTGGATCATAGCCTTCTTCTTCTAAAACAGATACAGTTAAAATCTGACCTTTAGACTTACTCATTTTACCTGTCTCATCTAATAAATGCTCATTATGAAACCAATAATTACACCATTTATGTCCTAGATATGCTTCACTTTGAGCAATCTCATTTGTATGATGTGGAAATATATTATCTACTCCACCACCATGAATATCTAAGTGTTCTCCTAAATATTTCATAGAAATACCAGAACATTCAATATGCCATCCTGGATATCCTTTACCCCATGGAGAATCCCATAATAACTCATGATTTTCAAATTTACTTGTAGTAAACCATAAAGCAAAATCTGCTTGATTACGTTTATTAGAATCTTCATCAACTGATTCTCTAGCTCCTACAACTAAATTACTATCTTGATTTGTCAAACAATAATAATTATCTAACTTAGAAATATCAAAATAAATATTTCCTCCTGATATATAAGCATAATCATCTTCTAGTAACTTAGTAATGATTTTAATATATTCTGGAATATTCTCAGTAGCAGGGCTAACAATTTCAGGAACCTTACAGTTTACTTTCTTAAAATCAACAAAGAATGCATCTGTATAAAACTTAGCAATCTCCATAGCACTCTTATGTTCTCTTTTCTTCGCAACTTCCATCTTGTCTTCACCAGAATCACTATCACTAGTTAAATGTCCAACATCAGTAATATTCATCGCACGAGTAACATCATATCCTAAATATCTTAATGTCTTATCTAAAATATCATGTCCTATATAATTACGAATATTTCCAATATGAGCATAGTGATAAACAGTAGGTCCACAAGTATATAGTTTAACCTTTCCTTCTTCATAAGGAATAAACTCTTCTACCTTTTTTGTTAATGTATTATAAATCTTCATATAAAATCACCTGCACTTATTATATCAAAGATTTTAAAAAAAGAAACAAAAAAAAGAGAAGTGTTCACTTCTCTAAAAATTATTATAGTAAAGCTAAGATAATGAAAATTATTAATAATACAACAAATAATTCTAATAATAATTTCCATACAGTCTTTAACCAATCTTTGTAAGATACCTTTAAGTAAGATAATACTACCATTAAAACTAAACTTGTAGGAGCAAATAAACTTACAACTCCATACATAGATTGAGCAATTACTCCAACTAATGGATAATCTGCAGCTTTCGTAACAACAGTTACATAATAAGGTAATACTCCTTGGAATACATAAGCTGGTTCAATATTAAAGAATGCAGATAAGAATGTTACAAGTGTAGTAGTAATAATATTAAATCCTTTTGTCCAACCAAGAATTACTTTATAAATAGGTAATTGGAATGGATGATAAGTAGTAAGCACTAATACTGTATATACTAACACAACTACAAATGCTGGAGCAGCAGCTTTCTTAGCACCTTCAACAGCACCATCAAATATATCATTTAGTTTAATCTTATAAATAATTGATAAAATTAGAATTACTAATGCCATTGGTAAGAATAAATCAATTACTGACCAATTACCAAACGAATTAATAGAACCATATACCTTTGCAAATATTGGGAATCCAAATAATTCAAATTCTTGGAATTTTGAAGTTAAATCATCAAAGAATTTTACACCAAATCCAGCATCTCCCCAACTAATAAATGCAAGTACTAATAGTACAAATAATAATGAGAAGAATAAAGTAAATGGCCAAATTCTATTTTTAGATTCAACTCTACTAGGTATTAAATAATCATCATTTTCACCTTTAGAAAATACATTCTCTTTAATAACTAAAATATCTTCATCTCTTAATGCTGCTTTATTATGATTTTTATTTTTTGAAGATGATTTTGTATTCTTAGATACACGAACAGATTTTGTTTTAGTAGTTTTACTCTTAGAAGCCGTTTTAGTTTCAACTTTTTGAGTATCTATTTCTACTTTCTTATTAGAATCCTCTTTTTTCTCTTCAACTACTAATACTTTCTTCTTAGTAGATGTTTTTGCATACATAAGAATATTGAATAATACTAATACTATAGCAACTAGTAATATTACAAATCTAACTCCAATTTGAAAATCATATTTTAAAGAAAGTAAACTTGTTAATAAACTTGTATTATTTGCTGCAAATGTTGTTCCAACAAATCCTGCTGAAATTCCACCAACTACAACTAAAGCAGCAACTTTCTTATCATATCCCATTAATAATATCAATGATACAAAAAATGGAATAAATAATGCTAATCCTAATTGGATACCAGCAAAACTAACACCTAATGCAAGTAATACTGTAACAATTGATAAGAACCAAAATTCCTTTCCTTTAAATAATGAAACAATCTTATCTAAAAATTTACGATAAGCAGGAATTTTATATAAAATTCCATAGAAACTTCCTACAAAGATAATCAATATTGCAATATGTCCAAAGTAAGAAATAACTGTCATTGGATAATTAAACAATTCTGATAATCCCATTTGTACGCGTCCTTGATCTACATACTGACCTGAATAGTAAGCAGCTGGAAAAATCCAAGTAAGTAATAGTAATACTAAAATAGTAATTAGAACGACTTTGACTGTATTATGTTTTTTCATAATTGACCTCCCAAAAATATTATAAACTAAATTGTTCTTATTTTACAAGTATTTCACAAATATTTCATAATTAATTCAAATAACTAATCTCTCTTTTTTTCCCTCATAGTTGGAAATAATAAAACATCTCGAATTGATTCTTGTTCCGTAAATAGCATCATTAAACGATCAATTCCATAACCAATTCCACCAGTTGGAGGCATACCATATTCTAATGCTTCTATAAAATCCATATCAATATCATTAGCTTCATCATTTCCTAAATCTCTTTCAGCAAGTTGTGCATCAAATCTCTCTAACTGATCATCTGGATCATTTAACTCAGTATATGCATTAGCAAATTCTTTTCCACCTATAAATAATTCGAAACGATCAACAAATCTAGGATCATCTTTATTTTTCTTTGTTAGTGGAGAAATTTCAATAGGATGTCCATATAAGAATGTAGGTTGAACTAATGAATCTTCTACATACTCTTCAAAGAACTTGTTAATGATATGACCATATGTTTTTTCATGTTCTTCTAAAGTTATATTATGTTCATCTGCTAATTTTAAACATTCATCTAAACTAGTAATTGCCTTAAAATCAATTCCTGTTTTTTCTTTAATAGCATCAGTCATACTAATTCTTTTCCAAGGTTCTTCAAGATTAATATCATATCCAGAAAATTTAAAAATCATTTTACCAAATACTTCTCTAGCAATCGTAGTAAACATAGCTTCTGTTAATTCCATCATACCTTCTAAATCACTATAAGCAAGATATGCTTCCATTAAAGTAAACTCAGGATTATGTCTAGTATCCATCCCTTCATTTCTAAATGTTCTACCAATTTCATAAACTGCTTCCATTCCACCAACTAATAATCTTTTTAAAGGTAACTCTAAAGCAATTCTTAAATACATATCCAAGTCTTGAGCATTATGATGAGTAACAAATGGTCTAGCAGCAGCTCCTGTAAGTAATGTAGTTAAAACAGGTGTTTCTACTTCCGTAAATCCACGATTATCCATAAAATTTTGAATGCATCTAATAATTCTTGGTCTTAAGAAAGCAACATTTCTAGAATCTTCATTCATCATTAAATCAACATATCTTCTACGATATCTTTCTTCTACATCTGTAAGACCATGAAATTTTTCTGGTAAAGGTCTTAAAGCTTTAACTAAATGAGTATACTCTAAACATTTAATTGTAACTTCACCAGTTCTAGTCTTCATTACTTTTCCATATACTCCTACAATATCTCCAATATCTGCAGATTTAAACAAATCATAATTATTTTCTCCAACATCGTTAATTGAAATATATACTTGAATTTGTCCAGTTTTATCTTGAATCGTAAAGAAAGATGCCTTCCCCATTCTACGAATAAACATGATTCTACCTGCAACTTTAGCAGTATCACTCATATTTTCAAATGCATCATGATCAACATCTTTATATTTTTCTACAATATCCTTGGCAAAATCTTCTCGATCATAACGACTACCAAAGGGATCCAAACCAAGACTTCTTATCATATCTCTTTTTTCTCTACGAACTAATTCTTGTTCACTAAATTCTCTCATATTTTCATCTCCTTAATCTTAACAACTTTTGTATGTCCTAAATAATCATGTATTGCTCTTCCATCCTTTGATACTAAAACCATAATCACAGAAACAAACATCAAAATATATGGAACAAATAGCAATATCCAATGACAATAATAGAATATATATTTCGGAAATAGTAATACTTCCAAAATCCCTAACAAATCAAATAAAAAGGAATTCCCTATCATACTTCTTACAAGTAATTGATTTGCAGTTAAATCATCTTTGTCAGATATCATTTTTATTTTTAATATCTTTTTTCCTAAAGTTTGTCCTCCCAAATATAAAGGCATCAGAACAAACCAAAACATTCCTATTAAAATATTAATAATTGTACCCATACCATTCACACGAATAACTTCATAGCGTAAGTTTGCAACCTCAACAGTATATTCATGTAGATTTAATTCTTGAGTTTGTATTTTTTCAACAATCTTTTCATAATCTTCATTAAGACTTTCCATTTTTTCTTTCGATACAAATGGAGTAGCTAGTAAAGAAGCAATTAAAGATACAATTAACATATCTAAAAAGAATGCACAAATTCTACTCATAAAACTAGCTTTTTCACCTTTCATAGACAACTCTCCTTAAATTCTTTTAATAAAGAAATTATATCATGAATATTAGAAGTTTGATAGATTTTATTTTTCAATTCATTGCATCCAGAAACTCCTTTAAAATACCATGAAATATGACTTCTAATTTCCAAACAAGCAAGTTTTTCACTTTTTAATTCCATCAAATAAGATAAATGTTTTAAACACATATCAACTCTATCTTCAACAGTCACAGGAGGAATATCTTTTCCATCTAATAAAGCTATACTATCTCGAATTAACCAAGGATTTCCAAGTACTCCTCTACCAATCATTACTGCATCACATTTTGTTTCATCTAACATTCGAAGTACATCTTCTGGTTTTTTTACATCACCATTTCCAATAACAGGAATAGATACATTTTCTTTAACTAATTTAATAATACTCCAATCTGCTTTTCCACTGTATCCCTGACTTCTTGTTCTAGGATGAACACATATAGCACTTGCTCCTGCTTTTTCTATTAATTTTGCAACCTCTACTGCATTAATATGATCCATATCCCATCCACTTCTAATCTTAACTGTAACAGGAATAGAAACAGCATCAACAACAGCTTTAACAATTTCATAAATCTTATTAGGATTTTTTAATAACGCTGCACCTGCTTGAGCACGTAATGCTACTTTAGGAACAGGACAACCCATATTAATATCAATAATATCTGGTTTCATATTCTCTTCAATATATTTTGCAGCAGTAACAAAAGAATCTATATCTGTACCAAAGATTTGTTGAACTAAAGGTCTTTCAAAATCAGTCATAGTAAGCATATCTAATGTTTTTTTATTTTGAAAAGTAATTGCTTTATCACTGACCATTTCAGCATAGATTAATCCGCAACCCATCTCTTTACAAATTCTACGATAAGCAGAATTACAAATACCAGCCATAGGTGCTAAAACAATTTGGTTTTTAATTGTAACATTTCCTATTTTCCATTCCATAATAAACCTCTTTACTATTCATGCATAGTATATAATAAAATAAGTAGAATGACAATTCCTAACGACTTGGTATTATAGTACAAAAAATATTTTTTTACAAGAAAAAAAGATATATTAAATATATCTTCCTCTTATTATTTTCTCTTCTTTAATTCATCACGAATTTGTTCAAGTAAAACAACTTCATCAGATTTTTTAGGAGCTGCTTCTTCTTTCTTCTTACCAAGACTCATCAATTTATTAACTGATTTTAAAATTAAGAATAGAACAAAAGCCATAATTAAGAAATTAATAATTTGAGTTACAAAATGTCCCCAGTTTAGATATTGTCCACCATAAATCTTAATTCTACCAGCAACTTCTGCACCACCAATACCATTAATTAATGGATTAATAAAATCATCTGTAAATGCTCCAATTAATCCAGCGAAAGCAGTACCAATAATAACACCAACAGATAAATCTAATACATTTCCACGTAATACAAATTTCTTAAACTCCTCAAAAAGTCCCTTTCCTTTTTCTTTCATAGTATCCCTCCTATAAATTATATAATAATATAAAAAATTATTAATTTCAATAAAAAAACAAAGAATAATTATACTCTTTGCTTTTTAATATAATGAAGTCCAAAAATACTACAACTAATTGCGATAAAACAAAAAATAATAAAGAAAACATTTCTTGTTTGAGGATTAATAAAAGTGTCAGACACTACCCAACGAACCGTTATTATAACATTTTCTTTAGGCATCACAAAGTGATTTAAAGTAGTAACAGTTCCATCTTCGTTTTCAATTAAATCATCAGAACTTATCTCAATCACTTCACCATTGGCTTTTTTTAAAACAAGACTTGCTAGTTTATATCCTGATTTTGGTTTTACCTTAAAAGACACTTCTCCTCCACTTAAAGAGGAATCTACTACTTCTACATCTCCATTATCATCTTTATCAACATCAATACTATATTTAATTTCATTAGATATAGTAATATATGGACGAACTCCGCAACCTAAAGTTGTTTCAGGAGCACAAGCATCAAATCCTGCTCCACAAAGTTTTCCTTGTTCAGCAGTAAAGATATAATACCCTCCACCATAAACATCATTATTTTTGAATAAAGATTGATTCCAATAAGTAGTAGAATACAGCCAAGAATATTCTTCAGGAATATATGGCTTCAAATTGCCAAAAGTCATAGACTGTTGGTTATCTCTATCAGATATAGGATGATTTTCCCAATCTAAAAGAGGTAAATGTTCATTTGAAAATCTATATATTAAATCATCTAGTTTAGAAAGAGGAAACATAGAAACATTTTCAACTTCAAATCCCATACGTTTTAATTCTAATTCATATTCTCTAACAACAGTATTTATACGAGCAGTACCCGCAAAAGAATTCTCTGAGGTTTTAACATCATAGTCATAAAAATTGGATTGTTCTTGTATTGGATCATTATATCTTGTTCCATAGTTGCTTGGTATATAAACATCTCCAACTTGAGGATAGAGATAATTTAATTCTGCATCCCAATGTGCACTTTTTGCTTCTTCAGATTGTAATATAGGAGAAGATAAAACATAAGGATAACATATTACTTGACCATCATTACTATGGTAATCACCCCAAGAAATATAAGTAGAATCTGAATCCATAATCTTTTCAGTACAAATATCATAAGCCTCGCTATAAGTAGAGACATTTTCATCTAAAGAAAATGATTCAGAGTAAACATAATCAATATTATTAACAGCATAAAAACAATAACCAGGAGCATTATAAAAGCCATCACTTTTAACTATACCACCTTTTGAAGCAGCTAAATCTTGACAATAATCACTATCACTTCTAGTATCCCCATCTTCTTTTACTATTTTATCTTTATAAATTGTAACACCTGTATTCAAATTATATTTTGCAAGCATTTTTATTTCATTGTCATTAGATTCAATAATATAAAAGTGTTCAGAGCCACAAGCAATCTCACTTCCTAAACTATGGCCATCTCCACTAACTACTTTACAATACTCTTTAGCCTTAACAACACATGGAAATAACAATAAAGATATAATTATTAAAATAAATATTCTTTTCATACAATCACCCTATCATATCTTATTATATTATAATATAAAAGAATATTTTATACAACAAAAAAACTATTGAATATTCAATAGTTTATTGTTCACTTAACTCTTTTAATAACTCTGCTTTATTCATTTTAGAATAGTTTTTAATTCCCTTTTCTTTAGCAATTTCCTTAAGTTTTGTAATAGACATAGATTCATAATTATCTTCGCCTTCTTCAGGCATTTTTCCATGCTCTACTAAATAATCAATTTGTTCTTTTGTTAAAGTTTCATACTCAAGTAAAGTATCTGCCAATAATTTTAATAAATCTTTATTCTTATTAATGATTTCTTTTGCTTTTTTATGACATTCATTAATAATCTTTCTCATTTCCATATCAATTTCATTAGCAACTTCATTAGAGAAGTGTTGAGGCTTATTATAATCTCTTCCTAAGAAGACACTACCTGATTGTTGTTCAAATTGAAGTGGCCCTAAATCACTCATACCATATTCAGTAACCATTGCTCTTGCAATCTTAGTTGCTTTTTCAAAGTCATTATGTGCACCAGTAGTAATTTCCCCAAAAGTGATTTCTTCTGCAGAACGACCACCTAATAATCCAGTAATTTCCTCTAATAAATCTGTCTTAGTAGAACATAATTTTTCTTCCGTAGGAACCATCATGTTATATCCACCAGCAGAACCTCTTGGAATGATAGTTACTTTTTGAACATCACTAGCATTCTTAAGTTTCAATCCAATAACAGCATGTCCAGCTTCATGATAAGCAACTAGTTTTCTATCATTTTCAGAATATTTATGACTAACCTTAGCAGGTCCCATTAATACTCTATCAGTTGCTTCATCAATCTCACTCATAGTAATTACTTCTTTATTACGACGAACAGCAAGTAAAGCTGCTTCATTAAGTAAGTTTTCAAGATCTGCTCCACTAAATCCAGGAGTTCTTTTAGCAAGATTTTGTAGAGTTATTCCATCCGCAAGAATCTTATTTTTAGCATGAACAGCAAGAATTTCTTCACGTCCTTTTACATCAGGTAAATTAACAGTAACTTGTCTATCAAATCTTCCAGGACGAAGAAGAGCAGGGTCAAGTACATCTGGTCTATTAGTAGCTGCAATGATAATAATACCTTCATTAGCTCCAAAACCATCCATCTCTGTTAATAATTGGTTAAGAGTTTGTTCACGTTCATCATGTCCTCCTCCTAAACCAGTACCTCTTTGTCTACCAACTGCATCAATTTCATCAATAAAGATAAGACAAGGTGCATTTCTTTTAGCTTCTTTAAACATATCCCTTACACGAGAAGCTCCAACTCCTACGAATAATTCTACAAAGTCAGAACCACTAATAAAGTAGAAAGGAACATCTGCTTCTCCTGCAACAGCTTTTGCCAACAATGTTTTACCTGTTCCAGGAGGACCCATTAATAAAACTCCTTTAGGAATTCTAGCTCCTAATTTTTGAAATTTCTTTGGTGCTTTTAAGAAATCAATTAACTCCTTAACTTCTTCTTTCTCTTCTTTCAATCCAGCAACATCTTTAAATGTTACTTTATTACTATCATTATCTAATTTAGCTCTACTCTTACCAAAATCTAAAGAACTCTTATTTCCAGCCATTTGTTTATTAAAGAACCAAAAAGCAAATGCAACTAACCCAACAATAGGTAATAAATTGGCAAGAATAATAAGCCATCCATTCGCATCTGGATCTGGTTTAACTGTTAATTTAAATTCTTGTTCATCACTTGCTTTAACAATTTTTTCCATTACATGTTCACTAAGTGGTAAAACAACTTCAAAATATTCTCCATCTTTATAATCTGTTAAAGTACCAGTTACTTCATAAACATAACCACTACCTCTAGTAACTACTTGAAGTTTATTAATCTCTCCACTATCTAATTTATCCATAAATTTATCATAAGTAAAATCATGCTTTCCAGATCCATTAATTGTATAAAAATAGAATACTCCAAGCATAATTACAAAGATGAAAACATATGGTAATAATCCTTTTTTAATTGTCTTTTTATCTAATCCATTATTCACTATTATTTCCTCCTCAGTTATATTTTAATATTATATCATACTTATCTGTTAAAGTTTTATCAAATTTAGATTTTTTTATTCCAGGAATCCATACAATATTACCTAAAGAATCTAAAACAATTGGCCATAAATCTCTATCATGTAATGATATTTTTTTATCTATAAAAATATCTTTTACTTTCCGAGAACCATTTGTTCCTTTCATAGATATCTTATCTCCTAATTTTCTAGTACGAATAATTAAAGGAAGAGATATCTCACTACTATTAAGTCTACAAATGCAATTATTATTTAAATCAGTAGACTCAATTCTTTCAATAGAATGATTATTTGGTAAAAATGCTATTGAATCAAATTCAATTTCATAACTAGTAATTGTATCTACATCTCTAGAAAAATATAAGGTATTATATTCTTTCTTAGCTAAAACCTCATTAGGTAGATTAATAGATATATTAGCTTTTCTACTCTTAATAATATTCATAATCAAATCAATATGTTTATCATTAATAAGTAATAAGTCATCTTGATAATAATTACTTAAATACTGAAATAATATTTCTTTTTGAATAAACTCATCTTCTAATAAGAATTGATCCAATAATATTTTATCATCATTTATACATCTTTTTAATGCTTTTTCAGTAAAACGTGAAATAAATTGATTTGCTTCTTGTATTGTATTACTAAATTTTAAGAATTTTTTATGAACATTAGGATCCTCACTCTTTAGAAAAGGTAACAAATATTTTCTATAGCGATTTCTAGTATAGGTATCCTTCATATTAGATTCATCAACAAAAAATGGCACACCATGATTAATATCATAATCTTCCAATTCTTGTTTAGTAAAATGAATAAGTGGTCTAACAATCTTATAAGTACCCATATCTACTACATCTTTAAAACCACTATATCCATTTAAGTTTGATCCTCGAACCATTCTCATAAGAATCGTTTCTATCAAATCATCTCCATGATGAGCCGTCATCAAATAATTGGCATGATATTTATGAACAACAGAATCAAAAAAATGATATCTAATATTTCTAGCTTCATTATGAAAATTATCATCTCCATAATCTTCAATAACCATATCTTCAAAGAATAATGCATGTTGTTCACAATAGTTTCTTAAAAATCTTGCTTCATTATAACTCTCATAACGAATATTATGATTAACATGAGCAACAATTAATTGTAATTGATATTTTTCTCTAATATTAAGTAACATATCTAATAAAGCCATAGAATCTGGACCAGTAGAACAACCAACTACAATAATATCTCCACTCTGAAAGTGAAAATAGTGATCGATACATATCACGGGGATCACCTCCACAAACAAATAATATTATATCATAAGAAAAAAGAAAAATAGTATTTATTCTTCTGGTATTTGTAAAATATATTCTCCATCTTTTGAATAAAGATATTTTTCTCTAGCATATCTCGCAATATAATCAGGATCTTGCAATTTATTAGCATCAACCTGTAGTATTTCTTCTTTTTCTTTTAGAGAAGTTAATTCTCTTTCTAGTTCTTTCTTTTCTTGATACTTATCGTAAATTTCAACCCAGTATTTACCAATAGAGAATGTTGTAAAGACAATCACTATGACAGATAGTAAACATAGCATAATTGAACGTTTACGAAGTTTCATACGCTTTTTGTACTTTGCCATACAACACACCTATCCTTTCATAATATATTATATTACGAAATAAAAGATTCAACTGAAAAAGTGTACAACAATTTACAATTATTTACGCGTTGGTTTACACAAATGAAATGTCAGTAAAAAACCACAAATAATAAATAATAAGAAATACATATGTAAAATTCCATCATTAAGATAATACAAAATGATAAAATAAAGAAATGATAATACGATTGAAACAAGAAAAGTACTTAGAATTCTTATCCAAGATTTATTTGAAAAAAAGAAAAAATGAAGATATCTAAAAATGAAATATAAGAAACAACCAAATAAAAATGAAAAGAAAAAGCAAAAAAATTGTGTTTTTAAATTCATGATCGAAACAACCTACTAAGAATTCCATCTTCATTTTTCTTATATTTATCTTGTAAGTATTCTAATGAATCAATTCTTCCCTTAATAGTGACGTTTCCAGATTGAGTGTCCAGTTTTATAAGTTCAAGTCCTTCTCCCTTAATCACCATAAAACCCATAGTCGTATCAAGAATAAAATGTAAGTTATCAAATGTATCTATTTTCTTCACTCCTGTAATCACTAAAGTTTTACGTTCCAACAAATTAACACTATGATTATAACTATTGATACTAGTATCTATTTTATCCATATTATTCCTCCAATAAAAATATATGAAGGAGTAAATTATATAGAACAAAAAAAATCACATTGTTTCCAATGTGGTTTTTTGAACTACTAAAATTAGAATTATTCTTCTTCGTCAGTAGCTACATCTTCAGCTTTGTCATATGCTTCTAGAATTGCTTCTTCGAACATTGAACGAACTTCTGGATTAATTGGATGAGCGATATCACGATATCCACCAGCAGCTGTCTTTCGGCTAGGCATTGCTATAAATAGTCCGTTGTCTCCTTCGATAATACGAATGTCATGTACTGCAAAACTGTCATCTAACAATACAGACGCAATTCCCTTCATACGAGAACCTTCTTTTTCAATCTTACGTACATTTACAGATGTAATTTTCATAAGAAATTCCTCCCTCTTAAAGCATTATCACTTTATGTAATCATTTTATAATAAAACAAAAGAAAAAGCAATATTTTTTATCATTATCAAATGATTTTTAATAATTTAACAAAATAATCTACGTAACTAAAGCATTTTATTTCACCTTTAGTTGTTTTTACTAAGAACACTCTTGGAAAAAATTGAATAATTCTTCCACAAAAACTCTCTTCTTGTCCTCTTCCACCTCGATAATAAAATTTTTTATCCAATTGATAAAACTTAAATACCATATTTTTAATTGTATAAAAATTCATCTAGGATACCCCACATACATTGTTCCATTAGTTATTAATCCACCTATACCTTCAGAACCATATTTTGTTTTATCAATAATTTTCATAAGATCAATACTTTGATTACGATCAGAAAAAGATAAAGAAGAAGCAACAATAGCAGGATCTAACGCATGTATATTAATTCTTTTAGGACTAGATGCAAAATTTGCCCCTGCTTTAATCAAACTTTCATAATTAGATTGACATGCACCTGCGATAATAATTAGTTTATCTTGATTATGTTCATATTTTCTAGCTTCTTTAATGGCAGAAGCAAAATACTTAGAATTCTCATAATTATTAAGATCCTGTAGATTGTTTTTTTTAGAGTGGTATGCATCGTGTCCAGTAATAACAACAATATCCGGATGATAATCTTCCAATAATTTACCAATTTGAGAATAAATTTTATCTTCAGGTATCGTTAATCCATTTGCTTTAATTCCAAGTTTTTTATAAAAGTTCATACACCGATCTAAATAATCTTTATCTCCATCGATATGTAAGATTTTTCCAGGTAAATAAAAATAATTATCTCTATCAACTTTAAAATCTCTTATGTTTTCATCAATAATTGATTGATCACTCTCATGAGGAGAATCTAATACTTCTAAATCATCAAGCACAGCATCTGCATATAAACGAACATCTAATCCCTTTAAACAAGCAATATTATTATTAATAGAAATTATTTTAAAAGGAATATCACAATGATAAGATTTTCTCCCTACAACATCTCCTATTTTAAATTTCGTATTTCATCACCTAAAAAAGTATATGAAAAAAAAGAAATAGTAGAACTATTTCCATAAAGCATTCGCAATAGAAACAAATACTTCATAATTTAAACATTCAGCTCGAACATTTAAATCATATCCATATTTTACAAGTACTTTTTCTATCTTTTCCAAATCATATTTTTTTAAATTATTACGAAGTGTCTTTCTCTTAAACTGAAAACTATCACGAATAATTCTTTCAAAAAAATCAAAGTTATTTACTTTTAATCTATTACTTTTTTCATGAAAAGATACAACGACACTATCAACATTTGGTTCAGGAACAAATTGTTTTCTTGAAACATTAAACTCTTTATGAATATCAAAAAAATAATTTAATAATACCGTTATAGATCCATAATCTCTAGTACCACAAGAAGAACAGAAACGATCTCCTACTTCTTTTTGTACCATCATTACAACATTTTTAAAAGATAAATTAGAACGAATGATTTTTAAAAGGATTGGAGTAGTAATGTAATAAGGAACATTGCTTACAAAAAACAAATTATCAAAAGTATAATTTCTAATATCATTATTAATATCTGCTTCTAAAAAATCTTGAAAGACGATTTCTACATTTTCAATACCTGATAACTTTGATTCTAGTTCTGATATTAAATCCTTATCAATCTCATAAGAAATTACATTCTTTGCAGCAAGAGATAACTCTTTTGTGAGAATACCTCCACCAGGTCCTACTTCAATAACCAACGAATTAGAATCAACTCCACTTACTTCTACAATTCTCTTTACAATACGATTATCCTTTAAAAAGTTTTGACCAAATTTTTTTTTAAATTTAACATCATATTTTTCCATAAAATCACCAAACGATTATTATTATAAATTACACTTTAAAAAAAAGAAAGAATTTAAGATTAATAATTCTTACTTTTTTGATAAGCCTTTAAAACTCTAAATAAATCATATACTACTACAATCACAATAGGAATCATGATACAAATAATAAAATTACTAGAATTTGATAAAAATGATTGAATATAACCTAGTCTAGGAATAACAAATAACACTTTTCCATAGACATTCTCTGTTTTAACACCTTTACGATCAGGTATAGGATTATTATCTCCTTTTGTAGTATAATTAGATTCATTTATAGTAACAGTATTTTTATCAACAATTCTATGTGTAACAACCATTCCATTATGATCATACTCAGTAGAATAAAAACTAATAATATCCCCAATATGATATGCTTGATCATTTTCTCTTTTTATAATAATTGCATCATTAATATTAATCGTAGGAACCATACTTTGAGATACAATAACATATCCATTAAATAAAGGGCTTTTGTAGTTACCTGACTTAACATTTAAGAATAAATCTCCAAAATAAACTGCTAAAAAAATAACAAATAAACCCATCAAGCACAAAACAGCAAGCAAAAATGCTCGCACCACAAAATAGGAAAGATAACGAATTTTTTCAAATAAACTATTATCTGCAAGTACCATACAAATCTCTCCATTCTTAATTAGATTATAATATCTCATAGAAAAAAAAACTATAAATCAAAAGAAAAAGAAGCGAACTTTACACTTCTTTTTTACATAAATTTACTCTGCAATAGCATTTAATATAATCTCTACTGAATAATCACCAGTAACAACAGTGCTTTTTTCAGAAAGCCACATTCTTAAACGATAATAATCCTTTTGTGATTGATTAACACTTTGTTGTGTTAAAACCATATAACCAGTTGGAGTTCCAACATCAGTTGGTATTTCATTAGCCTTGAAAAAAGTAGGATCTAATAAAGATAGATATTGTTCTTTAGCTACATCTTTCTTCTCTAAATAAATTCTAACATCTTGATCATTTATAGTAGAAGTAGGATCTTTTTTTATTGCTAATTCATAACGAATCTTAGATGCTTGTTTTAAATGAACATTAACCGTAAAATCAAAACACTTTTCAATTCCACTTGTTTTCCCCAAATAATCTTTTGTAGGAGTAAAATCAGTAAGTTTTAAAACATTAGTATTGTTATCATAATCTAACGAAATATTGGCTCCTAATTCTTCTTGTTGTTTTATCTTTTTTTCTCTAGAATAAAATTTATTATTAGCTTGATATAAAACTAAACCAAGAAAAACACATATTAATATAATTAAGACCCAAACCTTAAGAGATAATCCGAGAAAAAATGGTTTATTACTAGAAAAATCTTCCATAATCCCTCCTATACAGCACGTGCATCAATTACAAACTGAAATACTTTATCTGTATTTTCAACAACATAACTATCAGTTAACCAAACTCTTAAACGAAAATTCTTACTTTCTTCTCCATTTAATAATCCAGAATATAATAATTTACTATTTGGTTTATTCATTAAATAATTTAAATCAACGTAAGATGGTAATTTACTCTCTCCATAAAAAGATAAAGGTTTATTAGAAGTATCTGTTAAATAAAGTTTTATATAATTCGGATTAATCTCTGAATTAGGAGATTCTGTAACATATACTTGGAAATTTCTTTTCTCATTTGTATGATTAGTAACTTCAAATTCAATAAAACCAAAAGTATTAGCATTAGAATCAGTAATAGCCTTACCATACTCATCATTAATAGATAGGTTATCTTTAATAATCACAATATTATTGTTAGAAGATAAACTAACATCAGATTCATTCACACTAAAAAACTCTTTTTTAATAAAAATGATAGAATAAGAAACTAATATAAAAATACATACGATTCCTAATATTAATAATAAAATAGATTTCAAATTATATTTTTTCACAATTAACACCAACCCATTATCATCTTATAATTTATCACATTTTATTCTTTAAGTCAAACAAGCAATTAGCATTAGAAGAAGTTTTTATAGATACTTCTTCTAATGAAATATTTAAAATAGAAGATATTTTTTCTGCAATAATAGGAATATATTTAGAACTATTTTTTTTACCACGATAAGGAGTAGGTGCAAGATATGGACTATCCGTTTCTAAAACAACAGAATCAATTCCAACCTTCTCAATAACTTCTCCAAGGTGACTATTAGAAAAGGTGACAACTCCTCCAATGCCTAAATAAAAACCCATAGAAATGTATTCTTTTGCAGTTTCATAACTACCACTAAAACAATGAATAACTCCTCTAACCTTGTATTCTTTTAAGATATCAATCGTGTCTTTTGTTGCATCTCTAGAATGAATAACAACAGGAAGATTTAATTCTTCAGCAATAGATAATTGTTCTCGAAATAAATTTTTCTGAGATTCTTTATCATCATCTCCATAGTGATAATCAAGTCCAATTTCTCCAACTCCAACAACCTTTTCTTCTAATAATTGTTTTTTTAATACATTTATATCATCCTTATTAATGTTATTTACTTCACTAGGATGATAACCAATAGTAAGATATACCATATCATATTTTTTTGCATATTCTAAGGATTCCAAGATGCTTTCCTTTGTACATGCAGAAACAATAATCTTATCAATTCCAGCTTTTTTATTTTCTAAAATTACCTGATCAATATCCTCATAATCTTCTATAGATAAGTGACAATGTGTATCAATAAACATAAAATAATCTCCTTTCAAAAAAGAAAAAGGGATTAATCCCTTTATTTAGTAACATCAATTCTCATAAATAATGGACTAGCAGTACCAAGTTCATAGGAATTATCATTTAAATAAAAATATTCTTTCTTCTTATTATTTAATTGAGTTATTATTTTTTCACTTGTCTCAGGTAAATATGGTTCTAATAACAAACCACATACACGAATAGACTCAAGTAAATTATAAAGAACAGTCTCTAAACGATCCTTTAAATTTTCATCTTTAGCAAGTATCCATGGAGTTGTTTCATCAATATACTTATTACTTGCACGAAGGACATTAAAGATTTCAGTAATTGCATCACTAATTTGTAAAGAATCCATCTTTTCAATAACTTTCTTTTCAAGATCACTAATATTCTTAATAAACTCTTTATCAACAGAATCAGTTACATTCTTATTTGATATTTTTCCCTCAAAATACTTCTGACCCATAGAAATTGTACGTTGAACTAAGTTTCCTAAAATATTCGCAAGATCTCCATTAATTCTTTCAATTAATAGATCACGAGTAAATACTCCATCTGCAGCAAAAGGAATTTCATGTAGGAAATAATATCTAACTGCGTCTACACCAAACTCTTCTACTAAATCATCTGCATAAATAACATTTCCTTTTGATTTACTCATTTTACCATCACTCATAATTAACCAAGGATGTCCAAATACTTGTTTAGGTAAAGGAACATCTAAACTCATTAAGAAACAAGGCCAATAAATAGTATGGAAACGAATAATATCTTTTCCAATCAAATGCAAATCAACAGGCCATTTATATTTAAATTCTTCACTTCCGCCATCTGTATCATAACCAATAAAAGTAATATAATTTGTCAATGCATCTAACCAAACATAAACAACATGTTTAGGATCAAAATCTACTGGAATACCCCATTTAAAAGATGTACGAGAGACACATAAATCTTGTAATCCAGGTTTAATAAAATTATTAATCATTTCATTTTTTCTAGAAACTGGTTGAATAAAATCAGGATGAGCTTCTATATATTCTTCCAATTGTTTTTGATATTTACTCAATTTAAAGAAATAAGCTTCTTCACTTTTTTTCTCAACTTCTCTTCCACAATCAGGACAAACTACTTTTCCATCATCATTTTTTACAACTTGAGTATCGGTCCAGAAAGATTCATCTGGAGTACAATACCAACCTTCATATTTATCAAGATAGATATCTCCTTTATCATACATGTATTTAAAAATATGTTGAACAACTTCTTCATGATGTTTGTCTGTTGTTCTAACAAATCGATCATAACTTGTATTCATAATATCCCAAATACGTCTAATTTCAGCAGCTTTCTCCTCAACAAATTCTTGAGGAGTAACGCCAGCATCTTTTGCTTTTAATTCAATCTTTTCACCATGTTCATCAGTACCTGTTTGAAAATAAACATCATAACCTTGTAATCTTTTAAATCTCGCAATCGCATCAGCTAATACAATCTCATAAGTATTTCCAATATGAGGTTTTCCAGATGTATAAGCTATTGCCGTACTAATATAATATCTTTTTTTATCCATTATTCATTCCTCCCAAAAAAAAATTATTATAAATATAAGGACGAAATCCGCGGTACCACCTTATTTTATAATAATTATTTATTATACACTTAAATAGTTAACGCCTATACACGTCTATACTTACATATCAATATAGAAGTTCAGAAGCCATACACTATATTCTATTTATTGCTCACTTTCACCTATCAGAGCTCTCTAAAAATAAATATCTGAATATAATGCTCTTCATCAAAACATTTAAAATATATTATAAACTATCATAGTTTTATAAAAAAATCAATAGATATCTTATAAATCTTGAAAAACACGAGAATGTTCTAAAGTAAATAAATATCTCTCATTTTGTTCCTTAATACTATTTAATAAAGTAGTATCTTTAACCAATACTTTTATTTCAAAATTTTCAATTAATTGTTTTTTATAATTACCATTTAAATACTTTGTATATTCATCAATGATTTTCTTTTTTAAATTTTCATCTAAATCTTTAGGAAATACACTATTAATATTCTTACATATATAATGATCATTGGCATTAACTAAAGCATCCTTCAATACTTTTTTTATTTTTTGATTGATAGAATTAAATTCACTTTTATTAATCTTAATCATATCATTGTCATCTTTTAAATTATCTTTCGATACAAAAGATTGTAATTTAGAAATACGGATATTTTTTATTTCATCACAACTTTTTAACAAAACATTCCGATAAGATTCTATTAATTCATCTAATTTTTCAGTATTCAAAACAATTTGATGTTTTTTTGCTAAATCTAATAATTTTACCCTTAAAGTATCCATAGAATCTAACGGAGGTTTTTTTAGTAGTGAAGTAATATCTTGATCAACTAAGACATCCGTATTATTTTTTATTTGGTCAAGTAAAGCATTTAAATAATTCTCTACATGTTGTTTTTTTATATCACTTAAATTATTATGACTCATTTTCAGCCTCCCATCATAATAAATTTAACAATAGAAAAATTATTAGTCAATAGGATTAGACAAATTAAGTTTAATTTTACTTAATAAATCAACCAAATAGTAAATTGGATGTTTTTCTAATTTAATAATATCCAAAACAATGATCAAATGTGAACCTCTACTAATAAAGCGAAACATATTCGAAATATGAAATGCATCTACAAATAATTGTTCAGTATCTAGTTTTGAAACTATTTCTTTATCAAATACTAATTCAATAGAATTCTTGTTTTGATGAACTTTAGATACAGGAATTTCCTTAGCAATTCTTTCAAATAATTCTTCATACATATAAACAATAAGGTCTTCATCCAATTTACCGAAACGATCTTCTAATTCATTTTTAATTGCTTTTAAACTATCAAAATCTACAATTGAATTAATCTTTTTATGAATTTCAATCTTAAGATCATTTTCTAATACATACTGATCAGAAATATGAGTAGCTACTTCAATTAATGGTTTACTATCCTCTTCTAATTCTAGATTATTATCTTCTCCATTATGATTACGTCGATTTATTTCATCATTTAATATTTTCATATATAAATCTATTCCAATAGAATCGATAAAACCAGCCTGTTCACTACCCAAAATATCTCCTGCACCTCGAATAGATAAATCACGAGTAGCAATGGAAAAACCACATCCTAATTCCGTAAATTCCTTAATTACATTTAGTCTTTTCACTGCACTTTCTGTTAAACTCTTAAAAGGTTGATACATCAAATATGCATAAGCAAACTTATCACTTCTACCTACTCTACCTCTTATCTGATATAACTGACTTAAGCCAAAATGATCCGCATCAATAATAATTAAAGTATTAACATTAGGAATATCAATTCCTGTCTCTATAATTGTAGTACAAACTAAAACATCAAATTCATGCTGAACAAAATCATAAATAGTATCTTCTAATTGATTTTTATTCATCTGTCCATGCGCAACACCTATTTTAGCATTAGGTACTAATTTTTGTATTCTAGAACTATATTCATAGATAGATTGAACTTTATTATAAAGAATAAATATTTGTCCATTTCTAGACAACTCCTTAGTAATAGCTTCTCTTAGTATTTGTTGATTTTCTTCAACTACATAAGTTTGTACTGGATAACGATTATTTGGAGGAGTATTAATAAGAGATAAACTTCTAATTCCAACAAGTGACATTTGTAAAGTACGAGGAATTGGAGTAGCAGTAAGCGTTAAGACATCAACATTAGTTTTATACTGCTTAATCTTTTCCTTATGAGCAACACCAAATCTTTGTTCCTCATCAATAATCAATAAACCTAAATCTTTTAAATGAACATCATCACTCAAAAGTCTATGAGTACCAATTACCATATCAATTGTTCCATCTTTTAAACCATCTAGTATTTTTTTACTATCTTTAGGAGTTGTAAAACGATTTAATAAACCAATTGATACAGGAAAATTTTGAAAACGTACAATTGCATTATCATAATGCTGTTTTGAAAGAATTGTAGTAGGACATAAAAATAACACTTGCTTCGAATCCAACATAGCCTTAAACGCAGCTACAAAGGCTACTTCCGTTTTTCCAAATCCAACATCTCCACATAATAAACGATCCATAGGTGTAGATTTTTCCATGTCTTCTTTTATCTGAAGAATAGCTCTTTTTTGATCTAAAGTAAGTTCATAAGGAAACTCTTTTTCAAAATCAAGTAACATATCACAGTCTCTTGAAAAAGCAAATCCTTTTCTCATTTCTCTTTCAGCATATAGTTTTATTAAACTATCAGCCATATCACTGATACGACTCTTGACTCTATTTTTAGTCTTTTGCCATTCACTACCACCAAGTTTATTTATTTTTGGAACAACCCCTTCACCACCGGAATACTTAGATAGATATTCTATTTTTTCAACTGGAATATACATCTTATCAGTACCCTGATATAAAACCTCTAAATAATCTTTCTCAATTCCATTTAAAGACAAGCATTTAATTCCATTATAAATACCTATTCCATGTACGTTATGTACAACATAATCTCCAACAGATAATTTATTAATATCATGAATTACAGAACTATATTTATATTTTGTATGATATTTTTTAGTACTATTTGCTTTGTGAAACAATTCAAAAGCAGAAATAAAAACAAAATTTTGATAAATAAATCCTTTCGATAAAGAATAATCAACTATATTAACTTCTTGAATTGACAAATTAGAAAAATCAGTTTCAACAACTTTCATATTTAAAAACTTATATAAACTTTTAAACTGGTATTTAGGTACACAAATAACAATAGTCTTTCTATTAGAAATCTGACTACGAATATAATTATTAATTTCTTTAGGATCTTCTAAAAAGTTAGGAACACCCTTTAAATCAAATGAATAATACTTTGAATCTTTCTTATTGGTTATATTATTTAAAGACTGATAATAAATAGGATAAGAAGGAGTTATTTTTCCTAATTCAAACATATAGTTAGAATCAAAATCTTTATCTCTTTCACTTTTATAAGTTGTTACATCATTCATAATTGTTTTAAAAGATACCTCTAACTGTTCGTAGTCTTTAAATACAGTTATAGGATTATCTAAGTATTTTTCAATATTAACAACATCCTCATAAAAAGGTAAATATTTTTGTTTTCCAAATTCTTCCTGTGAAATATCATCATGAGATGTAATAAATTCAAATACTGGTTTAATTTCAATAATATCAATTTTTTTAATAGATTTTTGAGTATCTGAATCAAAAAAACGAATAGATTCTATTTCATCATCAAAAAACTCGATACGAACTGGATTTTCTTCATTAATCGGAAAAACATCTACAACAAAACCTCTTAAACCAAATTCACCTGTTTTATTTACAATAGTATCCCTAGAGTAACCGATTTGTACCAATTTAGAAACTAAAAGACTAGGCTCAATTTTATCCCCTATTTTCAAAGATAATAAATGATTATAATATACTTCTTTTGTAGGCAAGAATCTGAGATATCCCATAAGATTTGTAATTACAATAGAATGATTTTTAGAACAAGTTAAACTATTCAGCGTTTCAATACGATTAATCATCAAATCAGGAGAAATAGCTAAAGCCTCACTTGTCAAAAAATCATCCATTGGAAATAAATAAACATCATCAAAACTATTTAAATTACTATATAAATTATTTGCATCGTATAAGCTATCAGTAACAACCAAAATAGAATGATTATTTTTTCTTCTTAATGATTCTAAATACAAACAAAAAAATTCATCGGTCAAATTACATAGACCCATGTCTTTTTTTAATTCAAGTGAATTAATCTTCTCAAAAAAATTCATATTATCACCCTATTTGTTCTTCTTATTATATTGACACATCAAATCAGAAAAAGATAATTTAAAATAATCATCTAATACCATTACTAAATGAGAAAACAAATCATCTAATATTTTCTTATCCTCCCTAGAAAAAGCACCTAAAACAAAGTCAACAGAATTTATCGATTTATTCTTAGAAATACCAATCTTCAATCTTTTATAATTACTTGTATGAATCATATCTTCTATATTTCTTAAACCATTATGTCCGCCACAAGAACCATATGGTTTTAACTTAAAATTACCAACATTTAAATCCATATCATCTGATATAACAAGTAAATCTTCTACATCAATATGATAATAATTCATAATTTTAGAAACACATTCACCAGATAAATTCATAAATGTTTGTGGTTTAACAAAAAAAACTTTTTCTCCACAAATAGTCGTTTGAAAAATTAATCCATCAAATTTTTTTTCCCAAGAAACATCATAATTTTTTTCTTTTAGATAAAAATCTAAAAAATTAAATCCAACATTATGTCTAGTATTAGAATACTCTTTTCCTGGATTACCTAATCCTACTATTAATTTCATATTATCACTTCCCATTATGATATTCTTGATAAATCACAGATTTTGCAACACCTCGTTCAGAAGCTACTTTCTTTATTGCTTCCATCTCACTCATATCATTTAAATATAGTTTTACATGATCAATAACATCTAAATTACTATAATCTATTGTATTACGATTTCCTTCAACAACTAAGACAAACTCCCCTTTTAAAGAATCAGCCAAAGGAATAATTTCACTGAAAGAACCACGAATATATTCTTCATGGATCTTAGATATTTCACGACAGACACAAATTTCACGATTTCCAAATACTTCGAGCATATTCTCAAGAGTATCTTTTAAACGATGAACAGATTCATAAAAAACTAATGTATACTGAAATTTTTCTAATCCTCTTAATTCAGTAAGTTGCTTACTCTTTTTTGCATTTAAAAACCCATAAAATAGAAAAGGATAAGGTCTAATACCAGATGAAGTAATTGCTGGAGTAAACGCAGTAGCACCAGGTAAACTAATAACATTAAAACCTGCACGAATAACTTCTATAGCTAAAACATAACCAGGATCACTAATAATAGGAGTTCCTTGATCTGTAATAAGTCCAAGATTATATCCTTCTTTTAATTTATTAATAACATAATCAACAATTTTATTTTCATTATATTCATGACAACTAATTAATTTTTTCTTAATTCCAAAATGATTTAAAAGCACTGAAGAATCTCTAGTATCCTCACATAATATTTCATCTACAGTCTTTAATACATTTAAAGAACGTACTGTAATATCATCCATGTTTCCAATAGGAGTTGGTATTAAATATAAACTAGCACTATCATCATAACTTTTCTGTATCATTTTATCACCTCAGTTTGGAGCTTGGAATACTCCTCAGTCATATTACCACTTTTATCATAAAGAATCAAAGGTTTATCAATCTTTAATCCTGGTTTTCCCATCTTTTGACCATCAATTAACATCAAAAAAGATTCTTTTTCAGTAGTTTCATAAATAAATTTAATTCTCTTCGGTTCAATATGATATTTACGAAAAGTATCAATAATATCAACAAGTCTTTCTGTGCGATGAACTATAGTAAAACATCCATTATCTTTTAAAATTAAATTAGCACATTTACATAACTCATCTAATGTAAGAGTAATTTCATGTCTCGCAATCATTTTTTCAAAAGACAAGTTCTTAGTAGATCTTTCTTCATTTTTAAAATATGGTGGATTGCACAATACAAGATCATATTGACTAATACGGTAAGGATCTTTAGAAAATTCTTTTACATCCATATTATAAAAAGAAATTTGATCTTCTAAATGATTTAATTTAATGGATTGTAATCCTAATTCATAAACAGATTTTTGTAATTCAACACCCTCTATTTTCTTATCACATCTTTTACTAAGAATAATAGGAACTACACAATTTCCACTACAAAAATCCACAATCTTTTTATCTCTCAATCTAATATTACAATAATTAGCAAGAATGATACTATCTAAAGAAAAAGAAAAATAATCACGATTTTGAACTATTTTTAAATCTGAATAACCTAATATATCATTAACATTATTCATCTCTTTTTTCTCCATCAAACTTCATGATTCCTTTTTCTCCAAAATCAACAGAATATGTATTTTTTAAAATATCAATATCAACAACTTTACCCATTCCTTCAGGAGTATCAACAGTCATTCCAACCTTAGGAAGAGTCTTTTTTAATTCAGTATATCCATCATTTTCATAACCCAAACAACATAATAATCTGCCACAAATACCATTAATTTTAGATGGATTTAAAGCTAACATTTGATTCTTAGCCATATTAATTGAAACACTATTAAAATCACTTAAAAACGTGTTACAACATAAGAATAGACCACAAGGTCCTAGACCACCAACTTTTTTAGATTTATCTCGTACTCCAATTTGTCGTAGTTCAATTCTCATTTTATACTTTTGAGCAAGTTTTTTAATTAATTCTCTAAAATCTACTCTCTCATCTGATAGAAACGAAAAGAATAATTGAGAACCATCAAAATTTAAGTAAGCATCTACAAAATTCATATTTAATTTTAATTCCACAGCATATTTTTTTGCATCTTCTAAGGCTTTTTTTGCATGTTCTGCATTCTTTTTTATTTTCTTGTAATCAGAATCATTCATCAAACGAAGCACTTTCTTTAATGGAAGAACAACATTCTTTTTATTCTCCATATACTTTTCTTTAATTATTCTACCGGATAATAATCCATTCTCATCCTCAAAAATAACCTCAGCACCCTTTTTTAATTCTAAATTATTTGGAGATAAATAATATAAATTCTTAGATTCTTCAACACAAACAACTACAATTTCAATCATAATTAACCTCCTATCAAATGACTAAAAAAAGAATCAAGCCATAATTTTAAATTAACATTAAAATTTAATTTTGGCAATTCATCTTCAATTATACTAAGTATAGATATTAAGTCATTTTCACTTTTATCACTAAATAAATCTATAATAGTTGTATTATCTTTTGTTATTTTCTTAGATAGAACCATTAATAGAATAGCCTCTATATCACATAATCTTTTTTTAATAACAGCTTTATCAGAAAACATACTTTTTGTAACATCATTGTATTTTAAAAAATACTGTTGTGGATGAAAAACAATGTCTATAATATCCAACAATTCATCATCAATTGTATTAATATAATTATATTCTTTTAAAGATAGTATTTGACATCTAGACATGATAGTATCAATAATATGATAACGATCATCCGTAATCAAGAAAGCTATTATATCTTCTTCAGGTTCCTCTAAAAACTTTAGTATTGTATTTGCAGAAGAAGCATTTAACTTTTCAGCTTCTTTAATAATATAAATTCTCTTATTATCAAAAATAGATTTATTCACAAATTCCTTTTGTAAATCAGCAATCATATTTTTATTAATAACACTATTATCAGAAGAAATAGTATAAATATCAGGATATTGATTACTATCAATCAAGTGAATAAGATTTTCATCAGCTTTATTTAAATTATCATAAGAACAATTACATAAAATCATTTTAATAAATGTCATAACATAATCAAAATCAGTATCATAGTTATCTAATTCAATTAAATAAGCATGAGAAATCCTATGATTTTGAACAACAGAATCAATATATTTTATAAATTTCTCTTTTACAATAGTTAAATTATCCATAAATCCCTCACAAAAAATAAATATAAAAAATAACAAGTCCTACTAAACCAAAACCTCCAAAAAGAATAATAAATATAATACTATAAATATTCATTGGAAGAACAAACTGATAATTTATAGAAAAATAATTAAATAAATACAATAATATTACACTAATAATAAGTTTAAAAAATAAATGACGTATTAATTTCATATAAATTAATATGAAATTATGAAAACAATTATTACACTTCCTTACGATCAGATAAAGCTCTCTCTAAAGTTAAACTATCTACATATTCCATATCTGCTCCGATAGGAACACCATTCGCAATCTTAGTAATTTTTAAATTTAAACCATCTAAAATTTTTTTTATATATAATGCAGTTGTTTCACCTTCAATACTAGGTTTAAAAGCAAAAATAATTTCTTCAAATTTTTCATTTTGAATACGATCTAACAATTTATCTATACCAATGTCTTCTGGATTAACACCATCAAGTGGAGAAATTAAACCTTTTAAGACATGATATAACCCTTTAAACATACCTATCTTTTCAAATAAAAAAACACTTTTAACATCTTCAACAATACATAAAACATTCTTATTACGAAAATCATCAGAACAAATAGAACATATTTCATCTTCGGTTAAAACATTACAATTTTTACAAGGATGAATCCTATTTTTAATATTTTTTAAACTGTCAACAAATAACTCTATCTGATCTTCATCCATATCTAAAACAGAAAAAGCATAACGTTCAGCAGTTTTTTCACCTACACTTGGTAAATATTTAAATGATTCTATTAAATTTTTCAAACTATCAGGATACATAATTAAAACAATCCAGGTATATTACCAAATTTACCCATTTTCTCCTCAGTCATTTTATCAATTTTTTTATTAGCATCATTAATAGCAACAACAATCATATCTTCAAGAACTTCTAAATCATCCTTATCCAAAGAATCATCTGCAGTAATTTCAACCTTAACACATTCCTTAGTACCTTTCATAGTAACTTTAACTAAAGAACTTTCGCCAATAAATTCAGTTTTATCAATTTCATCTTTTGCCTTCAACATATCTTTTTGTAAAGCTTGAGCTTGTTTTAACATAGCTTGCATATTCATAGGTATTTCCTCCTCTATTCTACCTCTACAATATCTTCTCCAAATAAAGATATCGCACTATTAACTATTATATCATCATTCTTATTTTCTTCCAAGACAACATCAGGTTCTTTTTTAATAGAATATTTAATATTATTTTTAAGATGATCAATATAATCATTTTTCAATTTATCCCATTCAGAATCAGAAACAATCGCAATATTTTTATTAGAATTAGTAATTTTATTATAAACTTCATTTAACTCAACTAAATGAGATAGATTCTCTTCAACCAGACCATCAGAAGAAAAACTAATAATCATAGAATCACTTCCAACTACTCTTATTGTAGAATCTAATAAAGAATTAACTAAATAACCAATTTTAGTGTCAAAAGAATAATCCTTAAGTAAATCAAAATTCTTATTTTCTAATTTTAACAAATTTTTATCTGCAGTTGCAAAAGTATTATTAATTCTAACATTCAAAATCTCATCAAGATTAAGAATACGAGGATTACTAGAAGCAAAAGAAGTTCTATCAATATTAGAATCACTGTTTAAATCAATATTTAAAACAGTGTCTTTTTTTATCTCCTCAGAAATAGAATTATCAACATTAATAACATTTTCAGATTTTTTTTCCACAGGTTCATTTTTACTAAAATCATCATTATTCAATAAATAATCATTCATAAATTTCAAAAAAGTAATCTCAATATATATAGAAGGATTATTAGATTTTTTAATATCAAATAATTTTTCATTAAAAATATTTAATAATTCCTCATAATTAACAATAGGATAATCTAATTTTTTATGATCAATATAATAAGAAATTATTTCATTTCTACAATATTCAATCAACTGAAGAATAATTTGAATTAAATTTTTTCCACAACTATTAAATTGCGATAAATTAGACAAAACTTCCGAAAATTTTCTTTCAAAAACATTATGAACAAAAGAAGATATTTCTTCATCTGAAATAATACCATTAATTTCATTAAAATCATCTATAGTTATATCAGTAGATTTATAAGCAATAAGCTTATCTAGTAATCCAATAGCATCTCTAAGACCACCATCAGAATATATAGCTATTTTATTCAATACATCATCTTGAATGATAATTTTTTCTTTTTTACAAATTTCAGATAGTTTTTCAAAAATATCTTCATTAGAAATTTTTTTAAAAGAAAAACACTGACACCTAGAAACAATCGTTTCAGGTACCTTTTGTGGATCAGTCGTTGCAAGAATAAAAACTACATGTTGAGGAGGCTCCTCCAAAGTTTTTAATAATGCATTAAAAGCACTATCAGATAACATATGAACCTCATCTATAATATATACTTTATATTTCAAACTTGATGGAACTAAATTAATATTATTTTTTAACTCCCTAATTTCATCAACACCATTATTAGATGCAGCATCTATCTCTATAATATCTACACATTCCTTAGAAAAAGAAATCTTACAAGAATCACATTTTCCGCAAGCAATACCATCCTTAGGAGAATCGCAATTAATATTTCTCGCAAAAATTTTTGACACTGTAGTTTTTCCAGTTCCTCTACTTCCAAAAAATAAATAAGCATGAGAAAAATTATTGTGAATTATAGAGTTTTTCAAAGTAGTTATAATTGGATTTTGACCAATTACAGAATCAAAATCAACAGGTCTATATTTTCTGTACAAAGCTTGATACATAAAAACCCTCCCATTCACATATATTATAACAAAAAAAGCAAAGATTTCATCTTTTTCTTTGCTTTTCAAAAAATTTATTTAACAATTCTTGAGACATTGTTTTATTTAAATCAGATTCAAAAATAACAGAAGGATTTGTAGAATCATTTGAAGCAAAAATTGATTGAATAATTTTAGCATTACTTGAATCAGAATTATGAAGTGCAGAATAAACATGAGCTATTCTAGATTGTTTAATTGCACTTGCACACATTGGGCAAGGATCTAAAGTAACATAAATGTCACAATCATCCAATCTCCAATTATGTAATATTTTAGAAGCCTCCTTTATCGCAAGTATTTCCGCATGATAAATACTACAATTATGATGTTCTTTTAAATTATGAGCAGAAGCAATTACCTTACCTTGTTTAACTATTACTGCTCCAATAGGAACTTCATCTAATTCAAATGATTTTCTTGCTTCATCAAAAGCAATATCAAAAAAACAAAGATTCATTTTTTCCTCCAAAAAAAATGTGCACATGGAAGGAGGACCTTAAGGCTGCTACCTTCCGATCCTGACCTGGTTCAATCACTTCCATTGCACAAACTTATATTACTATAGAACAGCAAAAAAGTAAATAAATATATCAATGTTTCACGTGAAACATATTAAAAATTTTCAAACAATTAGTTCAAAACACTCTAAAATTATTTCCCGGGAAATAAAAATATATATAATAATAACTATTTTTTGGGAAATAATACAATGTTTCACGTGAAACATATCCGTTTCTCAATAATTTATTATCCAATGTTTCACGTGAAACATATAAAAAGAAATAGTATTATTCTACTATTTCTTTAATTTCTGTATCTTCTATGCTAGGATCAGAATCAACTATTTCTCCTTCAGGTAATTCTTCATTTTGTTCTTTATCAACTAACGCAACTGTTGATACTAATTGATTATCCTTTAAATTCATTAATCGAACACCTTGAGTTGCACGTTTTAAAGTAGATACTTGATCAAGAGGTAATTTAATAATTGTTCCAAAATCAGTCATCATTATTAAATCTAAATTTGCATTTTCCTCAAAACACTTCAATGAAACTAAAACACCATTCTTATCAGTAACATTATATGCTTTAACACCTTTACTTCCCCTATGAGTTAAACGATATTCATCTATAATAGATTTTTTACCATAACCCTTCTCAGTTACGATCAAGACCATATCGCCAGATTTAACAGCATCAGCTCCGACAACTACAGCACCATCAAGTTCCATACCTTTAACACCAGAGCTACTACGTCCCATACTTCTAATCTCATTTTCATCAAATCTAACCATTCGACCATTACTTGCACCAATCACGATTTCATTTTTTCCACAGGTCTTTTTTACACTAATAAGTTCATCATCATCACGTAAAACAATCGCAATCTTACCACTTTTACGAATATTATCAAACTCTTCGATTGGAGTTCGTTTAACAATACCATTTTTTGTACAGAACATTAAATACTTCGTGTTTTCATCACCAGGAGTAACACTTAATATAGAACTAATGTTCTCATCTTTTTCAAGTGGTAATAAATTAATAATTGGTAAACCTTTAGATTGTCTTGAAAATTCTGGAACTTCATAGCCTTTCATACGATATACTCTACCACGATTAGAGAAGAACAATAAATAATCATGCGTACTCATAGATAATATTTTTTCCACAAAGTCATCTTCATTAGTAGACATACCTTTTATACCTACTCCACCTCTATTTTGAGTCTTATAAGTATCCGTTCTTAATCTCTTAATATAACCATTCTTCGTTAAATTAATAATAATATTTTCCTCAGGAATTAACGATTCATCTTCAATATATTCAATTGCAGTCATATCAATGTTAGTTCTTCTTTCATCACCATATTTTTGTTTAATCTCAAGTAATTCATTTTTAATAACTTCAAGAACTTTTTGATCACTTGCCAAAATAGCTTTCAATTCTTCAATTAGTTTTAATAAATCAGCAAGTTCACTTTCTATCTTGTCTCTTTCTAATCCAGTTAAACGACGTAATTTCATTTCAAGAATTGCATTGGCTTGAACATCTGTTAAGCCAAAGTTTTTCATCAATCCGTTTTTAGCTTCTTCATCATCGCCTGCACCACGAATAATTTTAATAACAGCATCAATATTATCTAATGCAATCTTTAATCCTTCTAATATATGAACTCTTTTTTCAGCAACATCTAAATCAAATTTAGTTCTTCTAATAATAATCTCTTTTTGATAATCAATATATTTTACAATAATATCTTTTAATCCAAGAGTCTTAGGAACACCTTGATCTAACATTAAAAATATAATTCCATAAGTAGTTTGAAACTGAGTATGTTTATATAATTTATTTAATACAACTTGTGCGTTTGCATCTTTCTTTAAAGTAATTGTAATTTTAATACCATCTTTTAAATCAGAATGATAATCAGCAATTCCATCAATAATTTTATTATGAACAAGTTCTGCAACCTTATTTTTTAATTCAAGTGTATTAACACCATATGGTACCTCATCTACAATAATATATTGTTTTCCATTTGATTCTTCAATAGTAGCCTTAGAACGAACTGTAATAGTACCTCTACCAGTTTCATAAGCTTGTCTAATACCACTATTACCTAAAATAATAGCCCCAGTCGGAAAATCTGGTCCTTTAATATATTTCATTAATCCATCAAGATCAATTTCAGGATTATCAATATAAGCAACACAACCATCAATTACCTCACCTAAATTATGAGGAGGAATATTAGTAGCCATACCTACAGCAATTCCTGTTGTACCATTTACTAAAATATTAGGAAATCTAGATGGTAAAACTTCAGGTTCTCTTTCACTTTCATCAAAATTCGGAGTAAAATTAACAGTATCTTTATTAATATTTCTTAATAATTCAAGAGATATTTTAGATAAACGAGACTCCGTATAACGCATTGCAGCTGCGCCATAACCTTCTATATTACCAAAGTTACCATGACCATCAACTAACATATAACGATAACTAAAATCTTGTGCCATACGAACCATTGCCTCATAAATAGAAGAATCTCCATGAGGATGGTATTTTCCCATAACATCTCCAACAATTCTAGCACTCTTTTTATGTGGTTTATCTGGAGTATAGCCTGATTCATACATTGAATATAAAATACGTCTATGAACAGGCTTTAAACCATCTCTAAGGTCAGGTAAAGCACGAGCAACAATTACACTCATCGAATACTCTAAAAAGGAATCTTGTACCTCTTTAACAATATTATTTTTTTCTAAACGATCCATAAAACCCTCCTAAATATCAAGATTTTCAACATATGTTGCATTCGTTTCAATAAATTCACGACGAGGTTCTACCTCTTCACCCATTAATTTAGAGAAAACTTCATCTGCAGCAATAGCATCATCTACAGTTATTTGTCTTAAAACACGCTTATTAATATCCATTGTTGTTTCGTTTAATTCCTCAGCATCCATCTCTCCTAAACCTTTCATACGAGCAATATCATATTTAGTATTAGGAGATAAAGTAGCTAGATATTCATCTCTTTCTTCTTCATTTAAAACATATTTAATAGTTTTTCCATGTTTAATACAGAAAAGAGGTGGTTGCGCAGCATAAACATGTCCTGCTTCAACAATCGGTTTAAAGAAACGATAGAATAAAGTTAATAATAATACTCTAATATGACTACCATCAACATCTGCATCTGTCATAATAATAATCTTATGATATCTTAATTTAGATAAATCAAATTCTTCACCTATTCCAGTACCAAAGGCAGTAATAATAGTTCTTATTTCTTCATTTCCTAAAGCACGATCTAATCTGGCTTTTTCTACATTTAAAATTTTTCCACGTAATGGAAGAATGGCTTGTGTCATAGAATCTCTTCCCTTAATAGCAGATCCACCAGCAGAATCACCCTCAACTAAGAAGATTTCAGATACACTTGCATCTTTACTTTTACAATCACTTAATTTTCCATAGAAATTAGTAACATCTAAATCCCCTTTTCTACGGGTTAATTCACGTGCTTTTTTAGCCGCAACTCTTGCCCTACTTGCTGTCATTGCTTTATCAACAATAATTCTAGCTTGATCTGGATTTTCCATTAAAAATCTTTCAAAAGCTTCAGAAAAAATCTTATCAGCAATTCCACGTACTTCACTATTTCCTAATTTTGTCTTCGTTTGACCTTCGAATTGAGGATTAGGATGCTTAACTGAAATAATCATTGTAAGACCTTCTCTTACATCCTCTCCAGTAAGTGGATCATCTTTTTCTTTTAGTAAACCAACACTTGTAGCATATTTGTTTAATATTCTTGTTAATGCTCTTCTTACACCATCTTCATGAGTACCACCTTCAGGAGTCGTAATATTATTTACAAAAGAATAAATGCTTTCATTATATGATTCATTATATTGAAGAGCTACTTCTACTTTAATATCATTATCTTCCCCAGATACATCAACAATAGTTTCGTGAATAGCACCTTTATTTTTATTTAACATTTGAACATACTCTACAAGTCCACCTTCATAACAGAAAGAATCTTTTTTATCTGCTTCTCTTTCATCATATAAAGATATTCTTAAACCTTTATTTAAAAATGCTAATTCTTTTAATCTTGTTTTTAATACATCATATTCAAATACTGTAGTTTCAGTAAAAATCTCATCATCTGGTAAAAAATGAACGGTTGTTCCAGTACGATCTTTGTCACATTTATCCACAACCTTTAATTCATCTTCTGGATGTCCTCCCTTACTATATCTTTGGTAATATACATTACCATTACGATATACTCTAACTTCAAGCCAATCACTTAAAGCATTAACAACGGAGGCTCCAACTCCATGTAATCCACCAGATACTTTGTATCCTCCACCACCAAATTTACCTCCAGCATGCAATACAGTATAAACTGTTTCTACAGTACTTTTACCAGTCTTTGGATGGATATCAACAGGAATTCCACGTCCATCATCTTTAACTATAATACTATTATCTTTACAAATTGTTACCTCAATATGTTTACAATAACCAGCTAAAGCCTCATCAATAGCATTATCAACAATCTCCCAAACAAGATGATGCAATCCTCTAGAACTAGTAGTACCAATATACATACCTGGTCTTTTACGAACTGCTTCTAATCCCTCTAATACTTGTATAGACGAAGAATCATAAGCTTTTTCTACTTTTTCATCATTCATTATTTAACCTTCTTTCAACTTTGCCATCAACAACATGATATATATCCGCGTTTTTTAAATATCTCTTTTGAATATTTTTTAAATCAGTTGTCGTAATAATAGACTGAATATCATAATTCGTAATTAATTTTAATAATTTATTTCTCTTTTTTATATCTAATTCACCAAAAATATCATCTAATAACAAGATAGGTAATGTATTAGTAATATCATTAAAAATAGATATTTCAGATAATTTAAATGATAATACAGCCAATTTTTGTTGTCCTTGAGACCCAAATACTCTTAAATCTTTATCATTATAATTAAAAGTAAAGTCATCTCTATGAGGACCATATACAGTCATACCATAATTAAGTTCTTTCTTATAATTTTTTTTCAATATATGTTTCAATTTTTTACGTATTGTTTCATACTCATAATCATCTAAAGGAATATTAGGAACATATTTAATACTTATTTTTTCATAGTCAGAAATATCTTGAAAAAAATCATTAATATGAAGATTAACCATATCAATATACTCTTTTCGTTTTTGATAAATATAAACCGCTTTCTCAATAAACTTTTCAGTAAGTACATCTAAATAACTAGTATCAGTACTTTCAGTAATAAACAATCTTTTTAAATATTCATTTCTAGTTTTTAAAAGTCTATTATATTCATTATATGTTTTTAAATATTCTCTAGATAGTTGACTTAATTGAATATTCAATAAATTTCTACGTACGTTAGGTGATCCTTTTATAATATCAATATCCTCAGGAGTAAAAATAATTACATTTAAATTAGAAATATAATCAGATATTTTATTAATATTAGTATTATTGATACTTAATCTTTTAGTATCTTCTGTCATTTCAATATTTAGTTTTGTAATAATTTTATTATTTTTTACTACACCAGATATTTTACATTTTTCTTTATTATATTGAATAATATTTGGATAAGATCCAACACGATGTGATTTTGTAAGAGCTAAAACAACGATAGATTCAAGGATATTTGTCTTTCCTTGAGCATTATCTCCTACAAAAATATTCATATTATCTCCAAGTTCAAGAGATAATTTTGAATAATTTCTAAAATTTAATAAACTAATATTTCGTATTTTCATTTAAACCTATTTAAAAGACCCATATAATCACCTATCCCCTAATGTGGTATTCCTATACATACAAGACTATTATACCATAAAATAGGTTTTAAAGCATAAAAAAAATAGTTTTATGAACTATTTTTTCTATTTTTTAGAATAAGATCTAGTCTAGAAGCTCTCGAAAGTTGATTTTCAATAGAACGAAATGAACAAGGTACAATAATTTCAATATCATTATCAAATAATACTTTAGTATTATAATTATCAACTTTAATAATATTTTGTACTCGATTTAAAGATATCCAAATACAATCATCTGATAAAGGAGATGAAGTAGGAAAAGCAATTAAATTACTAGAATCTTCAACCACTATTGGTACTTTATAATCTGCTCCTAATATATTTTTTGCACCTTCTTTTCTACCATTATAAGAACTACCAAAATATCGACAACTTTCATCCATTATCTGAAATGGCTTTTGATCTACTATATAATGATCTTCATCCTCTAAGACTAAACTAGTATCTCCTTCATTTGGAACAATAGCTAATGTTCCTTTACTAAATTCATATTTATTTTTCATAAAATAACCCCCTATGTCCCTTAAGACATGACATAATCATATCAAAAAGAATTGTAGAAATTTGTTGATTTTTGTCTAATAAATTATTTTTTCAAAAAAAAAGAGAATAATCTCTTTTTATTAAATAGTTCTAATAGGTAAAACTAATTGAGTTAAAGAAACTTCTTCTTTAGATTTAATTAAAATTGGTTTAATTTCTCCAACAAAATGAATTTCCACAGTATCTGTTGAAAAACTTTTTAAAGCATCCATCATATATCTAGCACTAAATGAAATTTTAATATCTTCATCATTATTCTTTTCAATAGGCATCTTTTCTTCTACACGCCCTATTTCTACAGAACTACTTTTTAAAACTAACATATTGCCTTGAGTTTCTAAAGTAACAATATTCTTTTCTTTATCACTTGTTAAAATACTAACACGATCAATTACATTATAGAAATCATTTAAACTTGTACTAATTACTAATATTGATGTTTCTGGTAATAAATTAGATGTGTTTGGATAAGTACCATTAATTAATCTAGATTCAAATTTTAAAGTTCCAACTTTAAATAAGATTTTATTATTGAATATATGTAATTCAACAATATCCTCGTCATCTCCTAATATTTTTACAAATTCTAAAATATTATGACTTGGAATTACAATATTATAATTTTCATCACTTGCTTTTTCTAATTGAATAACTTTTCTTGCTAAACGATAAGAATCAGTAGCATTACACTCTAACGTATCACCTGAAATATTAAAATTAATTCCAGTAAGTACAGGTTTACTTTCTTCATTAGAAGTAGCAAAAGCAGTTTGATTAACAATACTCTTTAATACACCAGCTTTAACTTCAATCTTTTTCTTATTCTCTTCTAAACTTATATTAGGATATTCAGACTCACTGATACCATTCAAATTAAATTCACTATTCTCTGTATATATTAGTATTTTTAATTCATCAACAACTTCAATATTAATATATTCAGATTGTAATTTTCTAACAATATCTAAAACATATTTTCCTTGTATTAAAATACTTCCCTCGTTAACAATTTTAAATTCTTCATCAGAATTACTTTCTATTACTGTTTGAATAGTAATATCATTATCACTAGCAGTAAGAGTTAATTTCTTTTTCTTTAATTCAAATTTTATTCCTCCAAGTACTGGAATTAAATTTTTTGTAGATATAGCTTTAGAAACTTTTATTAAAGCATCTAATAATAATTCTTTTTTAATTGTAAATTTCATATAATTACCTTCTTTCTTATTTTTAATATATTATTCTTATTATTACTGTGGAAAAAGTTAAATAAATGCAAATTTATTGATATAACTAAGTTTTAAGAGAATATAGATTGTGGATTATTTGTTTATAACTATTTTTTTTACACATTACCAATTTGTTTCTTTAATTTTTCAATTTCATTTGCTAAATCTTTATTCTCTCTCATCTCTTTTTCTATTTTCTCACAAGAATACATTATCGTAGAATGATCTTTTCCCCCAAACTCAATTCCTATCTTTGGAAAAGATTCAGAAGTCATCATTCTACATAGATATATTGCTATTTGTCTTGGAAATGCTATATTCGCACTTCTTTTCTTACTTCTGATATCTTCAACAGATATCTGAAAGTTTTCTGCAACTATTTTTTGAATACGATGAACATCATTCTTTTCTACAAAACCTTTATGATTGTAATCCTTTAATGCTTCTATCGCAAGTTCTACAGTAATTTTTTCTCCACCCATTATTGTGGAATAAGCAATCAATCTTGTAATAGCACCCTCTAAATGTCTTACATCTGGACCTATATTTGATGCCATATAATCAATTACATCATCAGGAATATCTTTTTCAAAATCATTCGCAATTATTTTTTTCTGTAAGATATCTCTTTTAAGATTATAATCAGGGGGAGAAATATTTACTCCTAATCCCCAACTAAATCTTGTTCTAAGACGTTCCTCCAATTGTTTTAAATCATCAGGACTTCTATCAGATGATACAATTATTTGTTTACTGTCATTAAATAGATTGTTAAAAGTGTGGAAAAATCCTTCTTGAGATTTTTGAGCTCCTCCTAAATATTGAATATCATCAATAATAAGAACATCTATATTACGATATTTATTTTTAAAAAAATCAATATAATTAAAATTTGTACCATTTTCATCTTTTCTACTAGCTTTAACGAAGTCATCTACAAATTGCTCACTAGTAACATATAATACATTTTTATTAGAATTATTCTCTACATAATTACCAATTGCTTGCATTAGATGAGTCTTCCCTACTCCACTATTTCCATATAAGAATAAAGGATTATAAATACGTCCTGGATTTTCTGCTACAGATAATGCCGCAGCCTGAGCAAATTTATTAGAATTTCCAACGATAAAATTATCAAAAGTATAATTAGGATTTAAATTAGATTGATGTTTTTCTCTACTTTCTTCTTTATTCTCTTTGTGAATAACGATTTCATTTGTATTTTCACCATCATTAAATAAAAGATTATCGTCATTTTCAATCTCATCTTTTAGCATAAATATTAAATCATAATCAGTGTTTGTTATTTCATATATTATACTATGTACTAAATCATAATAATGAGTCTTTAAATGAGTTTTATGCATTGGTAAAGGAACTAGGATATAAGCTTTACCATTATGTAATTTATAAAGTTCTGTTTCTTCAAACCAAGTTCTAAAAGAAAGAGATGTTAGTTTGTTTTTTAATTCTTCTAAAACTTTAGACCATGTAATATCTACATTCAAACTACCATCTCCCCACAAGAATAACTAATTACCAACTATTCTAAATGAAAAAAATGAAAAAAGGAAGTCTTTTTTTATAATTTTTTCAATCTGTTAAAATGCTATTAAAATTAGGTTGGTTTTCAACAATTATTCTACAAGAAACTGTTGAAAAAATAAATAAAAAATATAGAAAAAATTGATTCCACAAGAAATCCACAAAGTATTCCACAAAGAATAAGATTATAGAATAAAGGAAACAACAGTTTTAGACAATTTCCACAAATTTATAATTCACAAGTTATATAAACTTTTCCACAAACCTGTGGAAAATGTGGAAAATAGTCAAAAATTGTTATTTTTATTTGACAAAAAGCAAAAGTTATTATTATAATAATGTAGATTTATGTCGGGAGGTGGAACTAATGAAAAGAACATATCAACCAAATAATCGTAAAAAGTCAAAAAAATTAGGATTTTTTGCACGTAAAAAAACAAATATACTTAATCGTCGCCGTCGTAAAGGACGTAAAGTTCTAAGTAAATAAAATACCGCAGTTTTAACTGTGGTTTTTTACTAAAGAAGATAAGGATAAAATATGAAAAAGAAATTTATAGTAAAACTAAATAAAGATTTTGAAGAAATAATAAATAATGGAAAATCAAAAAAGAATAATAGTTTTGTTATCTATTCATTAAAAAATAATAATCCATATGATAAATATGGAATATCAGTAAGTAAAAAATTAGGAAATGCGGTTTTTAGAAATAAGTATAAAAGAAAAATGAGGGCAATTATAGATAATTATAAAAAAGACTATATTAATGGTTCAGATTATATTATAATATTAAGGAAAGGTGCACTAGGGAAAAGTTTTCAGGATTTAGAAAACGATTTTCTAGAACTAATGCACTAGTAGAAAGGATTATCAAATGAAAAAGAACAATAAATGGAAAATATTTCTAATATTAATATTATTAGTATTATCTACAGGTTGTACGAAAACACTAACAGATGAAAATAAAAAACCAGTGAAAAATGAAATCACAGGACAAACACTTACAAAAAATATCTTATGTAGACCAACCAATAAAGATACGATAAAAATTTATGAAGAAAACAAAATAGATTTAAAAAAACTTCCAAAATGTGATGAATTTAAGGTAACATCAGGAAAATATGAAGGATTATGGACTACTTTCTTTGTAAAACCATTATCATATATATTATTAAAAATAGGAAAATTAGTTGGTAATTATGGTATTTCAGTTATTATAGTAAGTTTAATCATTAGATTAATAGCATTCCCAATTACAAAGAAGACTGCAATGCAATCTGAAATGATGAAAAAAGCTCAACCAGAATTAAATAGACTTCAAAAGAAATATGAGAATAAAACTGATCCAGAATCATTAATGAAACAAAGACAAGAAATGATGGCTATTTATCAAAAATATAAAATAAGTCCTTTGTCTGGTTGTTTATTTGCTATGATACAATTACCTATCTTTATTGCTTTCTTTGAAGCAGTACAAAGAACACCAGTAATATTTGAAGATAAATTCTTAGGATTACAACTAGGTACCACACCATCCGTAGGAATTACTTCAGCAGTATTCTATGCATATTTAATATTAATGATTATTATTGCAGGAACAACATTCTATTCATTTAAAATGAATGGAGTTGGAAATACAGAAGATCCAAGTATGAAAATGATGCCAATGATGATGTCTGGTATGATTGTAGTAACAGCATTATTCATGCCAACAGGATTAGGTATCTATTGGGTAACATCTAACTTATTTACAATTGTTCAAAACATATTAGTGAAAAGGAGTAAAGAACATGGAAAAGCATAATTATTCAGGAAAAACAAAAGAAGAGGCTATTCAAATAGCAAAAGAAGATTTACAAGAAGTTGAAGAAAATTTGTTTATTAAAGAAGTTGGAGAATCAAAAGGTGGTTTATTTAAAAGTAAAAAAGTTGAAATAGAAGTTGTAGAAAAAAGAGAAGTAGTTAGATATATTAAAGAGTATTTAATTCAAATCTTAAAATCTATGGGATTTAATGTTAATATTGAAGTAAAAAATAAAGAAGAAGTTCCAAAATATATTATTTTCTCTGATAATGATGCCTTATTAATTGGAAAGAATGGTAAGAATTTAAAAGCATTATCTATGATAGTAAGTCAACATCTTAATACAGAATTAGGAAGAAATTATAAATTTACTTTAGATGTTAATGAGTATAAAGAAAAAAGAGAAAAATCTTTAGAAAGATTAGCAAAAAATGTTGCTAGAGAAGTAAGAACAACAAAAGTAGAAGTAAAATTAGATTCAATGAATTCTTATGAAAGAAGAATTATTCACAATGTTCTAACAAACTTTAAAGGAGTTTATACAGAAAGCGAAGGAGAAGAACCAAATCGTTACGTTGTGGTAAAACCAAAAGAAGATTAATCTTCTTTTTTGTTATGGTATAATAATTGGTGATTACGATGAAAGAAATTAATTATTTAAGTAGTTATTTAGAAGGAGTATTAAATATGTCATCTTCAATATCTAAGTCTATAGGATACTCCTATGTTAAGGTTGATGGTTATTTAAAAGAGTCTTTTCAAGAAGAGTTTAAAAAGTTTTATCACTTAAAAGAAGATGTTAGATTAATAGAGACAACAAATTCTTTTGAAGCTACCCTACTCGATTGGTTTCAAAATGAAGATAAAATTGTAGAATCAATTCACTACTGGTTTCATTTAAAAACAAAGGAAGAACCAAAAGTATTTCTTACAGACATAAAACTTAGAGATATTCTAGATGAGAAAAGAATGGACTTCTATTCTTTAGAAGATTTATTCTTTATAGAATGTAAAAATTATATATTTGTTTTCTTACTAGGAAATAATGAATAAGCAGATAAATGCTTATTTTTTTTACACTATTTACACTCTATTCTTTAATAAAAATATCAAAATCACAATTTCTAATGATAAAATTATAATAATATGGAGTATTGTGTAGAAAAATAAAATGAAGTATGCTATAATATTCCAGAAAAAAAGGAGGAATACCATGAATGATACAATATGTGCTATTGCAACTTCTCAAGGTGTAGGAGCAATTGCTATTATCCGCGTTTCTGGAGAAGAGTCTATTAGTATTGTAAATCAAGTTTTCAAAGGAAAAGATCTTACAAAAGTAGATTCACATACAATTCATTATGGTCATATTGTTGACCATGATGAAGTAATAGATGAAGTATTAGTTACTGTAATGAAAGCACCTAAAACTTTTACTGTAGAAGATGTAGTAGAAATCAATACTCATGGTGGTATTGCTCCAACAAATAGAGTATTAGAATTGTTACTTGAAAATGGATGCCGTCTAGCAGAACCAGGAGAGTTTACAAAAAGAGCTTTTTTAAATGGAAGAATTGATTTATTAGAAGCAGAAGCTGTAATGGATATGATTGATGCAAAGACCGAAACACAAAGAAAAATGGCAGTAAATCAAATAGATGGAAAAACATCTAACTTAATTAATGAATTAAGAAATGATATGGTTCAAATAATATCAAATATTAATGTAAATATTGATTATCCAGAATATGATGATGTAGAAATCATTACAAATGAGGTATTAATTCCAAAAATTACAAAATTAAAAGAAAAAATACAAAGAATATTAAAAGAATCTGAAAATGGAAGAATTATTAAAGATGGAATAAAAACATCTATAATAGGAAGACCAAATGTAGGAAAAAGTTCCTTATTAAATGCCTTACTCCAAGAAGATAAAGCAATAGTTACCAATATTGCCGGAACAACAAGAGATATTGTAGAAGGACAAATTTCTATAAATGGAATTCTATTAAATATGATAGATACTGCTGGTATTAGAGAAACTGAAGATATAATAGAAGCAATAGGTGTAGAGAAAAGTTTAAAAATGATGGATGAGTCAGATTTAATACTTTTTATGTTAAATAATAATGAAGAATTAACAGAAGATTTAAAAGAATTACTAAATAAAATTAGTAATAGAAAATATTTAGTATTAATTAATAAAATAGATTTAGATAATAAGTTAAATCGTAATGAAATAAATGTAGATTCAAATAAAATCATAGAACTAAGTATTACAGAAAATAAAGGAATCGATGAATTAAAAGAAAAAATAGTTGAATTATTTAATTTAAATGAATTAGAAACAAAAGATCCAACATATTTGAGTAATTCAAGAAGTATTAGTATTCTAAAAAAATGTTTAAGAAGTGTAGAAGATATTGAAAAGGCATTAGAAGAAAATATGCCAATAGATATGATTGAATTAGATATTAAGAATATTTGGGAAGAATTAGGAACAATTAATGGTTCTACATACGAAGAAGAATTGCTAGATGAAATGTTTAAAAGATTTTGTTTAGGAAAATAAAGAAGGTGAGAATATGGTAGAAATTATAGTAGTTGGAGGCGGTCATGCAGGATGTGAAGCAGCATATTCCTGTGCTAAAAAAGGTCATAAAACTCTATTAATTACCAGTAATATAAATAATATCGCAGATATGCCATGTAATCCCCATATAGGAGGAAGTGCTAAAGGAATTGTTGTCCGCGAAATAGATGCTTTAGGTGGAATTATGGGTAAAATAGCCGATAAAACACATCTTCAAATAAAAATGTTAAACAGTGCGAAAGGACCAGCAGTTCAATCATTACGTGCACAAGGAGATAAAATTGCTTACCCAAGAGAAATGTTAAATACTCTTAAATCCTTAGAAAATTTAGAAATAAAAGAAGGAATGGTGGAAGATTTAATAGTAGAAGACCATAAAGTACATGGAGTTATCTTAGAAAATGGTGAAAAAATAAAATCTACAATTGTAATACTAACAACAGGAACATATTTAAAAGCAGATATATTAGTTGGAAATACTCGTACAAGACAAGGACCTCATGGAGAAAAACCATCAAATCATTTAAGTGATAAATTAAGAGAATATGGTTTTGAAATAAAAAGATTAAAAACTGGAACACCACAAAGAATTGATAGAAAAACGATTGATTTTTCAAAAACAAAAGAAGAACCAGGAGATAATAAATATCTAACCTTTAGCTTTGACTTAGAGCCACAATATAAAATAGAAGATCAAATACCATGCCATTTAACTTATACAACAAAAGAAACACACAGAATTATAAGAGAGAATTTAAACAAATCCTCAATGTATGGAGCACTTGATGATATTGAAGGAATAGGTCCAAGATATTGTCCATCAATTGAAGATAAAGTAGTAAGATTTCATGATAAAGAAAGACATCAATTATTTATAGAACCAGAAAGTAGATATTATGACGATATGTATTTACAAGGATTTTCTACATCTATGCCTCCTGAGATACAAGAACAAATGGTACATTCTCTTCCAGGTTTTGAAAATGCCAAAATTTTAAAATATGGATATGCTATTGAATATGATGCTATCTATCCAACACAACTAAAGGCATCCTTAGAAACAAAAATAATAGAAAATTTGTTTACAGCAGGTCAAATTAATGGAACAAGTGGATATGAAGAAGCAGCTTGTCAAGGTTTAATGGCAGGAATCAATGCAAGTTTAAAGTTAGAAGAAAAAGAACCTTTAGTTTTAAAAAGAAATGAAGCATATATTGGAGTATTAATAGATGATTTAATTACAAAAGGAATAAGAGATCCATATAGATTACTAACAAGTAGGGCAGAATTTAGATTATTACTTAGAAGTGATAATGCAGATTTAAGACTTAGAAGATTTGGATATGAAGTGGGATTAATTGATCAAGATCAAATCGAAAGATTGAATAAAAAAGAAGAAGATATTAAAACTTGTTTAGAGTGGTGTAGAGAACAAAAATTAAAAATAACAAAAGAAATAGAAAAAATATTTAAAGAAAATCAATATACAATTCCAAATGCTACATTATCTTTTGAACAATTATTAGGTAGACCAGAAATAACAGTCTCTTTCCTAGAACAATTTCAAGAATTCCCATATGAAGATGAAATCAAAGAACAGGTGGAAATTTATCTAAAATACAGAGGATATATTGAAAAATCTTATAAAGAAGCAGAAAAAATGTTAAAACTTGAGAAAAAACAAATTCCAGAGGATATTGACTACGATAAAGTAAACAATATTGCAAGTGAAGCAAGACAAAAATTAAAAGAAGTTAGACCATCAACAATTGCTCAAGCAATAAGAATCAGTGGAGTAAATCCATCAGATATTTCAATTCTTTCAGTATACCTAAAAAAGGAGTATGGAAAAGATGAATAAAGAAGTTTTTATTGAAGAATGTAAAAAAATAAATATTGATATTACAGAAGAACAATTAAAACTATTAGATCAGTTTTATCATTTAATGATTGAATGGAATGAAAAAATTAATTTAACTAGAATAGTAGAAGAACAAGAAGTATATTTAAAACATTTTTATGATTCTCTAACTTTAAATAGAGTAGTTGATTTAAATAAAACGAAAACTTTATGTGATGTAGGAACAGGAGCAGGTTTTCCTGGTATTGTTTTAAAAATAGTATTTCCAAATCTAAAAATTACACTGATAGATTCTTTACAAAAAAGAGTGAATTACTTAAATGAAGTAATAAGAATCTTAGATTTAAAAGAAATAGAAGCAGTTCATTCTAGAGGAGAAGAATATAAAGGAGAATTTGAAGTAGTAACAAGTAGGGCAGTTGCCAATATTCAAACACTTGTTAATTACACAATGCATTTAGTATCAAAAGATGGAGTTTTTATCGCAATGAAAGGAAATATTGAAGAAGAGTTAACAGAAGAAGTAAAAAATAAATTAAAGCAAAAATATAATATTATTAAAATAGAAGAATTTACGCTTCCGATAGAGGAAAGTAAAAGAAGCTTTATTATGATGAAAAACAAATAAGACATGTGAAAAACATGTCTTTTTTTGAAAAAATATTAGTTGAAAGATTTTCAAAAATAACATATAATGATAATATAGGAATAAGAATAAAAAGTGAGGGATTTTCATGAATACAGAAAATAGAGACGAAGTAGTACAAATACATTTAGACGATATTATACCTAATAGATTTCAACCAAGAGAAGTATTTGATGAAAGAGCATTAAAGGAGTTAGCAGTATCTATTAGAGAACATGGTGTTATTCAACCAATTATCGTAAGAAATGTGAATGGAAAATATGAGATTATAGCTGGAGAAAGAAGATACAAAGCATCTGCCCTAGCTGGACTTACGAAAATTCCTGCAATTATCAGAAACTTGGATGATAAAGAAAGTTCTAAAGTAGCTTTACTTGAAAATCTTCAAAGAAAGAATTTAAATCCAATTGAAGAAGCAAGAACTTATCAAAAAATTCTTGAAATTGATGAAATGACTCAAGAAGAACTTGCTAAAACGATGGGAAAAAGTCAATCTTCAGTTGCTAATAAACTAAGATTATTATCTCTTCCAGAAGAAATTCAAGAGGCATTACTAAAAGAAGAAATTTCTGAAAGACATGCAAGAGCTTTATTAATGGTTCCTGATGTTGATGTTCAAAAACAACTATTAGAAAAAGTAGAAACGACTAAAATGAGTGTAAGAACATTAGAAGAAGAAATCAAGGAACGCTATCCAAAAGAAAAAGATGCAGCAAGTATTCCTATCGAAGCAAATGCAATCGCATCCGCAAGTGGTTTCTTAATAAATGAACCACTAACTCCAAATGTTAAAGAAATAAAAGAAGAAACCTCTAATTATGGAAAAGTTGTAATTGCTCCACCAAAAGAAAATAATCTATTAGAGGAGGATTCAATGGCAAATAGATTCATTAACTATGGAGAAGATAATAATCAAGAAGTAACAGATGAAGTTGTAGATACTCAAGTACAACCAGCAGGACAAACATTACCAAATATAGGAACACCTGGACAAGCAGCGACATCATTAGATAATTTATTAAATACAAATCAAACATCAGCACCAGCACCAGCAACACAAGATAATTCAGGTATTATTCAAGATCAACCTGAACCTAAAGATTACTTTGATTTAAAAGAATTACCTACAATTAAAATAGATGAAGCAGTAGCAAAACCTGAGGAAGGAACTCCAACTGTATCACAACCAGGAAATCCATTACCTACAATAGTAGGAGGAACACCAGATAAATATACTCCAGAACAGGCAACTCAAAAAATAAAAGAATTGATTGAAGATTTACAACAACATGGAGTAAGTGTTCAAGCAAATGAAATGAATTTTCCACAATCTTATCAAATAATTATTAAGATTGATAAACCAGAATAGAATTTTAAAAAATTCTATTTTTTTTCCTTAAATCATTTCAAAAAGAAAGATTATTTGATACAATAAAAAAGTAATATAGAAAAATGGGTGATTAGATGGGAAAGGTAATATCATTAGTAAATCAAAAAGGTGGAGTAGGAAAAACAACGACAAGTATTAATCTTTCTGCATCATTAGCAGTATTAGGTAAAAGAGTATTATTAATAGACTTAGATCCTCAAGGAAATACAACTACTGGTGTAGGAATTAATAAAGGAGAAATTAATAAAAGCATATATGAAGTTTTAGTAGGAGATTGTAATCTAGAAGAAGCAATTATAAGAACAAAATATAAGAATTTATATGTTGTACCAGCTTCTATTTATTTAGCAGGATTAGGAAATGAATTTTCTGAAAAAACAAGAATAGAAACAGGATTTAAAAAAGGAGAACAACTAAAGAAATGTTTAGAAATCATAAGAGAAGATTTTGATTATGTTATTTTAGATTGCCCTCCATCATTAGATGTAATCACAATAAATGCGTTAACGGCATCTAATTCTGTTATTATTCCAGTACAATGTGAATTCTTTGCATTAGAAGGAATTACACAGTTATTAAGAACAATAAGACATGCACAAGAAACTCTAAATCCAACACTTGATATCGAAGGAGTATTATTAACTATGTTAGATTCTAGAACTAATTTAGGATTTGAAGTTGTTGAAGATATTAGAAGTTATTTTAAAGAAAAAGTATACAATACAATTATTCCAAGATTGGTTAGATTAACAGAAGCACCATCACATGGAGAACCAATCATTGTCTATGATCCGAAAAGTAGAGGATCGGAGGCATATTTAAATTTAGCAAAGGAAGTGATTGAAAGAAATGGAAACTAATGAATCAGGAATTCCAAAAAGAAAAGCATTAGGAAAAGGACTTGAAGAATTATTTAATAGTGAAATACTTACCTATACAACAGTAGAAGATCAAATAATGGATGAAACAAAAAATGATGAAATTATTCACATAAAAATTAGTGATTTAAGGCCAAATCCATATCAACCAAGAAAAGTATTTGATGAAGCAGCACTAAATGAGTTAGCTGAATCAATAAAAGAGCATGGCGTTTTTCAACCAATTATTGTAAAAAAATCCATTAAAGGATATGAAATTATAGCAGGAGAAAGAAGAGTAAAAGCTTCTAAAATAGCAGGTTTAGAAGAAGTACCAGCAATTGTTAGAGAATTTAATGATACTCAAATGATGGAAATAGCATTACTTGAAAACTTGCAAAGAGAAAACTTAACAGCTATTGAAGAAGCAGAAGCCTATAAAAAATTGCAAGATACTTTAATTCTTACTCAAGAAGAACTAGCAAAGAGGTTAGGAAAAAGCAGAAGTCATATCACAAATATGTTAGGATTATTAACATTACCAGAAAATATTCAATCTGATATTAATGAGAAAAAGATTTCTATGGCACATGCTAGAGTATTAAGTAAATTAGAAGATGAAAATCAACAAAAAGAATTAGAACAAAAAGTAATTGATGAAGGATTAAGTGTAAGAGCATTAGAAGTTTTAACAAAAGAACCAAATATTCAAAAAACAAATCCACAAAAACAAAAAAAGATGAATAATGAATATTCATATCTACAAGATGAAATTAGTGAAAAATTAGGAACAAAAGTAACAATTAAAAAGAATAAAATGGAAATAAGCTTTGTAAATGATAGTGATTTAAATAGAATTTTAGAAATATTAAATATAGAAGTAGGTAGATAGTATGATAATAAAATTAGGAGATACATCATTTGATCTTCTTAAAATAATACTTCCAATTTTGTATATTTTAGTTGGATTAATCATCTATAAAATCATTCAAAAGGCAATTAATAAAAGTCTATTAACAAATAGATTAAAAGCATCACAATTACAGAGAATTAAAACAATCCATACGTTGATCAATAATATTATTAAATATACTATTGTAATCTTTGTAATATTAGCAATTTTATCTCAATTAGGAGTCAATGTAAAATCTGTCTTAACAGGCTTAGGAATAGGAACAGCAATCCTAGGTCTTGCTTTTCAAGATTTAGCAAAAGACATTATAGCTGGAGTAGCTATTATTATTGAAGGAGAATATGAAATAGGAGATACAATTGAAGTAGAAGGATTTATGGGAGAAGTTGTTTTTATTGGTTTAAGGACAACAAGAATACGTAATTTTAAAGGAGCTACTAAAATTATTTCAAATCATTTAATGAGTAGTGTTATTAATTATAGTAATAATAATTCTCTAGCAGTAGTTGATGTCGGCATAGCTTATGAAAATAATGAAGATAATATTGATAAAACATTTGAATCATTATTTAAGCGATTAGAAGGAAACATTCCTTATGCAAAAAAAGAACCAGAAGTATGGGGAGTTAATGATTTAGGAGACTCTTCTGTAATTTATCGAGTAGTTGTTGAAGTAGAACCAACAAAACAATTTGCTGTAGAAAGATTTTTAAGAAGAGAAATAAAAAAAGAATTTGATAAAAACAATATTAAAATTCCCTATACTCAGATTGAGGTGCACAATGGAAAATAAAGAATATGGATTAGGAACAAAAGTAGTGATGAAAAAACAACATCCTTGTGGAACAAATGAATGGGAAATTGTAAGAGTAGGAGCAGATATTAAAATAAAATGTATCAACTGTGGTAGAACTGTACTAATCCCAAGAATAGAGTTTAATAAAAAATTAAAGAAAATAATAGAAGAGGAAGAATAGGAAGGAAAATATGAAAGAACCAAGAAAATTAAAATTAAAAAAGTTTTATATTCATCCCATTACAATGTTTATTCTATTGCTATTTTTCGTAGTGATTTTAAGTGGAATACTATCATTATTTGAAACACAAGCAACATATAATATTATTAATAAGAATAAAAATGAATTAGAACCAGTATTAGTAACAGTGGAAAATATGTTTTCATTCGATGGATTTAAATTCATGATCAGTAATGCAATGAAAAACTTCTTAAGTTTTGGACCTTTGGGTACATTTTTAGTATCTTTAATTGGATTGACAATAGCAGAGTCTACTGGTTTTATTGAAATGTTAACAAGAAAACATTTGAGTAAAGTACCAGGTTTCATTATAACTTTCTTAATTATATTAGTTGGAACAATCTCTTCGTTAATTAATGAAGTAGGATATGCTATTTTAATTCCATTAGCAGCATTAATATTCTTTATGAATAATAGAAATCCTATATTGGGAATAGTAACAGCATTCTGTGGAGTATCATTTGGATATGGAGTATCTATCTTTGTTGGTACAACAGAAATATCAATTATTGAATATACCAGACAAGCATCTCATTTAATAGATGAAACATTCCATGTATCTTTAACATCAAATCTATATTTTATTGTAGTAACATCAATAATTATTTCTATTGTTGGAACATTAATAATTGAAAAGATTATAGCCCCAAAAATAGGAAAATATAAAAAGGATGACGAATCATCTCAAACAGAAAAATATCATTCATTTGATATGGAAGAAGAAGAACAAAAACAAATAGAACAAGAAAAATATGAGAAAAAAGGATTACAAAATGCATTAATAGTCGGATTAATAATTTTAGTTTTAACGATATATTCACTAATCCCAAAATTACCATTATCAGGAATGTTACTTGATATGAAAGAAAAAGCATATGTTAATCAGTTGTTTGGAGAAAATGCATTTTTCCAAGATGGATTTACTTATCTAGTAGCTCTATTCTTTGCACTTACAGGAATAGCTTATGGTATTGGTAGTAAATCGATAAAAAATGATAAAGATATTATTGAAAATGCAGGGAAAAGATTTAATAACTTAGGTAGTATTATTATATTAATGTTTGTTGCGTCTCAGTTTATTGCTGTATTTAGAAAAAGTAATATTGGCTTTGTAATAACTGCTTGGTTAGCAACGGCAATTGAAAAAATACATTTTAGTGGAATTCCATTAATTATAATATGTTTAGTTTTTATAGCCATTTCGAACTTATTCCTAACTTCAACAGCAAGTAAATGGTTAATCTTCTCTCCTGTTGTTGTACCATTATTAATGCAATCCAATGTATCTCCGCAATTCTCACAAATTATATTAAGAGTTGGAGATTCTATGACAAAAGGATATACTCCTTTATTAGCATCATTTGTAATCTATATTGGATATTTAAATATGTATAATTTGAATAAGAATAAACCTTATAATATAAGAGATTCTTTAAAATTAATATTCCCATACTTTATTATTATGTCTATTACATGGATTTTAATTGTAGTAGTATGGTACGTAATTGGAATACCAACAGGACCTAATGTAATTCCTACGATTTAAACACATATTTATGTGTTTTTTTCTTTAAAAAAATGATATAATAAGGACGATAAATAAAAGAGGTGAAGTTTATGAGTTTAACAGCAGGGATTGTTGGTTTACCAAATGTAGGGAAATCAACATTATTTAATGCAATAACAAATCAAAAAATATTAGCAGAAAACTATCCCTTCGCAACAATAGAACCAAATGTAGGAGTAGTAACTGTACCAGATAAAAGAATGGATGTACTAAAAGAAATGTATGATCCAAATAGATTTATCCCAACTGCATATGAATTTACAGATATAGCAGGATTAGTAAAAGGAGCATCTAAAGGAGAAGGCTTAGGTAATAAATTCTTATCTCATATTAGAGAAGTAGATGCAATAGTAGAAGTAGTAAGATGTTTTGATGACGGAAAAATAATTCATGTAGAAGGAAATATTAATCCAATAAGAGATATTGAAACAATAAATTTGGAACTTGCAATAGCAGACTTAGATGTTATAGAAAATAGATTAGAAAAAGTATCAAAAAAAGCAAGAACAACAAAAGATTCTAATGATTTATTAGAAAAAGATACTCTGGAACAATGTAAAAAAGCACTAGAAGAAAATATTCCAATAAGACAATTAGATTTTACAGAAGAACAAAAAAAATTAATCAAAACATATAGTTTTTTAACAGCAAAGCCAATCATTTATCTAGCTAATATAAAAGAAAGTGAAATTGGCAATCCAGAAAATGAATATGTAGCAAAAGTAAGAGAATATGCTTTAAAAGAAAACGCTAAAGTAGTTAGTTTATGCGCAAAAGTAGAAGAAGATTTAAGTGAGTTATCTCAAGAAGACAAGCAAGAAATGCTAGAAGCATTAGGATTAGAAGAATCAGGGCTTGATCAGTTAATAACTGCAACATATGATATTCTAGGATTAGCGACTTATTTCACTGTTGGAAAAGATGAAGTAAGAGCATGGACATTTAAAAAAGGAATGAATGCTAAAGAGTGCGCTGGAATCATTCATACTGATTTTGAAAAAGGATTTATAAGAGCAGAAGTAATGTCTTATGATGATTTAGTAGAATGTGGATCTGAATTAAAAGTAAAAGAAGCTGGAAAAGCAAGATTAGAAGGAAAAGACTATTTAATGCAAGATGGAGATATTTGTCATTTTAGGTTTAATGTATAATGAAAGAAAGTAAGATTGTAATATTTGAAGGAAACCAATTAGATGGATGCTTCTCAAGAGGAAAAAAGTTTTATCCAGAAAATTTTTCGGAAGAAGATATTGAAAATAGTATCAAAAAAGATAGAATAAAACTTGGAAGAAAATACAACTTTTCAGGACTAAAAATGTTCCAAGTAACACAAAAAATGGAAGATAATGACTCTTACCATGATGATAAAGATGTTTTGATTGATGAATCATATCTACAAGGAGAAGACTATTTTCAAAAAGTAATTAAAGCTGATATGTTATTCATTACTAAGAATTATCCAGGAATAGTATTATGTCATAGAATGGCAGACTGTCCAGTTTTAATTGCAGAAGACAGAGAAAAAGGAATCTCTGGAATTGTTCATTGTGGAATCTATCATATTAATAGAGGATTACCGAGAGCTTTTATTAAAAAGATGATAGAAAAATATAATTGTAATCCACAAAATATTTATCTATATATAGGTAGTCATATTCATAAAGAAAATTATCTCTATGATACTTATCCAAACAAGTTAGATAATAAAGAGATTTGGAAAGACTCTATTACAGAAGTAGAAGGAAAATATCAAATCGATATGTCAACAGCAATCTTAAAAGAATTAGAGGATTTTCCATTAGCTGAAATCAAAATTAGTCCAATAGACACCGCAACAGAAAAAGGATATGCTTCACACTATAAAGCAGTAAAAGGAGATATTACAAAAAAAGGACAAAATATAGTTGGATTTTACTATAAATAGAAATGAAATTCATTTCTATTTTTTTATTATTGTATGGTATGATTATACTAGGAGAGTATAGTTATGAGAAGAAATAATAAACAAGTTACAACTTATTTTATTCTATTTAGTTTACTTCTCATAGGAGTAGTCTACGCCATTTTACAAGCCAATCTGCAAATCAATGGAACAGCAAAGATAAAAAGTAATACTTGGGATATTCATTTTAATAATATCCAAATAAATGAAAATAGTGTTCCTATTGGTACAGGAGATTCTCCTGCAACAATAGATCCAGAAAATAATTGTAAGGTTGATTTTGAAATAACATTATCTCTTCCAGGAGACTTCTATGAATTTACTATTGATATTGTGAATGCTGGTACTATTGATGGGATGATAGGAGAATTAAATAAGACATTAATTGTAAATGAAACAGCTGTAGAGAATCTTCCAGACTTTTTAGATTATAGAGTAACCTATATTGATGGAATAGAAATAGTAGAAAATCATAAATTAGATGCAGGCTCTACAGAAACTTATAAAGTTCGATTAGAATTTAAATCAGATATAGAAGAATTACCTCTTGCAACAACAATTTCTACATCATTAACTCCTCAATATATACAAGCAGATAGTAGTTCTGTTCCTGTAAGAGTAACAGCAGATTTTGCAACAGATTCCTGGGAAGATATTATCGATTCCTATAGGGGAGGAAGAACATCTAAACTACAAGAAGCGTTAGCAGCTGGAACAACGAGAAATATAGATTTAGGAACACTAGGAATACATCCTGTGAGAATTGCTAATTTATCTAAGCCTGCGGAATGCTCAACAACAGGATTCTCACAAACAGCATGTGGCTTTGTCATAGAGTTTGCTGATATCATCACAACACATAGAATGAATAAATGTGACAATAATGGAAATAGTGTTGGAGATGGAAATAATGGAGGATGGGAATACTCTGATATGAGAGCCTATCTAAATAGTGGAAAATACTTAGAAGGGCAAACTGAAGAAATAGACTATACTTCAGGAGGAATATTTAATGCTTTACCTGAAGGATTAAGGAACTCTATTATTGATACAACTGTAGTATCTGGATATGCTTCTAAAGATAGTTCAAACTTTACGACAACAGATAAAATTTATTTACTATCAACCCATGAAGTGTGGGAAGATGTAGATGGAAATACAACAAGTGGAATAGATTACTATGATAAAGCATATAACAATACGAGACAATTAGATTATTATGAAAACTTAAATGTTACAACATCAAGTTACGCATCAGCCATTAAACAACAAAATAGAACAAATGCTGTTTGGTGGCTGCGCTCGGCCCGTTCTCACGATTCGACCAGTTTCGACACCGTGAGCAATACTGGTAATTACCCTAATCGTAATGCTAAACTTACTTATGGGGTCTCCCCAGCTTTCCGAATTGCATAAAAAACTCAATAAAACGTTTTGAAGCCTATTGCATTCAATAGGTTTTTTTGTTATAATACCTTCGAGTATTTTGAATACTCCTTGCTATTTTTGGAATAGCCGTGAGTCCAAAAGGAGGTGTAAAAACATGAATAAATATGAAATTATGTTCGTTGTTAGACCAGATATGGAGGAAGCAGAAATTAGAAAAACTGCAGAATCTATGAAAAAGGTACTAACAGACTCTAAAGCTAAAGTTTTAGAAGAAAAGTCTATTGGTCAAAGAGAATTAGCATACGAAATTAGAAAATTCACAACAGGATATTATTATCTATTTGTAGTAGAAGCACCAGCTTCTGCAGAAGAAGAATTTAAACGTGTAGCTAGAATTAATGAAAATTTATTACGTCATATTGTTGTAAAAGTAGAAGACTAATTGAATGAGAGGTAAGAATTATGAATAAAGTTTTTTTAATTGGAAGATTAACTAGAGATCCTGAACTTAGATATACAGGAAACAATACTGCAGTTGCAACATTTACTGTTGCTGTTAATAGAAACTTTTCTAATCAACAAGGAGAAAGAGAAGCAGATTTTATTAATATTGTAGTTTGGAGAAAACAAGCAGAGAATGTTAAAAACTATCTTTCACAAGGAAGTCAAGTAGCAATCGATGGTAGAATTCAAACAAGAAGTTATGATGATCAAAATGGTCAAAAGAGATATGTAACTGAAGTAGTTGCTGATAATGTTGAATTTATGGGATCAAAAGGTTCTTCAACTAACTCAAATAATTCTAGTTCTTCGAAAGAAACAAAGAGTGACCCAACTCCTTATGATTTTGGAGATACTCCAGAACCAAAAGGAACAGACATTGATAGTAATCCATTTGAAGATTTTGGATCAAGTATTCAAATAAGTGATGATGAATTACCATTCTAAACGAATTTGAAAAGGAGGATAGAACATGGCAGAGTTCAATCGTAAAAAGAAAAAAGTATGTGTAATGTGTACTGGAAAAACAATTGATTGGAAAGACGCAGAAACATTAAAAAAATATATTAACGAAAAAGGTAAGATTTTACCACGTCGTATTACTGGAAATTGTGCAGAACATCAAAGATTTGTATCTAAACAAATTAAGAGAGCACGTTCAATTGCATTATTACCATATACAAAATAAATGTAGAATAATCTACATTTTTTTTATTGAAAAATTTAGACAAAAGACTAGAAATATTATATAATAAAATTGGGACTTTATAGGAGGAATTATGGCATTATTTAATGATTATATGAAAATAGCTAGACTCATAAAAAAATCAAAAAATATTTTTCTTATGGCACATAAGAATCTTGACCTAGATGCCTTAGGAAGTCAAATAGGAATGGATAATATTCTAAAAAAGAAAAAGAAAAATACATTTCTAATTATTGATGAAAAAACTCATGAAAAAGGAGTAGAAAAAGTACTGAGAGAATTAGAAGGATGTATTAATATCATAAAAGGAGAAGAAGTAGAAAAAAATCTATATCCAAAAACCTCAAAAAATTTACTAATTATTCTTGATACTAATAAAGAAGAATTAGTACAAAATTCAAAAGTATTAGATTTCTTTAGTAATAAGATTATAATAGATCATCATGACTTAGGAGTAACAACAATAGAAGATGCTTTAATCATACAAGATTCATCAACATCTAGTACTTGTGAAATGATAACAAAACTACTAGAATATTATGATATGGATATTGAACCATATTATGCAACTCTTCTACTAGCAGGAATTGTATTAGATACCAATAATTTTACTTTAAATACCACAGTAGATACATTCTATGCTGCCTATCATCTAACAAGAATGGGTGCAAGTGCAAAAAAAGTACAATATTTATTAAAACAAGATATTGAAGAATATGCTGAAAGGCAACAATTATTAACATCACTAGAAACAATCAATAATAAAATTGCTTTTACAAAAGGAACAACTCATATGGAATACCGAAAAGAGGATTTAGCTAAAGTAGCGGATACATTATTATTCTTCAATAATATAGAAGCATCTTTTGTAATTGGAAGAATTGGAAAGAATACAATAGGATTGAGTGCCAGAAGTCTTGGTAATTATGATATTTTGAATATTCTAGAAAAATTAGGTGGAGGAGGAGATTCTACTAGTGGAGCAGCAACATTTGAAGATACAACAATTAGTAAAGTAGAACAAAATCTAAAAAAATTAATCAAAGAAGAAGGCGAGTAAAATGGAAGTTATTTTTATCAAAGATTTAAAAAATCAAGGTAAAAAGGGGCAAATAAAAAATGTTAAAGATGGTTACGCAGAAAACTTTTTAATTAAGAATGGTTATGCCGTTAAAAAGACAAAAGAAAATGTTGCAAAACTAAATCATGAGGTAAAAAAGAAAGAACAAGAAGAAGAAGAAAACAAAAAGAAAGCAAATGAATTAAAAAAATTACTAGCCAAAGAAACTCTAGAGTTTAAAGTTAAAACTGGAGAAGGAGATAAAGTATTTGGAAGTATCAGTGTAAAACAAATAAAAGAAGAATTGAATAAAAAAGGATACACAATTGAAAAAAATCAGATTAATTATAAAAATCCAATTCAATCATTAGGTTTTCATGATGTAGAATTGAATTTATACTCTGATATCAATGCAATTATAAAAGTACACGTAATAAAATAAGAGGTGAGAGTATGGCAAATAGAACTTTACCAAACAATTTAGAAGCAGAGGAGTCAGTACTAGGAGCCTGTTTTTTATCAAAATTTGCACTACAAAAAGCAAATGAAAGTCTTTTACCGGAATCTTTTTATAGTGAAAAAAATGCAAAAATCTATAGAGCTATGCTTAACCTACAAGAAGAAGGAACACCAATCGATATTACAACAGTTACCAGTATACTAAAGAAAAAAAATGAGTTAACAGAAGTAGGTGGAGTAGAATACTTAACAGAATTATTAAATTTTGTTCCAACAGCAAGTAATGTAGATTACTATATAAAAATTGTAGATGAAACTTCAATTGTTAGAAGTTTAATAAAAACTGCAGAAGAAATAGCGGAAGAAGGATATAATCCCGAGGAAACAATCAATGAAATATTAGATAACTCAGAGAAGAAAATACTAAACGTCGTTAAGAAAAGAACTTCAACAGAATTTAGAAGTATTAAAGATGTTTTAGCAAAAACACAATCTGATCTAGAAAGACTATCAAAAAATAAAGGAGAAATAACAGGACTTGCTACTGGTTGGTATGACTTGGATCAATTAACAACTGGTCTTCATCCAGGAGAATTAATCATTATTGCCGCAAGACCTGCTATGGGAAAAACAGCTTTTGCATTAAATTTAGCAACCTATGCCGCCTTAAATCAAGATAAGATGATAGCAGTTTTTAACTTAGAAATGACTGCTGAGCAATTAGCTTTAAGAATTCTTTCTTCACTTGGTCAAATTGATGGATTTAAATTACGTACAGGTAATCTATTAAATCAAGATTGGAAAAGAGTCAATGAGGCAAGTTCTTTGCTAGCTTCATCAAATTTAGTAATAGAAGATGCAGTAGGTATAACAATAGGTGAAATTAGAGCTAAATGTAGAAGACTTGCAAGTAGTGAAAAAGGATTAGGTTTAGTCGTAATCGATTACCTACAATTAATTAATGGTGGAAAGAATTATGGGACTAATAGACAGCAAGAAATTTCCGATATATCAAGAAGTCTAAAAACACTTGCCTTAGAATTGGGCATTCCAATAATTGCCTTATCACAGTTATCTCGTAATGTAGAAGGAAGAGATGATAAAAGGCCAATGTTAAGTGACCTACGTGAATCAGGATCTATCGAACAGGACGCTGATATCGTTTCATTCTTATACCGTGATGACTACTACAATAAAGAAGAAAGACAAGAAGACAATAATAGTATTAGTGAATTAATTATTGGAAAACATCGTAATGGACCTACAAAAACCATTAATTTACTATTTAAAAAGAATACATCAACATTTTTAAATTTAAGAAAAGAAGTTGGGGAGGGGAAACCTAATGAATAAAAAAATATTGCTTATTATACTAATATCTCTAGTATTGATGACTGGTTTTACAAAAATATCTACAAAACCACAAGATTTATATAGAGTATATTTAAAAGGAAAATCTATAGGATTAATTGATTCTAAAAAAGAATTAGAGGATTTTATCGATGAGAAGCAAAATGAGATAAAAGAAAAATATCATGTTAAAAAAGTATATGTTCCAGCAGACTTAGACATAGTAAAAGAAACCACATTTGATAGAAATATTAAGACAATAGAAGAAATCTATGAAGAAATAAAAGATATTTCTCCTTTTACAATTAACGGATATATTGTAAAAATTAAAGGAATAGATTCACAAGAAGCTGAAACAGGAAAAACAATTACGGGAGAAACAATTATAATATATGTAACAGATAAAGAAGTTTTTAATAATTCTATTCAAAAAACAGTAAGATCTTTTATTTCTGATTATGATTTAAATAATTATGCTAATCAAACTCAAAAACCAATAGAAGATGTTGGAACAATTATAGAAAATGTTTATATTAAAAACAAAATAACAATAAAAAAAGGTTTAATACCAGTAAATAAAACAATCTATCAAACGGAAGAAGAATTATCAAAGTTTCTTCTATTTGGTACAACAGAAGATCAACAAAAATATGTAATTCAAGCAGGAGATACAATTAACGATGTAGCTTTCAATAACCGTATCTCAACACAAGAATTTTTAATTGCTAATCCAGAATTACAAAATGAGAATAGTTTATTATCACCTGGACAAGTTGTAACATTAGGAATCTTAAAGCCACAATTTAGTTTAGTAGAACAAGATCAAGTAGTATTCCACGAAGAAAAGAATTATGCAACAGAAACTAGATATGATAATGATAAATATGTTGGTTGGGAAGAAACATTACAATATGGTGTTAAAGGTGAAAATAAAGTTACTCAAGTTATCTTAAAAGTAAATGGAGTAATCACAAGTAGAACTACAACAAATACGGAAACAATAAAAGAGCCAATTGATGAAATAATTATAAAAGGTGGTAAACAATCTGCCTACTATGGATGGGGTTCTGCACTTCCTTCCTCAGGAGAATGGGGATGGCCTGCAACCTGTTCATCAATTTCTTCTCCATTCGGTTGGAGATGGGGATCTCTACATGACGGTACAGATATCGCAGGATGTGGATATGGATCTAATATATTTGCCGCTCAATCAGGAACTGTTGTAGTATCAGAAAAGAAAACAGGATGGTATTCTGGAGGATATGGAGATAATGGAGAATACATTATAATAGACCATCATAATGGATACTATAGTTTATATGCACACATGTGTCCAGGATGTCGTTCTGTACAAGTTGGGGATTATGTAGATAAAGGACAACCAATTGGAGGTATGGGTATGACAGGAGCCGCTACAGGAGTTCACCTACACTTCGCAATTTGGTATGGATATCCATATCATGGAGGAGAACCGCTTAACGCGATGCAGTTCTATTAAAATGAAGATTAAAACAATTGCCAGTGGATCTAAAGGAAATTGTACAATTGTATGTTGTAATGATACAAACTTAATAATTGATATGGGAATTACTTTTCTTACATTACAAAAATGTTTAGAAGAGAATTCCCTTTCTTTTAATGAGTTTTCCGGTATTCTTATAACTCATTGTCACAAAGACCACATTAAAGGATTATCCACTCTAATAAAAAAGACAAATCTACAAGCATATATCCCAAAAGACATGTATGAAAGTATAAAAGAATATATCCCATATCCAAAATGTATTTTTGTAGAAGATCACTTTCAAATAAATGATGTGGAAATTGAATTAATTCATACATCACATGATGCACCTGCATCAGTAGGTTACATCATAAAACAAAATGATAAAAGTATAGTTTATGTAACTGATACTGGCTATATTAATAGAAAGTTTTTAGAAAAAATGAAAAATCATGATTTATATATGATAGAAAGTAATCATGATGAGGTAATGTTAATGGATGGCCCATATCCACGATTCTTAAAAGAAAGAGTGATTAGTGATACAGGACACTTATCCAATCATACAACCGCAAGTTATTTAAAAAAAATAATTGGTCCAAAAACACGTAATATTATTCTTGCTCATCTAAGTGAAACCAATAATACAAAAGAAAAAGCATTAGAGGCCATCCAAGAAGTAGAATTACCAGAGAATATAGAAATATATATCGCAGATCAATACGAAGAAGGACCAATAATAGAGGTGTAATATGATAAAAATAATTACAGTAGGTCAAATAAAAGAGAACTATTTAAAAGAAGCTATAGAAGAATATCAAAAAAGGATACAAAAATATACTTCTCTCGAAATAATTGAGTTAAAAGATGAAGGATTAGTAGAAGAAGAAAAAGCAAGAAAATTAGAAGCAGAAAAGATAGAAAAATATCTTGGTGAGAGAGACTATATTATTACTTTGGAAATAGAAGGAAAAGAATATACTTCTGTTGAATTTGCCGAAAAATTAAGAAATATCCAAATTGAATCTAGTAATATAACTTTTATTATTGGAGGAAGTTATGGATTAGCAGAATCCATTAAACAAAAAGCTAAAATGCATCTATCTTTTTCTAAGATGACATTTCCTCATCAATTATTTAGAGTGATTCTTCTAGAACAAATCTACCGTTCTTATAAAATTAATAATAATGAAAGTTATCATAAATAGGAGGTTCTATGATAGGTAATGAATGGGATAATCTTTTAAAAGAAGAATATGAAAAAGATTATTTCAAGAAATTAATGGAATTTGTAAAAAAAGAATATAAAGAAAAAATTATTTATCCAAAACAAAATGAAGTATTTAACGCATTAAGAAATACAGATTATAAAGATGTAAAAGTAGTCATTGTAGGACAAGATCCCTATCATGAACCAAATCAAGCAGAAGGCTTAGCTTTTTCTGTAAAAGATGAAGTACAAAAACCACCATCTCTTGTGAATATTTTAAAAGAATTAGAAAGTGACTTAGGAATTCCTTTTCCAAGAAAGAATTCATTAAGACCATGGACAAAACAGGGAGTATTACTACTAAACACTGTCCTTACAGTAGAAGAGCATAAAGCCAATTCTCATAAAGACAAAGGATGGGAAGTTTTTACCAATGAAGTAATTAAAAAGATTAATGATAAAAAAGAACCAGTAGTATTCATTTTATGGGGAACACCTGCTAGAAAAAAGAAAGAATTAATAAATAATTCAAAGCATTATATTATAGAATCTGTACATCCATCACCATTATCAGCATATAATGGTTTCTTTGGAAGTAAACCTTTTAGTAAAACAAATGATTTTTTAAGAGAAAATCACATAAAAGAAATAGACTGGAGAATAGAATAAATATCCACAGAAGTTGTGGATATTTATTTTTTCAAATGTTATACTAAAATCAAGAAATATGGAGGAGTTATGGGTAGATATAAAAAATTAACAATATTACATTCAAACGATATGCATGGAGACTTCTTTAGCGAAGAGCGCGGTCAAGAAACTTTAGGTGGAGCATCACGCTTATCCGGATATGTTAGTAAAGTAAGATCAGAAGAAAAAAATGTACTTTATGCAATTGCAGGAGATATGTTCCGTGGAAACATTATTGATTCAGAATATCAAGGAATTTCAACGATTGAAGTAATGAATATGATATCTCCTGATGTAGTCACAATAGGAAATCATGAAACAGATTATGGACTTGCTCATTTATTATTCCTAGAAAAATGTGCAAAGTTTCCAATTATCAATGCCAATTTATTTATAAAAAGTAATCATGCAAGACTATTCCAACCATTTAAAATAATAGAAATAGATGGCATGAAAATTCTATTTATCGGAATTGTTACAGAAGAAGTACTTGCTAATACCAAGAATGAAGGTTTAATTGGTACATTTGTAGATATTTCAGAAGCTGCAGAAGAAGTTGGACACATCTGTAATACCTATAATGCAATTGATATTGACTATACAGTATTACTAACCCATATTGGTTGGGAAGAAGATAAGAAACTTGCAGAATTACTTGATCCAGCATGGGGAGTAGATGTTATTATTGGAGGACATTCTCATACCTTTATTGAAGAACCTGCAGTTGTAAATGATATTTTAATTGTTCAAGCAGGAACAGGAACAGATCAAATAGGAAGATTTGATATTGAAATTGACACGGAGAAGAATTGTACTCATAAATGGGAATGGAATTGTATTCAAATTAATGAGAAAACATGTCCAAGAGATGAAAAACTAGAAGAAGTAATTGATAGTTATAAAAACATGACAGATCAAAAATATGGTAGAGTAATTACTAGATTTAAAAGAGAATTAACACATCCAGATCGTTATAGAGAAACAGACTTAGGAGATTTATTCGCAGATATCCTAAAAGAAAGTTTAGGTTTAGATGTCATGTTATTAGGATCTGGTTCCATTAGAAAAACAGCATTAGGACCAATTGTTAATCTACAAGATTTAATGGAAGTATTTCCATATGATGATTCAATTCATATGGTTACAGTAACAGGAAAACAATTAAAAGAAATGTTACTATATATGTTAAGAGATGAGGCATTTGAAGGAGACCATACAGAGTTCTATCAATTATCAGATGGCTTACATGTCCTATATAACAGAAGTACTCATAAAATGGAAGAGTTTACGTTAAATGAAAAAGAAATTAAACCAGATGATATGATTAAACTAGGTCTCCAAAAATATCATTTTCTAAATCTAGATATTGGATTTAATAAAAAAGTAGAAGAATTAGAATCTACTGAAAAATCAAGAATAATCGCAACATCTTGTAGAGATGTATTAGAAGAATATATGTCTACTCATCAACATCTAGATAGAAAGAATGAAGGAAGATTAGTAATTAAAAAATAAAATATCCACAAAAACTGTGGATATTTTTTTATTGAGCTTGTACTGCTGTTATAGCAACTGCTCCAACGATATCTTCTGGACTACATCCTCTAGATAAATCATTAACAGGAGCCGCAATTCCTTGAGTAATAGGTCCATATGCTTCTGCTTTTGCAAGCCTTTGAACTAATTTATAACCAATATTTCCAGCATCTAAATCTGGGAAAATTAAGACATTAGCATGACCTGCAATCTTACTATCTGGTGCTTTTAATTTAGCAACTTCAGGTACTATTGCAGCATCTAATTGAAGTTCTCCATCTATTTCTAAATTAGGATATTCTTCTTTCGCAATTTTTAATGCTTCTAGTACTTTATCAACATCTTCATGTGCTGCACTTCCTTTTGTAGAATGAGAAAGTAACGCAACTTTTGCATCTTTTTCAACCAATTGTTCAAAACTCTTAGAACTAGAATCTGCAATTGCAGCTAACTCCTCTGGATTTGGATTTTGAACTAAACCTGAATCTGCAAAAATAAATACACCATTTTCTCCATAACTACAATTTGGAACAATCATTAAAAAGAATGCTGAAACAAGTTTTGTACCTGGTTTTGTTCGAATAATTTGTAAAGCAGGTCTTAATGTATTGGAACTAGAGTGACATGCTCCAGAAACAACTCCATCTGCTTTTTTCTCTTTGACTAACATACAAGCATAATACATATAATCTTCTAACATTAGTTTTTTTGCTTCTTCTAAAGTCATTCCTTTTTCTTTTCTTAGTTCATATAATTTATTCATTAAATCTTCAGTTAAATCAGAATGAAAAGGATCAATAAAAGTAGCTTTTTCTAAACTATAATTTGATTTTGCATTCTTAATTTCTTCTTCATTACCAATAATAATAATATTAGCAATATCTTCTTTTAATACAATACTTGCTGCCTCTAATACTCTGTTATCCATTACCTCAGGTAATACAATAGTCTTTTTATTCTTTTTTGCTTTTAATTTAATATCTTCTATAAAACTCATAAATACCTCTAACTAACTTAATATATTATGCATTTCTCTTTTTTCATTATTATAAAAATCTTTTTTCTTATAACGCTTAAAAAATGCAAGGATAAGAGATGGAAAGGAAATAACTAATTCATTATAATCAACAACAGTATCATTATAGAACTTAATTGCACCCACAATGTCTTCTTCATTCTGATCTAAATCTTCTAAGATACTGACTAATGCTTCACTTTTTAATAATTTATCATGATCATCCATAGTCTTTAATAAATCATTATAAGCTTTTCTTAAAATATCATTTTCAGAGAAGTTACTAATTTCACTAAAATTTTGATCAATTTCAGGTAAGAAGCTCTCTAGTTTTAACTCTTTTATAACAATAGCTTTTGCACGCGATAATAAATCAAATTTCTTTTGAAGATAAATATCAATATCTTCCTCAGCTTTCTCAATTTTTATAATAGCAAGTTTAAATTTACTATTGATAAGTGTACCTACTAATAATAAGATACAGAAAAATACTACAACTCCTAATAAAATATATATCATTTTCATCCTCCTTATCATTTAAATTATAACAAAATATTGAAAAAGAAACAACAAAACAAAAAGAGAATTTAATTATTCTCTATTTCATCAAATACTGGTTCATTTCCTTTTGGTTCTGTTCCCTTTAAAAAATACATCATTTTTGAATTTTGATCATCATTTGTGAGAGGTTTTCCAGAAATTGGTTCTACAAACATTCCCACAACATTACTTGGCTTTTCATACCATACATCATCTTCATCCATATCTTTTTCATAAGATTCTACTGTTTTATACCAAATATTTTGAGCATACTTATAATCACTTTTTGTAAGAGAAGTATTATCATCATATCCAACCCATACTGCACATAATACTTTTTTATTAAATCCAATATTCCAATTATCTCCATCTGTAGTACCACTTTTTAAGGCGTAAGGATGAGTAAGTTTTCCATTTAAACTAATTGCTGTTGGATAATTATAATCAATATATAAAGGATCATACGTAGCGGTTAACATATTATTTAGAATATAAACCAGACTTGGATTTAATACTAAATTTTTTTCATCTTTTCTCTCATATAAAATATCTCCTTTACCGGATTCAACTTTTCGAATAAAATGACCATCTACTTTATATCCTTGATTTGCAAATGAAGCATATCCAGCAGCCATATGAATAATATTTATTTCACTAGTACCTAATGGAAGAGAAGGAACTTCTCTCATCTCTTCAGGAATTCCGACTCTTCTTGTGATATTTACTAAGTTATCCGTACCTAAGAATAAATGCGTTTTTACAGCATAAATATTATCACTATAAGCAATTGCTGTAGCCATAGAAATAGCCTTTTCTCCGTATACATCATTATAATTTTTAGGAGAATAGGTTTTTCCATTTTCTAGTGGAAACGTAGTTCTTTCACTGATAAAAGAAGTACTAGAAGTAAAACCATTTTCTAAAGCCGAATAATATAAATATGGTTTCATTGTAGATCCAACTTGTCTTTTTGAATGAATTGCTCGATTAAAAGAAGAATGATTATAATCTCTTCCTCCAACAAGTGCCATAATTTCTCCATTATCTGGATTCATTACAACAGAAGCAGTCTCTAATTCACTATCCTCAGGAAAAGTGTCTTTAATAATACTATCTAATTCTTTTTGTAAATCTAAATGAAAACTAGTATAAATCTTTAATCCACCAATTTCACTATATTGATTAGGAATAGTAGGAATTGTTTTTAATTCATTAAGAACGGCATCTCTATAATAAAAAATACTATCATAATTATCTGAATCTGTAGAACCTATAAGAATTAATTCCTCTTCGTAAGCTTTTTCCTTTTCCTTTTCCGTAATAATATTATTTTTCACTAAACTATTAAGAACCAATAATTGTCTTTTTTTGGCAGCATCAAGATTAATAATAGGAGAATAAATACTAGGTGCTTTAGGAATACCAGCAAGAATAGATGCTTCTGCAAGAGTTAATTCACTACAAGATTTATTAAAATAAAACTTACTCGCATTTTCAATTCCATATTTTCCATGACCATAATTGATTGTATTTAAATATCCTTCTAATATTTCATCTTTACTATAATTAGCCTCTATTCTTAATGTATACAAAGCTTCTTCCCATTTTCTTTTCCAAGTCTTATCAAAATCTAAAAACAAATTTTTGGCATATTGTTGAGTAATAGTAGATGCTCCCTGGGAAGTAGTTTGGGTAGAAATATTATTATAAAGAGCTTTGAAAATTCTAAATAAATCAAATCCAAAATGATGATAAAAATTCTTATCTTCTGTATATATTGTAGATTGTATTACATAAGGAGATATCTCATCCAAAGGGGTCCATTCATTCTGTTCATTACCCATAAAATAAGCAATACCATTATCATCATATAAAGTAATATTATTAGCGGTATTAATAGTAATTTTAGGAGTAACTTTTACATAGATAAAACAAACAGATACAAAAATAAGAAAAAACAAAGAGAAAAAAACAATGCTTTTAAGAAACAATTTAAGTATTTTCATAGATTTCACCATTAATAGTATTAAAGAAAAATAAAAAAATATTCAAAAAAATGAAGAAAATATGCTATAATCAAAGCAGTAATTTTATGTAGGTGGTACTATGCCCAAAATAAAAATTAAAATAGTGATTCAGAATTCCAATGAAACAATTGAAAATACAACTATGGGGATTTATTCCCAAGGAGTATTAAAATATCTAGAAGAAGAGAAGACAAAAGTGACCTATCATTATAAAAATCATCAATTATTAAGGGAAAATGATGAATATAAAATGACTTTTGATTTTGAAAAAGGAAACTTAAAAACAAAATTAAAAGAATATCAAACAGAATTAAATATAGAAATAAAGAATATTATAATTAAAGAAGATAATAAAAATATAATAATTGAATATGAAATAGATAAAGAAAGATTTATTTATAGAATCGAGGAAGTAATATGAGTATAATTAACAATTTACAAAAAGATTTAATTGAAATTATTAAAAAAGCAGGATATGAAGTAGATACTTTAGCATTTACTCCATCTAACAGAAGAGATTTAGGAGAATATCAATTAAATGATGCGATGCAATTAACAAAAAAGTATCACGAAAATCCAAGAATTATCGCAGAAAAAATTGTTTCTGAATTAGAAAAAGATAAGAGATTTATTAATATTAATATTGCTGGACCTGGTTTTATTAACATATCTTTAAGTGAAGATTATATTAATGAAATTGCTAATTCAATGAATAGTAATTTATTTACAAATATTGATAAAAAAGATAAAAAGAAAATTATTATTGACTTTGGAGGAGCAAATGTTGCGAAAACTCTACACGTTGGACATTTAAGAAGTGCAAACTTGGGAGAAGCCTTAAAAAGATTATCAAGATTACTAGGTTATGAAGTAATAGGAGATGCTCATCTAGGAGATTATGGAAGACCTCTTGGATTAGTAATAAGAGAAATACAAGAAAGATATCCAAATCTAGCTTATTTTGATCAAAATCGTGGTCACTATGATGATATAGAATTACCTATTACCAATAAAGATTTAGAAGAAATCTACCCAATCGCAAGTAATAAGTCAAAAGAAGATGAAAGCTATCTAGAAGAAGCAAGAATTATAACTACAAAATTTCAAAATCATGAACCAGGGTATTATGATTTATGGCAAAAAATCATTAGTATTTCCAAAGAAGATATTAAAAAAACATATGAAGATTTATATGTAACATATGATATTTGGAATGGTGAAAGTGATGAAATGGAATATTTTGATGAACTTTATGATTTACTAGTAAAGAAAAACTTATTAGTAGAAAGTGAAGGTGCTCAAGTAATTGAAGTTGCTGAAGAGAATGAAACATCTCCTATGCCACCATTAATGATAATTAAATCAAATGGATCAAAGTCTTATGATGCAACAGATTTAGTAACTATATATGAAAGGGAAATCAATCATCATGCAGACGAAATGTGGTATGTAGTAGATGGAAGACAAGGACTTCATTTTGAACAAGTATTTCGTGCTGCGAGAAAATCAAATATTATTCCTGATAAAGTATATTTAGAACACGTTGGTTTTGGTACGATGAATGGAAAAGATGGGAAACCATTTAAAACAAGAGATGGTGGAGTCTTACCATTAAAAGAATTAATCAAAATAGTAACTGATGAAACAAAGAAAAGATTATCAACAGATACAATAGAAGAAGATAAAATTGATCAAATTGCACATGAAGTTGCTATAGGTGCAATTAAATATGCAGACTTCTTATCTTATAGAGAAACTGATTATATCTTTGAAGTAGAAAAGTTCTCTGACTTAGAAGGGAAAACAGGACCATATCTATTATATTCAACAATTAGAATGAAGTCTTTACTAAATAAAGCTAAAGATTTAAAACAAGATAAAGTTACAAAACTAAAAGGATTAACAGAAAAAAATATTGTTTTATTATTATTAGAATTACCACACATACTAGAAAAAGCAATTACATCAAAATCAATGAATGATATTGCAGATTATATCTACAATTTAACAGCAAATTATAATAAATTCTATGCTGAAAATAAAGTGTTAACAGAAGAAGATGAAGAGTTAAGAGAATCTTGGTTAGTTCTTACAAATGTGGTATATCAAGTAAACATAATGCTTTTAGATATTATGGGAATTAAAGTACCAGAAAAAATGTAAAAAAAAACTTGTAATTCATATTGATATATGATATAAAAGTATTTGATTTTATATATAAATATTTTTTCTACGGAGGGATATACATGGCATTAAAAATGAAAAAAGAAGAATTAGAGTTATTATCTAATAAAGATATTGCCGAATTAATATTACAAAATAGTAAAAGAACTTTAAATACAGCAGATTTATTCAAGAAAATTATGAAATTATTAGAATTACCAGAATCTACATTTGAATCAAAAATTGCTGATTTTTATACTTCATTAGCAACAGATAAAAGATTTATTTTATTAGAAAATGGAAAGTGGGATCTAAGAAGTAATCATACTTCAGATAAAGTGATTAAAGTAATCGCAGACGATGAAGAAGAGGAAGAAGAGGAAGATGAAGTAGAAGATGATGATACCTCAATGTCTGATGAATTAGAAGAAGATAATTTCGATGATACAGAAGAAGAAGAATATGATGAAGAAACAAATGAAGAATTAAAAGATTTAGTAATTATCGATGAAGATGAATTAGAACTAGAAGTATAATCTAGTTTTTTTCATCCTAATATGATATAATTAGACTGATTTTTAAAGGAACGGTGAAACTATGATAGAAAGATTAGAGGCAACACTAGAAAAATATCAAAATTTAGAAAAAGAATTAACAAAACCAGAAGTATTAAGCGATATTAATCTAACAAAGAAATATTCAAAAGAAATGGCGGAATTAGAAGATATTGTTTCTTGCTACAAAAAGTATAAAAAAGTATTAAATGATATAGAAGAAGCCAAAGAAATGATAAAAGACCCTGAGTTAGGAGAAATGGCTAAAGAAGAATTAAGAGACTTAGAAGAACAAAAAGAACAATTAGATAAAGACTTAGAAGTATTATTAATTCCAAAAGATCCAAATGATTCTAAGAATGTTATCATGGAAATTAGAGGAGCAGCAGGTGGAGATGAAGCCAATATCTTTGCTGGAGATTTATTTAGAATGTATACAAGATATGCTGAAAAACAAGGCTTTTCTTATCAAGTATATAACTCAGTAGATGGAACTGCAGGAGGTTTTGCTCAAATAGAATTAATTATAAAAGGAAAAGGTGCTTATTCTCTATTAAAATATGAAAGTGGATCTCATAGAGTACAAAGAGTACCCGTAACAGAATCTAATGGTAGACTTCAAACATCTACTGCAACAGTTTTAGTAATGCCAGAAGCTGATGATGATGTTGAAATAGAAATTAATCCTAATGATATTAGAGTAGATATTTATCGTTCAAGTGGTTGTGGAGGACAAGGAGTAAATACAACAGATTCTGCTGTTAGAATTACACATTTACCTACAGGATTAGTAGTAACTTGTCAAAATGAAAGAAGTCAAATTCAAAATAAAGAACAAGCGATGAAAGTATTAAAATCTCGTCTATATGAGCTACAAGAACAAGAAAAAGCAGAAAAAGAAGGAAATGAAAGACGTAGTAAGATTGGTACAGGAGATAGAGCAGAAAAAATAAGAACATATAACTATCCACAAAATAGAGTAACAGATCATAGAATAGGATTTACAACAAACTCTCTAGATAGAGTAATGGATGGAGCACTAGATGATATTATTAATGCTTTAATTCAAGAAGATCAAAAAAGAAAATTACAAGGTGAAACAGAATAATGATGACAGTAGAAGAATTACTTGTCTATGGAAAATCACTAGTTCATTCAGATCATGCCAAAATATTACTTGCAGAAATAATAAATAAGAATCCTTTAGAATTATTAAATCATTTAAATGATTTAATAGATGAAGAAAAAGCGATAGCATATAAAAATATGATAGAAGCATTAAAAGAAGGAAAGCCATTACAATATGTACTTGGAAAAGTAAATTTTTATGGAAATACTTTTATCATCAATAATAATGTTTTAATACCTAGATTTGAAACCGAAGAATTAGTTGAACATACAATTGAATACTGTAAGAAATATTTTACAGAACCAATTGATTTAGTAGATTTAGGCTGTGGATCTGGAGTAATTGGATTAACTTTAGAAAAAAAATTATCCACAAATTCTGTGGATTTAATTGATATAAGTAAAGAAGCATTAGAAGTTACCCACAAAAACTGTGGATTATTAAATTCTAATGCCAAAATAATACAAAATGATTTTTTAAATAATATTGATAAAAAATATGATTTAATAATAAGTAATCCGCCTTATATTAAAAATAATGAGGAAATAGAACAAATTGTAAAAGATAATGAACCTCATCTAGCACTATATGCAGGAGAAGATGGATTAGATTGTTATAGAAAAATCTTAAAAGAGATCAAGAAAAATTGTAAAGAAAGATGTTTAATTGCATTTGAAATAGGTTTTGAACAAGCAGAGGCTATTATAGAATTGGTAAAAAAATATATAGATAAATGCAAAATAGAAGTAAAAAAAGATCTTCAAGAAAGAGATAGAATGCTATTTATATTGATTAATTTAGAATAAAAAACAAAAAAACACCTCACTATTAATATGAAAGTGAGGTTTTTATATGAAAAAATTTATTCTAATATTATCAATTATGATAATAATACTATCTATTAATAAAAAAGAAATGAAAGAAGAAGAAATGATAAGATTTCGAATAATTGCAAATAGTAATAGTGAAGTAGATCAAGCAACGAAAAGAAAGGTTATGAAAAGTATATCAAAAACATTATTAGAGAATACACCTACGACAAAAGAAGAAGAAAAAAACTATATATTGGATAAACTCCCTACATTTGAAGAAAAAATAAAAGAAACAACTGATAATTATATCATTAATTATGGTTTAAACTACTTTCCTAAAAAAGAGTATAATGGAAAAGAATATAAAGCAGGAGAATATGAATCACTAGTAATAACATTGGGAGAAGGAAAAGGAGATAACTTTTGGTGCATTTTATATCCTCCATTATGCGTACTAGATGATGAAGTAGAATATAAATCTTTCATAAAAGAAGCACTGAGTAAGCTTTTTTAACATATGATATATAAGGAATTATTTACGACAAATAACAAATTAAACATCCCATTTAATTGACAAAGATATAATTAAAAAGTATGATTAAATAGAGAAAGAAGAAAAAAATTGCTGGGAGGAAATAAAATGAAAATAATGGAAATTGAAGGGGGAAGAGAACTTACTGGTACAATACGTATTAGTGGGGCAAAAAATGCAACAGTTGCTTTAATACCAGCTGCCATCCTAACGGATGAAGAAGCAACAATTTGTAATATTCCAGAAATAACAGATACAGAGGCATTATGTGATATTTTAAGATTATTAAATGTTGATGTAAAAAGAGCAAGTGAAAGTGTTATTATCAATCCTCAAAATATGAGAAATGTTGAAATAAAGGAAGAATATTCAAAAAAACTAAGAGCATCTTATTATTTTATGGGTGCTTTACTTGGAAAATATAAAAAAGTAGAAATGTATTTTCCAGGAGGTTGTTCAATTGGAGCTAGACCTATTGATCTACATTTAAAAGGATTTGAAGCTTTAGGAGCAACAGTCGAAAATGAAGGAAATAAATATATTGTTGCGGCAGAAGAATTAAAAGGAGCCAATATTTATTTAGATATTGCTTCCGTAGGAGCAACAATTAATATTATGTTAGCAGCTGTTAGAGCTAAAGGAAAAACAGTTATTGATAATGCTGCAAAAGAACCAGAAATTGTTTCAGTCGCAACATTTTTAAATAACATGGGTGCAAAAATATCAGGAGCAGGTACTTCAACAATCAAAATAGAAGGAGTGAAGTACTTAGGAAAGTGTTTCCATGAAGTAATACCGGATAGGATAGAAGCAGGTACTTATGCTATTATTGGAGCTCTATGTGGAAATCCATTAAAAATTGATAATATTATTCCAGAACATATTGACGCATTATTGTCAAAAATGGAGGAAATGGGAGTAGAGTTAGATATAGGTGCTGACTACGTTACGATTACTAAACAGGATAAATATAAAGCAACCAATATTAAAACAGCAGTATATCCTGGATTTGCAACTGATCTTCAGCAACCATTTACTGTACTTCAAACACAAGCAACAGGAAAGAGTAAAACAACAGAAACCATTTATGAAAATAGATTTATGCATATTCCATATTTACAAGAACTAGGTGCAAATATTGAAATAAAAGGTCAAACAGCAACAATAGTAGGACCAACAAAACTAGTAGGATGCGAAGTAGTCGCAACAGACCTTAGAGCAGGAGCTGCAATGGTAGCAGCAGGACTCACAGCAGAAGGAAAAACAACAATTCATAATGTAGAACATATCTTAAGAGGATATGAACAAATTGTAGAAAAACTTACCAATGTAGGTGCTAAAATAGAAATTAAAGAAATAGAATGAAATAGAAAACTATTTCATTTTTTTTGGAGGAAATATGAATCGATTAAAAAAAATCCTCATATTACTTTTATTATCTACATCTGTATTATTTATCTATAATCACACTAAAAATACAAAATATGTAATTACAAATATAGGAGATACCTTATCATTAGGAATAAATTCATATGGAATTAAAACAAAAAGTTATGTTGACTATTATAAAGAATATTTAGAAAAAACAAAAAATGAAGTAATCGTTAATAATCATTACTCAAATAAAAAACAGTCGATTAGTAATACCCTAAATCTTATAAAAACAAATCCAAATATCAAAAGATGTTTATATGATTCTAATATATTAATAATTACTCTAGGTTATAATGATATTCTTTATAATATATTAGTAGAAGAAAATATAACAGATTCTAGATACAAAAGTATTATGAATTCAATTATTCAAGAATATGATGAATTAATAAAAGAAATAAAAAAATATTATCATGAACAAATACTAGTAATAGGATATTATGAATATAATAAAGATAATTTTTATATTCAAGAAGGAATAAAAGAATTAAATGAATATCTAAAAAATAATAAAGAAATTACTTATATTGATACCTATAATTTACTAAAAAATAAAACAAAATATTTTGATAATCCAAGTAGTTATTATCCGAATCAAGAAGCTTATTTACTAATATCAAATAAAATAAGTGAGAAAACACTTGAAAAATCATAAAATATTTGATATATTAATAACGCATTTATTACTATGACAAATGTTTGTCATGGCGGAAGGAGAGATAGAAATGAAAGCAGGAATACATCCAGAAATGAAAGAATGTAAAGTAACATGTGCATGTGGAAATACATTTACTTGCAAATCTACAAAAGATGAAATCAATGTTGAAATTTGTTCACAATGCCATCCATTCTATACAGGAAAACAAAGTAGATCATCACGTGCAGGACGTGTAGATAAATTTAATAAAAAATATGGATTTGATCAAAAAGAAGCTGCTGAATAGTAGTTTTTTTTTGCTTCAAAATATGATATTCTAATACTAGAAAGTAGAGGATTGTATGAGAAATAGTAATAGACGAATTACAACTTATTTTATTCTTTGTAGTTTATTACTTATAGGAGTAATCTATGCCATTCTACAATCCAATCTACAAATCAATGGAACTGCAAAAATACAAGCAAATAACTGGGATATCCATTTTAATAATATAGTAGTTAATGAAAACTCAGTTTCTATTGGAACGGGAGATTCATCTGCGACAATAGATCCAGAAAATAATTGTAAGATAGATTTTGAAGTAACACTATCTCTACCAGGAGATTTCTACGAATTTACAGTGGACGTAGTAAATGCTGGAACTATTGATGGAATGATAGGAGAATTAAACAAAACTCTAAAAGTAAATAATGAAGTAGCCAGTGAAATACCTAATTATTTAACTTATTTAGTAACTTATGCAGATGGAATGGAAATACAAACAAATCATAAAATAGAAGCTGGAGTTACAGAAACGTATAAAGTACGATTAGAATTTAAAACAGATATTGAAGAATTACCGAGTGCTGCAACAATTACAACATCTCTTGAACCACAGTATATTCAAGCAGATAGTAGTTCTATTCCAAAACCAGAACTATTTGTAGAAGGGACATGGAGTCAAATTGTAGAGGCATATAACTCAGAAAAACTAATTTATTTACAAACAGCAATGGAAGCAGGGACAACAAGAGAAGTTAATCTAGATTTAGATAATGATGGAATACCTGAGACTACAGGACATTTAAGAATAGCAAATCTATCAACTCCATCTGAGTGTGAAACAGCAGGTTTTTCACAAACGGCATGCGGCTTTGTCATAGAATTTGCAGATATAATTACAAAGCACAATTATAATTCAGCAGAATCAAATGTAGGCGGATGGCCCGCAAGTTCTATGTATAATTATGTTAATACAGATATCTATAATTCCTTACCATCTGATTTAAAAAACAAAATAATAGAAACAAATGTAGTCTCTGGACATGGTTCAACATCAGGAGAGACAAACTTCACATCAATTGATAGAGTGTACCTATTTTCAACAAAAGAGATATGGGGAAAAGAAGGAACGAGTAATCCAGTAACTTATGATAGTGCAGAAGAAGAAACCAGACAATTAGACTATTATTCATATAAAAATGTAACAACTGTCAATAATAGTAATCGAACATACGCAATTAAAGAGGATTTAAGTGAATCAGAATCTTATTGGGGGTTGCGCACGGCTGTGTCTATCGATGATGCTAGTTTTTTTCGAGTAAAAAATAATGGTAGTTGGTCTTACAGATTTTCAAAATATTTGGAAGGCATTTCGCCAGCTTTTAGAATTGCTAAATAAATAATAAGAGATAAGTATTTATTCTTTGTGTTATAATATGAATAGAAAAAGAGGTAAAGATATGAAAATAGGATTTGCAAGTGATCATAGAGGATACACTCTAAAAGAAGAATTAATAAAAGAATTAAAAAATGAATATGAAGTAGTAGATTATGGCACAGATTCAAAAGATTCAGTTGATTATCCAGATTATGCTTTTATACTTGGTAATAAAGTAGTTAATCATGAAATAGACTTTGGAGTTGCAATATGTGGTTCTGGAATAGGGATTAGTATTGCATGTAATAAAGTTAAAGGAATACGCTGTGCTAAAGTAAGCAGTTTAGAGGATGTAATCGCAACACGTACAGATAATGATGCTAATATTATTGCTTTTGGTGAAAAAACAAATCTAAAAGATGCTTTATTATGGATTAAGACTTTTGTTAATACAGCTACATCCCAAGAAGAAAAGCATGTAAGACGTAGAAATAAAATTAAAGAATACGAGGAACAATAATATGTATTTTAAATTTATTCTATATTTTGCAGTAACAATATTAGTAATATGGGCAATGGATAGTATCAATATTAATCAAATATTTAAAAAAAATGCAAATCCCATACAAGCTAGATTATTTTATTTCTTTTTAGGATTATCAATGATCTATTTAATTACTAATTTTCTTTATGATTTATTAAGTTGTACAAAAATTTTCTAAAGGATGAATAAATCCTTTTTTTTTGGTAAAAATACTACTGAGGTGAAATAAATGAAAAAGAAAATTAAACTAAAAGCAGTACCTTTTGTAATCTTATCTTTATTCCTACTACCCCTATTAATAATTCCACTTATAAATCATCAAGAAAAAGAAATTGAAGAACCAAAAGAAGAAATCATTACTTCACAAGAAACAATACCAGTTATTAGTGAAAATAATATTATTGGAGTTCCATACAATAATCCAAAAGTTATGACTGCCAAAGAGTATTATGATTATAAAAGTGATGATGAACATCAACAAAAATCTATAACATATTATGATGACACTTATTATCAAAATACAGGTATTGACTATCAATCAGAAGAAGTATTTGATGTATTATCTATACTTGATGGAACTGTATTAGAAACAAAAGAAGATGATAAGACAGGAAAAGAGATTAAAATAGAACATGAGAATGGATTAATATCTATTTATCAAAGTCTCAGTGAGATATTAGTAAAAAAAGGGGATCTTGTATCAAAAACACAGGTAATAGGAAAAAGTGGAACAAATGAAATAGAAAAAGAGTTAGGAAATCACTTACATTTTGAATTATATGATAATGGAAAAACAGTGAATCCTAACAACTATTTAAATCAAGAATACAAAAAGGAGAATTAGTTCTTCTTTTTTTTAAAAAATGTTCTAAAAATGCTTTGTATATCAATAAAATATGATAGAATGATTATTAGGGGATGAAAGACAATGATTGCGAGAGAAATAGGAATTGATTTAGGAACAGCAAACGTACTTATTTTTGTTAAAGGAAAGGGCATTGTATTAAATGAACCTAGTATTGTTGCGATAGAAAAAGAAACAAAAAAAGTTATTGCAGTTGGAAAAGAAGCTGCAACGATGTTTGGAAGAACACCAGAAAAAGTAACTGCCATTAAACCAATGAAAGATGGAGTGATTGCCGACTTTGAATTAACAGAAATTATGCTTCATTATTTTATAAAAAAAATAAAAGCAAGAAATTTATTCACAAGACCTATTATCTTAATTTGTTGTCCAACAAATATTACTCAAGTAGAAAAAAATGCGATTAAAGAAGCAGCAGAAAGAATGGGAGCTAGAAGAGTTTATATAGAAGAAGAACCTAAAGTAGCAGCTATAGGAGCAGGAATGGATATATCCCTACCAAGTGCTAATATGGTATTAGATATTGGAGGAGGAACAACAGATATTGCAATTCTTTCTATGAATGGAATTGTATCTTCTGCATCTGTAAGAGTAGCTGGTAATGCCATGAATAATGATATAATTAGATATATCAGGGAAAAGTATAAATTATTAATTGGAGAACCAACAGCAGAAGATATAAAGATTAAATTTGCTAATGTATATAAACCAAATAAAAATGAAAAATTAGAAGTAAAAGGAAGAAATCTGTTAACAGGATTACCAGGTAGTATAGAATTAACACAAGATGAGACAAAAGAAGCTTTATCAGAATGTGTAACAAAAATTATTAAATCAACAAAAAGTGTTTTAGAACAAGCACCTCCAGAACTAGCTGCAGATATTATTGAAAAAGGCGTAGTATTAACAGGAGGAGGAGCCTTATTAACAGGACTTGTAGATGTTTTAGAAGAAGAACTAACAATACCAGTATTAGTAGCTGAAACTCCACTTACCTGTGTAGCAGAAGGAACTGGAATAATCCTAAATAATAAAAAATTACTAGAAGAAAATCAATAAGTTTGATTTTTTTTTTTAATTTTTGATATAATCAAATATAGAAAGAAGTGAGAAGTATGAAACAACAATTAGTATCTTCTGCAATAATTATTTTAACGACTTTTGTATTTTCTGCGATTATTATGTTTTTAATAAGAAAAGTTGCAGTACACATTAATGCCATGGATGTACCAAGAAGTGAAGAAGGGAATAGACATATTCATAAAAATGCTACACCAAAACTAGGAGGAGTAGGAATCTTTTTGGCATTTATGTTTGGATATATGTTATTTGGAGAACAAAGCATCAGAATGAACTCTGTTTTAATTGGAAGTTTTATCATTATTTTAACATCAATAGTAGACGATATTAATCCAATTAAAGCTTCCTACAAGTTTTTAGCACACATAGCAGCAGCTTGTGTAATTGTCTTTTATGGACATATTTTATTAGATGTGATTACTGCTTTTGGATATACATTTGTATTTGGTAATTTATCTTATCCTATTACAATATTATTTATAGTAGCCTGTGCTAATATTATTAATTTAATAGATGGATTAGATGGATTAAGCGGAGGTATTTGTACTATCTTCTATATCACAATCGCAATTATTGGATTTTTCCAAGGAAGATATGGAAGTCTAGTAATGACCCTAACATTAATTATGTTGGGATCTACTCTAGGATTTTTAATGCACAACTTCCACCCAGCAAAAATATTTGCAGGAGATGGTGCAACATTTATGGGATTCATTATCGCAGTAATAACTTTACTAGAATTTAAAGGACCTGCCCTAATTTCCTTCTTTGTACCAGTATCTATCTTAGCAATACCAATCTTAGATACATTATTCGCAATTATTAGAAGATTATTAAAAGGACAACCACCATTTCAAGCAGATAGACAACATCTCCATCATCAATTACTTGGAATGAACTTCTCACAAGTGGGAACAGTCTTAATTATTTATGGAATCAATATTTTATTCGCAGTTGCGACTTTAATATTTACATTACATGATCCAAAAATAGGACAGATTTTATTTATAATAATATTTGTATTAGTTGCGTGGTTTGTCTTCCATACATCTATTATTTCAGATAAAAGCCCTGAAATGATGAAAAAATTAGAAAGAAAAATAGGAATTAAAAAAGATTAATTCCTTTTTTATTCGACAAAATTCAACATCAAAACTTGATAAACTTAAATTACCATCAAGAGTAAATGGTAGAATTGAGGTGTTAGAGGTATGATGACCGGACGTGTGAAATGGTTTAATAATGATAAAGGGTACGGATTTATAGGATTTAGACAAAATGAAGATATATTTGTACATTATTCAGCAATTGAGATAGACGGATATAAAACTTTATCAGAAGGACAATTAGTAGAATTTAAACTAATCGAAACAAGCAAAGGTTTTCAAGCAATTAATGTGAGATTGCTAAGAGAACCTTCCACTATAAATTAGTGGTTTTTTTTTTAGAATTTTGATATAATAAAAGTACAAAGGAGGAGATTTAATGGATATAAAAATTCGTGGTGAAAAAATGAAAATTACTACTGCTATGAAGGATTATGTAGAAGAGAAACTAGGAAAATTAGATAAATACCTAGAAAAAAGTGATGAGGTTCACGCAAACGTCATAGTAAAAGTAAAAGGTCATTTAGTTACAGTGGAAATAACAATCCCATTAAAATCATTTATTCTAAGATCGGAGGAAACACAAGAAGATTTCTATGCTGCAGTTGATTTAACAATTGATAAACTAGAGAGACAAGTAAGAAAAAACAAAACTAGATTAATGTCAATGAAAAATCAAAATAAGAAAAGTTATGATTTCAACTTTGAAAGTATAGAATTAGAGAAAGAAGAAAAAGAAACAAATAAAATTGTTAAAAGAAAGACTATTGAAGTAAAACCAATGAATGAAGAAGAAGCTATTCTTCAAATGGAATTACTAGGACACCAATTCTATATGTTTAAAGACAGTGATACTGATAAAGCTGCTGTCGTATATAAACGTAATGATGGCAATTATGGTGTTATTGAATCAGAATAATTATAAAAAGAAGGAAATACTTTTAATTTCTTCTTTTTTTTGATAAAATAGGTTGTTGAGGGATGATAATATGAATATATTAAAAAAATTATTCGATCATGAATATAAAGAAATGAAAAGATTTAGAGCAATAGCTGATCAAGTAGTTGCTTTAGAGGAAGAATATTCTAAATTAACAGATACAGAATTACAAAATAAGACCGATGAATTTAGAGAAAGATTAAGTAAAGGAGAAACACTAGATGATATCTTAGTTGAAGCTTTTGCTACAGCTAGAGAAGCATCTTTTCGTGTCATTGGTGAAAAACATTTCTATGTACAGATTCTAGGAGCTTTAGCAATTCATTATGGTAATATTGCTGAGATGAAAACAGGTGAAGGAAAAACATTAACATCAGTACTTCCAGCCTATTTAAATGCATTAACTGGAGAAGGAGTACATATTATTACTGTTAATGAATATCTAGCTGGACGTGATGCAGAATGGATGGGTGGCATTCATAAGTTCTTAGGCTTAACAGTAGGAGTAAATAAAAGAGATTTATCTCCAAAAGAAAAGCAAGAAGCATATAATTGTGATATTTTATATTCCACAAATAATGAAGTTGGATTTGATTACCTAAGAGATAACATGGTTGTAAGAAAAGAAGATAGAGTACAAAGACCATTGAATTTTGCTATTATCGATGAGGTTGACTCTGTCTTAATCGATGAAGCAAGAACACCATTAATTATTTCCGGTGGAGAAATGCATAATCAAAATTTATATATATCTGCAGATCGTTATGCAAAAGGTTTAAAGATGGATCAAGACTTTATCTATGATGAAAAAACAAAGAGTGTTAATCTAACAGAAGATGGAGCTGATAAAGCAGAAAAAATATTCCATATAGACAATTTATATGACGTAAACAACTCAACTTTATTACATTTTATTAATCAAGCACTACGTGCTAACTATTCTATGAAGAATGATGTAGACTATGTAGTACAAGATGGAGAAATTGTAATTGTAGACCAATTTACAGGACGTTTAATGAAAGGAAGAGCATACTCAGATGGACTTCATCAAGCAATAGAAGCAAAAGAAGGAGTAAATATCAACGAAGAAACAAAAACAATGGCAACAATAACATTCCAAAACTTATTCAGAATGTATAAAAAATTATCTGGTATGACAGGTACTGCAAAAACTGAAGAAGAAGAGTTTAGAGATATCTATAACATGTATGTTATTGAAATACCAACTAATAAACCAGTAATTCGTATTGATGAACCAGATTTAGTATATGCATCAAAAGAAGCAAAATATAAAGCAATTATTAATGTTGTTAAATTAAAATATGAACAAGGTCAACCAGTATTAATTGGTACAATCGCAATTGAAACGTCAGAATTAATTAGTAACTTGTTAAAACAAGCTCATATTCCACATGAAGTATTAAATGCTAAGAATCATGAAAGAGAAGCAGAAATCATTTCAAAGATTGGTTTGGGTAAATCTGTAACCATCGCAACCAATATGGCTGGTCGTGGTACCGATATTAAACTATCAGAAGAAGTAAAAAAACTAGGTGGATTATGCGTAATTGGTACAGAACGTCATGAATCACGTCGTATCGATAATCAGTTAAGAGGACGTTCTGGTCGTCAGGGAGATCCAGGTTATACTCAATTCTTTGTATCAATGAAAGATGATCTAATGGTAAGATTCGGATCAGATCGAATTGGTACAATGATGGAAAATATGGGTTTAGGAGATCAAGCAATTCGCTCTAAAGCATTCACTAGATCCGTAGAACAAGCACAAAAACGTGTTGAAGGAAACAACTATGATATTCGTAAAAGCTTACTACAATATGATGATGTTATGAATAATCAAAGAGAAATAATATATGAAAAAAGAAATAAAATTCTAGAAAATGATTCTATTCACGAAATGGTATTATCTACATTTAGACATCATATTGAAGACTTAGTAAAATCTCATCTTGCGCCAGAAGGATTCTTAACAGAGGATGATTATAAAGATATTGTAGAATTCGCAAACGAAAACTTACTAAGAAAAGATATTAAAGAAAAAGATATTAAAGATAAAAATGAAAATGAAGTAATAGATATTATTTCTAAGCAAGTAATAGATGAATATGAAGAAAAATTAAGTAATGTACCAGATGTAGTTACAAATGAATTTGAAAAAGTAATTACTCTTCAAGTACTAGATAATTATTGGACAGAACATATTAATACAATGTCTCACTTAAGAGAAGGTATTCACTTAAGAGGATATGCTCAAGAAGATCCATTAAGAGCATATACAATTGAAGGATTTGATATGTTTGATTCAATGTTACAAAAAATAGATAAAGATGTATCAATTTTCTTAATCAAAGCAGAAATTAAACAAAACATTGAAAGAAAACCACAAACAAAGAAAATGATTACTAACGATAATGATGACACAAAAACAAAGAAACAACCTATCAAAAAACAAAAGATTGGTAGAAATGATCCATGTCCATGTGGAAGTGGCAAGAAGTATAAGAACTGTTGTGGTAAGTAAACTCACAAACCCTTATAAATTGGGAAAAAAGAAAAATTAAGAAATCATAAAAAATGTCCACAGTGGTCAAAATGTCCACATTCAGTCCACAGAAAAAATATTTTGAGGACAGAAATTTGAAAAACCTATATAAATCAAGGAAAAATCTACGTGGACAAACTTTGTGGACAATAATTTATAAATGTCAGCATTCGTGAATGTTGGCATTTTTTTCGTTCACTAATATAGTGAAGGAGAGATAATTATGGTAAGCGTAAGAAAACGTGGAAAGGTATATGAATACCGTTTTGAAATTGCAACAGTAGAAGGAACAAGAAAATGGATATCAAAGTCAGGATATCCAACAAGACAAGAGGCTTTTAAGGAGGGTGCCAAAGCATTCAATGATTTTTATTATAGTGGTACTAAGACACAATTAAGAGAAAAAATGTCGTATGCAGATTTTTTAGATTATTGGATAGATACTTATGCAAGTTTTAATTTGCATTATTCAACAACTATATCTTATATAAACATTATAAAAAATCACGTAAAACCTAGAATAGGATATTATCAATTATGGCAGTTAGATACTAGATTACTTCAAGAATTTATAAACAAAATATATGTTGATTATTCTTTTTCTAAAAATTATATGGCTAGTATTTTAAAAGTAATTAAAGGGTCTTTAAAATATGCGTGTTATACACTAAATTATATTAACTCTAATCCGGCAGAACACGTACACGCACCTAGAATAGATAAAATACAAAGCGACCCTGCACATATTTTTACACAAGAAGAATTTGAAAGAATATTAGATAGATTTAAAGGCACTCATTCAATATATTATGCTTTCTTAACTGCATATTATACAGGTATGAGAGTTTCAGAGGTATATGGATTAACTTGGGACTGCATTGATTTTGATAAGAAAACATTAACTATAAATAAAAACATAATAAAGAAAAATCAATATGGACTTCCTAAAAGAAAAAGCATAACAAAGGGTCATTCAGTTGGTGTATGGTATTATGGAGATTGTAAGAATCCACAAAGTAGAAGAACAATATCTATTGGAGATACTTTAATAAAGGCTTTAAAGGAATATAAGCAGGAACAAGAAGAAAACAGAAAATTTTATGGAGATTCTTATCTTTGTTATTATGAAAAAAAGGTGTTAAATGAAATAACTAATAGAGAAGAAATAAAATTACTTGAAGCGAAAGCAGAATTAGGTGTTGGTTTGAAAGAGGCACAATTAGTATTTGTTAAAGAAAACGGACAATTCCTAGGTACAGATTCACCCAAGTATGCTTTTAAGGTTATTCATTATGAATTAGGAATAAATTGTAGATTTCACGATTTTAGAGATACACACGCAACTAGATTGATTGAAAGTGGTGCTGATATTAAAGCAGTATCAAAAAGATTAGGACATTCAACTATTCAAACTACTTATAATATATATGTTAGAGTGACTAATAAAATGGAAAGTGATACAGTAGATAAATTTGAAGAATATACAAATACACTAGAAATTCCTAAAACAGTTGAAATGCCATATTTAACATAGGAGAGTGATTACAATGAAAAAAAACAGAGTTAGATTGCCGTTATATAACAATGAAAAGCAAATTATAATAATGGCTTTAAATGAATTTAGAAATAAAATATTGAAACAAGGTAGATATACAGACCCTATTGATGAATTGATATTAAAAATAAATAAATAACACATTTGAACTGATTATAGAGAGTCAGTTCTTTTTTTATGCCAGAAATGGAGTACATAGCCATCATATTTATTTATGTTGGCTTAATAAAAAAGAAAGGAGGCGAATATATGCAAGATAATAAGTGCAAGGTAATTGCTATTACTAATCAAAAGGGTGGCGTAGGTAAAACAACAACTACTTTTAATCTTGGAGTAGCATTAGCGAAACAAGGTAAAAAGGTTTTAATAGTTGATGTTGATCCACAGAGCAACTTAACTACTTATGCAGGTTGGTATAATGAAGAAGAATTAAAATATACTTTATCTGATTTAATGGAACAATCAATGAATGATGAAGAAATTAAAACAAAAGAAAGTATATTGCACCATAATGAGGGCGTTGATTTAATTCCTTCTAGTTTAAACTTATCTGCATTAGAAAATTCACTAGCATACGCTATGAGTAGAGAATATACTTTAAGAAATTGTTTATCAGTTGTTAAAAATGATTATGATTATATCTTATTAGATTGTCAGCCTAGTTTAGGTATGCTTACTATAAATGCTCTTGCAAGTGCAGATAGTGTCCTTATTCCTGTTCAAAGTGAATATTTCGCATTAAGAGGAATGACCGATTTATTTAAAATAATAAATAAGGTAAGAAGACAAATAAATCCTACACTAAAAATAGATGGAGCATTCTTAACATTAGTAGATAAAAGAACTAATCTGTCAAAAGAAATAGCAAATCAAATAACTGATAATTATGGGAGTATATTAAAGTTGTATGAAACAAGAATACCTCGTGCTGTTAAAACTGCCGAATCCACATCATCTGGAGGAAGTGTCTTTTCTTATGATAAAGGTGGAGTAGTAGCAGAAGCATATTCTTCGTTGACAAAGGAGGTGCTTGATGATGGCAAAAGACTTATCAAAAATGCCACTACCAAAGTTAGATGACCTTTTTACAACAGAAGAAGAACGAACAAACGCTAATTTAGAAAAAGTTATTGATATTAAAATAAGTAATATTGATGATTTTCCAAATCACCCATTTAAAGTTATTGAGAATGATGATATGTATAATATGCGTGATAGCATAAAAGAAAATGGCGTTCTAGTTCCTGCACTCGTAAGGCAAAAAAAAGACGGCAGATATGAAATGGTTTCTGGACATAGAAGAAAATACGCTAGTCAATTAGCAAATAAAGAAACTATACCGTGTATTGTTAGAGATTTAACAGATGATGAAGCAGTTATTATTATGGTAGATAGCAACTTGCAAAGAGAAGAAATACTACCAAGCGAGAAAGCCCATGCCTATAAAATGAAATATGAGGCAATTAAACACCAAGGTAAAAGAACAGATTTAACTTTGTCGCCAGTGGCGACGAAGTTGGATAGTGCTTCAATCATTGGCAAAGAAATAGGCGAAAGTCGTGACCAAGTTTATAGATATATGAGTTTAAATAACTTAATACCTGAACTTTTAGATATGGTAGATAATGATGTCTTAAAGCAAAAACCAAGTATAGCATTAAGACCGGCAGTTGAATTGTCACACTTAACCGAAGAAGAACAATATCAATTACTTGATTGTATTGAATATTGTGACGCTACACCATCACACGACCAAGCGATTAGATTAAGGGCATTGAGTAAAGCAAAGGCTCTTACTCAAAATGAAATTGATAGGATTATGTCAGAAGAAAAACCCAACCAAATCCCACATATCAGTTTCAATGAAACAAGAATCAGAAGTGTACTCCCAAAAGAAATAAAAGGAAAAAACATTGAAGATTTTGTTGTTAAAGCCATTGAGTTTTATGGAAAACATTTGCAGAAGCAAAAATCAATGGAAAGATAATGGGAGTTTGTATTCCACAAATCCCTCCTTACAATCCTCCCTAGTATTACTAACTATTTATTACTAACTGAAAAAAGTATGTATAAATAACTAAATCGTACAAATGCAAATATTCAAGTATTATGCTAGATTAAAAGTAAACAAAGGAGAGTGATTAGAATGAAAAAATTAGTTTTGAGTATTTTATGCACAGTAATTGTTAGTGCAGTTGTAGGTGTTAATTCTATGCTAAAAACACCAACAAGAGAGCAATCACAGGAGCAACTAAAACAAGAAACCAAAATTGAGAAAGTTGATGAGAAAATAGATACGGAAGATATTGCAGTTAAAGACGAGGTTAAGGAAGAAAAAAGTGAAGAAAAACCAAGTGAAACTGAAAAAAATGTAAAAATGGAAACTAAATCAAAATCAACAGAGAAACCTAGTTCTTCGGTTAGTAATGCTCCTAAACAAGAAGCACCAAAAAAGCAAGAAAGTAGTAGCAATTCAAATGTTGCTCCTACACCACAACAACCTACGCAAAATACACAGCAAACAGAACAACCAAGTTCTAATACACAAAACAATAATTCTGGACAAAAGAATAATGTATCAACATCGTTTTATGATTCAATAACCGGTGGAAAAAAAGAATTTAGTTCTGAAAGTGCTTGTTTTTCAAGAGGCACACAAATACAAAATGCAGAACTTGATTATGTTCTTGATTACAATGAACAACATCCAGAAGCACCAATTCAACCAGAAATAAATTATTTTAGGTGTTATCCTGTTATTGATGAACAAGGAGAAGGTTGGTATCTTCATTTCTTTTGTAGAAGTGGAGAGGGATTAGACGCAACACTAAAATCAAAATATTAAAGTGACTCAACTATGAGTCATTTTTTTATGGAAAGAGGAAACTAAAATGTTAAAAATTATAGGAATTGCACTATTAAGTTTGATAGTGCTTTTTTGTTATTCTGCCTGTGTTGTTTCGGGCAGATGTTCACGAGAGGAGGAAAAAAGCAATGAAAAAATGTGCTAAATATTTTTTAGTAATGCTTGGGCTAATGATAGGATTTATAGTTAATGCTAATGCAGTTCAAGCAGCAACTTTAAGTTATACTAATTCAGACTATTGGTATAACAGAGCAAAGGGAGATGGAAGTGACCATCACTCTTGGTATTGGCGTCCATACGAAATGGATGGAAAGGTTGCCTATTGTATTGAGCCTAATGTAAAAGAGGGTACAACTTATTCACAAGGAAGTTGGGAAGCAACAGGACTACCTAACTCAATAAAAGAAAGACTATTGTTAATAGGTTATTATGGATACACTTATCCAGGACACCAAACAATGCAATATAGAATGGCAACACAAGGAATGATATGGGACACAATAATAGGAGAAGGAGCCCATACAACATTCTCTACTGAACGTTGGGGTGCAGGAACACAAGTTGATATTTCTGGTGAAGAAGCCGAAATAAATAGACTAATTTCTCATCACTACGATAGACCATCATTTAATGGTGGAGTTTATAGATTACAAGTAGGAGAAAGTCTTACAATAACTGATACTAACAATGTATTAGGAAATTATAGTATAAGTGTTAATGGAGCAGATTATAATGTAGATGGAAATAATCTTACTATTAAGCCAACAAAAGATGGTGCAATAGATTTAACACTTACTAAAAAAATGCCATATAATTCTGCTTATGAATTATTTGTTGGAGATGGTATTCAAAATATGATGATACCGGGAACAACAGACCCTGTTATAGCAAAAATAAGAGTTAATAGTTATTATGGAGAAGTTGAACTAACAAAGAAAGATAAAGAAACTAATGAAACAACTCCACAAGGACAAGCAACTCTTAAAAATGCAGAATATGGAGTTTATGAACAAGCCACAGGAAAACTTGTGACTACAATTAAAACTGATGAGAATGGATATGGAAAAAGTCCAAAGATACTTCCATATAATTCTTATTACTT
>JAFRAK010000009.1 GCA_017405445.1 Bacilli bacterium | reverse complement strand
TATTATCTTATATTTTTCTTCTGCTGTCCATTTTTTATATTTTTGACCCTTCCTAGCCATATTATCAACTCCTTTATTAAATTATAACAAATGAAAAAGTGGAACATCTTTTTTTATGTCCACTTTTATCTTACAACTTCACTTAAAATTGAACTCTTTTTATTTTTTAACCTTTTCTAAGATTGTCTCTTTCACAATCTTTCCAGATTCTGATATATAGTCATTAAAATCATATGTTCCTTTTTCTAGTTGTTTTTTTGTCTTCTTTCCAGACTGAATCCACTCATTCCATTTCTTTTCTTTTGGAACTAACAATGAACAAGCTTCATTTTTATCAGAAAATTGCCATACAATCCAACTAATATGATTTGATTCTAAGAAACTAATCCAATCTTTAAATTCTGATTCAAATAATGCTCCATCTCCAGTAGCATTTGTAAGAGCAGTTTCAGTCACAATCATTGGTATATCTTCCGCAATCGCACTAACCATCTCATAGTTGATTCTGGCATATTCATCTCCCGGATAGTAATGAACGACATACATCACTTTATCATCGTCAGTAATCGGATTCTCTAGAACAGACTTCATATCTTTACTCCATTTTGGAGTACCTACTAAAACCAAAGCATCTTTAGAATTCTTTCGAATAGTTTGAATCACTTCTTCTGCATAAGGTTTAATATCTTGATCCCAACTAACATTCCCATTAGGTTCATTACAAATTTCATATAAAACATTAGGAACATCTTTATATTTTTTAGAAACTGTATCAAAAAACTCAATTGCTTCTTCTTTATAAATATTTGGATTATTATCTTCTAAAATATGCCAATCAACTACAACATATAAATCTAGGTCAATACAATCATCTACGATTTTTTCTAACTTTTCTAATAACTCTGGATGTTTAATATATCCTTCAGCATTAGGATCTGTATATAACGCAACTCGAAAAACATTAATCTTCCAAGTCTTTACTAACTTTTTCAAATTATCATAAGAATAATTATCTCCAAAATAATATAAGTTATGAGAACTAACTCCCCTTAATGATATTTTTTCTCCTAAATGATTTACTAAAGAACCTTTTTTAATCTGTAATTGTTGATTATAAGATACTAATTGATAATTAATTCTTTGAACTTGATAAAAATCATTATATAAAAAACCAAATAAGAAAAAGCAACAAACACATCCTGATAAAATCTCTTTCCAATGAAATTCATATTTAAAAAATCTAGTAAAAATCGAACCAATAGAAAAATGTTGATATTTAGAAGCATCATTTTCCTGATTCTGATCAATCTTTGGAGTACTAACACTACAATCAAATATTAAGGCAATACCTAAATAAATCAGATTAGAACACAACCAGAATAATGGAATAATAAAATGTTTAAATCCAAGTAAAAATCCTTTATAAAGAGAAATAATAATACCTGATAATGTTAATAAGAAAAGTATTAAATGACATAGATATAAATAAAATACTCTCCAAGATTTTTTCTTTTTAACATCTTTTTTAGAAGTAACATCAAATTTCTTATTTCCTAAACCAATAATTTCACGAATTGATTCGATAGAAATAATAGGTGCAAGAATTGTCTCATAGATTCTATTCCAAGCAGATGATGTATGTTTTTTCTCTAATCGATCAATAATAAATCTTTTTAAAATATATTGAATAAAGAATAATAAGAAGAATAAATATACTTGTCCTTGAATAATTCTTTTATCAAAAATACTAAATAATAAAGGAACTAATAAATAGAATATTGTTCTTACTCCAAAAGACCAATAATAGATTGCAGAAATATAATCTAATTTTTGTTTTAAATTTAATTTATGATTACCAAAAATATAAGATTTATAAGTTTGAATACATCCCCTACACCATCTAGATCTTTGTTTTAACAAAGAATCAATATCATGTACTGTTTCTCCATAAACTTCATCTTCAGGTAGAGCAATTGCCTTATATCCACAAGATTCAATCATAAGACCTGTCGCAATATCTTCTGTAATAGTCTTAGTCGCAAATCCTCCTACTTTTTTTAATGCATTTCTAGAAAAAATAACATTCGTTCCACAATTGACTACACTATTTGTTTTATTTTTAGCCATTTGTATATGATGATAAAAATAATATTGTTCAAATGGTATCTTATGAAATACTTTTAATTTTGATTGAAAAATATCATAATCTTTAAAACATTGAGGTAATTGTACAAAACCAACATTCTTATCTTCCATAAAGTAAGGAACTGTTTTCATAAGAAAATCTTTATTTGGTTTCATATCTGCATCAAATGTTGCAATAAAAGGAGACTTTGTATGATTTAATGCATTATTATAATTACCTGCTTTCGCATCATTATTATTGTCTCTTGTAATATAACGAATCTTTAACTTTTCAGCTAACTTCTTCATTTCAAGTCTAGATCCATCATCACATAAATAAATATGTACATTTGCTTTATTAGGATAATCCATCTCTTTACAAGCAAGTATTGTTTTTTCAAGTAGTTCTGCATCTTCATTATAAGTCGCAATAAAAACATCTACTTCAGGATATATCTTACTCTTAGGATTTGCCTTAGGAGGAGCATCTTTTTTATAAATTAGAATATTAAAAACATATATCCCATAAAAGAATGCATCAAAAAACTCCGCAAGTAAAACAAGTATAGCAATTACAAAAGTAATCATACTATCACTAGGTATTGTATAAAAAATACGATAGAAGATATAAACTACTGTCGCAATAAAAGATAATATATAAATAAATCGTTTAAATCTTGAATCTTTCATAAATAAACTCCCTATAGAAATTATTATAACAAAAAATAATAAAAAGAGGATAAAATTATCCTCTTTTTACCTCGATAAGGCCCTCAGCAACCTCTTCAAGTGCCCTTCCAATATTCTTTTTGCTCTTGTACTCGGATTCAGGCATTTGTAGATATCCCGTTTTAGTAATTTGTTTACTTCTTCTAGCAGCAATATGAACAAGCTCATATTTTGAATCAACAACATTTAATAATTTGTCTATTGAAGGATATATCACGAATATCACACTCCCTATTATTAGAATAAACCTTCATTTGTAAAATAACAAGTCAATTGACAAAAGTAGACAATTTTATTTACAAAAAAATCACATCATTTGATGTGATTTATTGAAATTGACAGCAAGATCCACATTGTACATTACTACAAACATTTTCTTCACTACAAGTATATACTGGTCTATAAGTATGTTTATAAACATGATGATTAACAATCTTGGTATGAATTGGACAAGTATGTGGAACTTCATGGACAAAAGTTCTATGAATAACTCTTTCTTGTACTCCACTAGTATTATTCATCATATTTGGATTCATATTATTCATATTGACATTAACATCCATTTCCTGATTAACAGTATTATTATTTCCTGTAACATTCATATCATTTGTATTTTGAAAATATTCACTATTATACATATTGATACCTCCTAAAATAATGTATGTAAAAAGGAAATAAACTCTACAAAAAAAGATGCCTAAGCATCTATTTTCTAAAATTATTATACTCTTCTTTCTCATCATCTTCAAAGAAAGAATCCATTGGATTAAAAGTTTGATTTAATAATACTTTATGAACTCCATCAAAAGTTAATCCCATTTTTTCAAAATTTAAAGAGATATCCCCATCACATAAGTTGACATTCATTTTTTTCATCTGATCATAATATTGATTAAGATAGTATTCATTTTCTACTGTTAATACCGTATAAACATTTTTATTGGTATCCCAAGAATATAAGTAGTAAGAAATAAGATCATCATTTGTTTGAGTTTGTTTCACTAATACACTATCCATTAAAGAAGCTCCTCTAGACTCTACAACACTTCCTTTTTTATCACATTTAGTAGCAAACTCAAATATATGATTATCATCAAAATTAAAATAAGTAAAATTTTCTCCTAAAAAACCATTTTCAAAACAATTTCCAGTTGCATCATACAACTTTTTTAAAGTAAAGATTGGATCAATTTCATCCATTTCATTAAAATTAATATCAACTAATCTCATATTTATTCTCCTTTAGAATGGTAATTTCATATTACCATTTGATATTTGTTTCATCATTTTCTTCATCTGATCAAATTGCTGTAGTAGTTTATTAACTTCCTGAACAGAAGTTCCTGAACCATTCGCAATTCTAGTTTTTCTACTAGCTTTTATAATATCAGGATTTTTTCTTTCCTTTGGTGTCATAGACAACACAATTGCCTCAATATGAGCCATTTGTTTTGGATCAATTTTAACATCTGTTAATCCCATTTTTTTAGCACCAGGTAACATCTTTATAATATTTTCTAAAGGCCCTAATTTTTTCATTTGTTTCATGGTTGATAAAAAATCTTCTAAATCAAACTTTCCTTGTTGCATCCTTTGAGCAGTTCTTTCTGCTTCTTTTTCATCAATTGTTTCTGTTGCTTTTTCAACTAATGAAATAATATCTCCCATTCCTAATATTCTTCCAGCCATTCGTTCTGGATCAAAGGAATCAAGTCCATCTAATTTTTCAGATACACCAATGAATTTAATTGGAACATTAGTCAAATGTCTAACAGAAAGTGCTACACCTCCACGAGTATCTCCATCTAACTTAGTTAAAATAACACCTGTTAATGGTAATTGATCATGAAATCCGGTAATAACATTAATAGCATCTTGTCCCATCATTGCATCAATGACTAACAATACTTCTTGAGGATGCGTCTTCTTCTCAATATTATCAAGTTCATTCATTAAATCTTCATCAATATGAAGTCTACCTGCAGTATCTAATAATACATAATCAAACTTATTATCTTTAGCATATTGAATGGCATTTTCTGCTATCTCAACAGGATCTTTTTTGCCTTCTTCATATACTTCTATATTTAATTGTTTACCAAGTTGAACTAATTGATCAATCGCTGCAGGACGATAAACATCGCATGCAACAAGTAATGGTTTCTTACTATGCTTCTTTCTTAAATAATTAGCTAACTTTCCTGCAGTAGTAGTTTTACCTGAACCTTGTAAACCTACAAGCATTAAGATTGCGGGATCTCCTTTCATATTAAGAGGTTCACTCTCCCCTCCTAATAATTCAGTAAGTTCATCTTTAACAATCTTTACAAACAAATCTCCAGGATTAATACTAGAAGCAACTTCTTCTCCTAATGCTTTTTCTTTAACATTATTGGTAAATTCTTTAACTACTTTATAATTAACATCTGCTTCTAATAAAGCAAGACGTATTTCTCTCATCATATCAGAAATATTATCTTCTGTTATTTTTCCATAACCTTTAATCTTATGAAGAGCATTTTGTAAACGGTCTCCTAAACTTTCAAACATAATATCACCTATGACTTATTATAACATGATTATAGGTATGAAAAAAGAAAAAAAATAGTGATAACACTATTTTTATTAAGAATCTAATTTACTAATTGCAGGATTTAATCCATAAGATGCCCCTAACAAAGAATCTACTGCAGAAGGTGGAGCAGAATCTTGTTCATTTCTCATAGGTTCATCTGGATCAAGACTTGGAGAAACAGTATGAGGAACAAAATTATCAGCATTAACATCTACAACAGGCCCCACATTATCCATTCCAGGAGGTTCAACGATTGTCATAGGCACCTCATTTTCAACTTCCTGCTGAGCCCCTACAATATTTTGTGTTGGAACAATCTTATTAGGAACAATTTCCGGAATTCCTTCTGGAATAGTTTTAGGTATATCTTGTTGAATATTATTTGGAACCTGTTCTGGTATGTTTTCTACAACATTATTTGGAACTTCTGCTGGTTGAGTAGGAACTGTATTTGGAATTACTTTTTCTGCAGGAGTTGCATCTTCCCCATCCCATAATGAAACAATATCACTATTACTTGATAATGGAGAAGGATCAGGCATTTCCATTTGAGTAATTAATGGAATTTTAAATGCTAATCCAAACCCTAAACAAGTACCAGGTTGTAATGCTTTTTGTTTTTCAATGATTTCATCTGTAATATGTGGAACCATTTCTCTTAAATATTTTAAATCAGTTGGATGATTTAACTTGAAGATTAAGAAATTTCCACATTGAGAAATAACTGTATCAGATATTTCTCCAGGTCTTTGAGATATTAATCCTAGAATTGTACCATATTTACGTCCTTCTTTAGCAATTCTTTCAAATATATTATAACCAAACAAGAAACGATCTAAATCCTGTTGAACATATCGATGTGCCTCTTCTAATACAATATGGAATGGTACACTAGCTCTTTGTTCTAAATCTTTTGTATAATCAAATATCATTCTAGAAAATACTTTAGTAATTGTTTTAGCTAGTTCATCATCAATATCATTCAAATTAATATTAATAATTTGATATCTAGCTCCATTAGCATGAGTAAAAGACTGAATATAATTCTCCATAGGAATATAATTAGTAACATTAAAGTATTTAGCATTATTTCCTACAATTAAAGAATGAAGTCTTACTCGAATTGTAACAGCATCTGCATAAGTTTGTTCATTCCTTAACCAACCTTCACTAATCAAGGTAAAATTAAGAGCCTTTTCTAAAGTATCTAGGTTATAGAAAGCATTTTCCATACTAGGTTCATATTTTTCAAACTCTTCTTTTATAAATGAACTAACATATTCTGTTAATAAAACACTTTCAGTAAAATTACCACTATTATCAATTAAAAAACATTCTCTAAATTTACGTACATAGCCAATTCCACGAAGAGGAGCTTCTAAATTAAACTCATTAGTAGAACAACTAGCTATAATAGAAAATATCTCATTTCTTTTATTTGCAGCAGTTTCATTAGTATAAAGAAGTGTCATAATAGCTTTCGCAATTAAATAATTCTTATAAGCAACAGATACTTCATCATTTTTACCAAAGATTGCCGCAAGTTTAAGCATTCTTTCAATGATTGGTAATTGAGTATGAGAATTACACTGTAGTAATAATGCTATATCATCTCTATTTAACAAATAAACAGGTATTCTTAATGCTTCTCCTAATCGATCTTTTTCATTGGTGCTAATAAAACGATAATGAAATTTTGGATCTATCTGAGACAAATTAGAGAATGCATTATAATATTCTCCTGATGAGTCAAATAGAAAAATATTAGCCTGATAAGGTTTAACATTAGGATCATGAAACATATTTTGAAATATTCTAGATACTCCACAAGATTTACCTGATCCAGTATTACCAAATATAGCAAAATGATTACTAAAGAAAGCATTAATTGGTAAATAAATAGAAGAATCAGTATATAAAGGACTATTTCCTAGTTTTAAATAACCCTTTTCATTCTTACCCATAATAAGAGGAATTTCTTCTGCACTAATAAAACGAACCTGAGAATTAAGATTTGGCTTACGAATAGTACCACTAATAAAACGATCTTCTTGAATTTCTCCTAAAAATTTAACTTTTAGAATATCTCCATCTAAATCATTGATTTCCCCTAATATTTTCTTTTCTCCGTCTTCAAAAACAAAATGCATATTCATTAAGTTCATCGCAACATTAACAGAACTCTTAATATGCAAATGACATTCACTATTGCTCATATAAGTTATCTTATCAAACATAAACATTCCTCTTTATTCTTTTTATCTACTCTATGGTAATTATAACGTTAAATCAAAAATATTACAAGAAAAAAGGATAGATTAAATTATCTATCCCATCTATTTACAAACAGCACCAGACTGTTCATACATAGATTTAATACCTTTAATAGTAATTTGCCCTTTCTCATTAGAAAATTCTTTCATTGCTTCATTAATACGTAAAAATTTTTTTAAATTTAATTTCTCATAATCAACAACAACATCAGAAATAATTTTCTTATTCTTTTTAGTAATTTTATACGTATAACCACCGAAACTTTTATTCAAATACTCATAATTATCTTTCCATTCAGTCTCAAAACGATTTAAAACAGTATCACTATCTCCTTGAACAACTTCATGTATTTTTATCTTTTTAACAATATTTCTCTGATATATAATCGTATAAGTTGTATTTAAAACATATTCATTTATCGATTGATCAGATTTTAATGTACATACAGTTGTATGTTTACCAAAAATAAGTAATAAAGAAAGTAAAACAAGAAAAACAAAAGCAATACAAAAACAAATCTTTTTATTAATCTCTTTTTTCATAATAACTCCTTTTTTTCAATAGAATTAATAATTTGGTATGATAACAGCTTTAAATCCATAATAATTATTTACACTTCCATCTGTTTTAAAAACAATTTTCAGATAATTACTATTAATGGTAAGTGTTTCTGTTCTTAAAGTACTTCCTCCATATTTTTTATTACCATAAGGAGTTGTACTTCCCAAAGTATCATATAAGTAAATCCAATCATAAGTAGTACTTTCTGTTTGATATGTTAATTCTACTGTTAGAGAAGTAGCATCTTCAAATGTATTTTCATAATATACTACATTATTTATACTATTTGCATACGGATTATGTGCACTTTCAACAATTACTATTGCAATTTTTTGAATATCAGTAATCACTACATCTTCAAGAGGCATTTCAAAAGAATCTCCTTCTATCAAAGTGCCATTCAATTTAAAAGATGTAACTCTAAAGTTATTAGATTCCAAAGAAATAGTAGAACCAACTCTTCCTCTACTTGGAACGCTGATATCAGCATCACTAATAGTAATAGAATAATATTCATTAACATATTGAATATCCGTAATATGAACATTTTCCTCTGGCATTATAAACGTATCCCCTTCAATCAAAGTACCATTTAACTTAAATGAAGTAATTATATAATTATGATTATTTTCAATTTTAACTTCCCATCCAGAAGGAGATTTTTCCTTAACAACAAAGGAAGAAGAATCAATATCAATATTATACATATTTCCAATGTAATATGGCGTTGTCAAACTTCCATCTCCAGCCGAATAACGTATATCAGAAACTAAGGAAATAACTGGAACAACACCCATTCCTGTATAATTACCTCCACTTATAAATGCAAAAGAAGCAATAGAACCAGAACCATATACAGTTTGATTATAAGCATAATTGTCAACATGATTATCTGCATTATATAAAGAAGGAGTAATCAACCAAGGGTAATCTATTTTTCGTGCATTATTATTATTAAATAAATAAACTTCATTACTTGTTAACAATCCAACAGGATAAATCAGTTTGGCTTTATTATTTGAAACACTGAATTGATCAGTTTCTTTTTCACAGCTTAAATCTCCAGTTACTGTTCTTGCAGAAAAATTAGAATAATCAAGATTTAAATTGCCATTTTTATCCCAACCATTATTTTCAATATCTATTACCCGATTATTACAAAAAATAGTATCTTCCAAATATTCAGAATAATTTAACATATATTTTTTATACCAATTATCTACACCAAATTTTATTACAGAGTCTGTTGAATTATCTTCTAGCATTTCCCTCATAGCATCTTCGAATTTTTTTCCATTAGATAATGTAATATAAAATGTATATAAATAGGATTGTTCCTTATCAATTCTAACAAAAAATCCGACACTTGTACATGTTGTAACTCCCTCAGAAATGCAAAAGTAATGATGAGTATTCATTTTTTGATCATCAAAATAATTATCAAAATCAATTGGGTCAACAAGTGTATACTGAGTTCCATCCCACGTAACATCAGAACCATAATAATGATTAATTATATATTCATAATAACCACCACTAAACTTTACTATTCTCTTCAAATTAGTTGGAGTACAAACATCACTAGTTGTTCCACAAGTGTACTTATAATCAGACAATTCTTCAGTACGAAAGTACATATCATCCCCACCGACAATTTTAGTATCTAATAGTTGAAGTCCATCATGTCTTTTAGCAACTACTATTTTATTATTGACACTCGTATAACTGTAAGTAGTAGAAGTAGGATAGATTGAAACTTTAGGATCTGAACAAGTATCAGTATAGTAATTGCAAACATATAATCTTTTATAATTATCATTAGAGTTTTTATTATCCCAGTACCAATCTGACAAATTACGATATTCAACATCACTAATAGTATACGTACCATTTTCATTATCTACAATAGTTTCTCCAACTCCTACTGGATTATAATAATTATAATCATATCCAGAACTCAATGTTTTCTCTATTATTTTTGTTCCATCTACTGTAACGATATAATATGCATTTGATGTACTAGCAAATTGATTAGATTGATTCAAAGTATATTTTCCAGATAAATCACTATTATTGTCTACTTGGTAAGGATTATTAAGAGAATATTTATTTGTACTGGAATCATATGAAATAGAATCAGCATACCAATAATTGGCATTAAATGTTAGAGAATTTAACAAAGTATAATACTTATTAGCATGAGTAGTATTATACATCATTTTTTTATTAACAGGATAAACAGTTCCATACTTATAACCAACATATGCAATAGAATTTGCAGATGGACTATAAGGTAAATTACCATAAATTGAGTAAGATTCATTTGAACTAATTGATAAGGCATATCCCCCTGAAGCACTAGCATAAGTATGTATCAAATAAATCTTATCACAAGTAGATGTTTCGCTAGTTCCTTTACATGTATATTTTCCAACTAAACTAGGTCCTGTTGTAGCATTCCACGTAACTTGTTCAGTTAATCCAGAAACAGAAAATTTTTTAGTTGAAACATCATAAGTATAATCTGTCCCATACCAATAACTACTATTTAAGCTTAGATATTCTCTATTACTATATCCTGGATGTCTTTGTCGAGTTTCTAGGCACTGATTATTTTCAGTTTCACCATTATACCAGAGCTTAACTCCTCCAGTATCTGTTGTCCTAAGTATTTTCCAACAATGATTTCCAAATATGACATTATTTTTATTGGTTACTTCTGTCCCTTGAGTATCATTTTCTGCATACCAGTGATAAATATCATGTGAAGCTTCTTCTGTGAAAGAATCTTTATGTTCTCCTTCATATTTTCTGGCAAGGCCTCCATCTTCTGTTTCATGTTTTAAGACATTATATAGAATTGGTATTTCTTCCCATCTAGCATAAATCGAAGTAGTAGAATTAAATGTTGTCGTTGCTTCTACCTTTACTCCTCCTGTTAAATTCGTATACCATCCAACAAAGGTATATTCTTCTCTTACAGGAATAGGTAGGTCACCAATCTCATCATTTGAATCTATTTCTTTACTAGTTGGAGTGACTTCTCCTCCATTTGGATTAAAAGTAATAGTTACTCTGGTTTGTTCATAATTAGGTCCTATTGTTTTGTTTCCAGTTAATGTAAAGGTATAAGTAGAATTAGTATTTCCATCACTCCAGCCAGTAAAGGTATATCCATCTCTTGTATTAGCAGTTAAAGTAATACTCTTTCCATATTTATAAGTTCCACTTGGAGTCGTTGTAGTAATATATTCACTATCCGTTAATGTTAAAGTATAAGAGTTTCTTGTATATTGATAAGTGATTGTTAAAGAACCATCTCCTAATATTGTTTTTGTTTGTGTACTTGGAGAAGTAAATCCTGTATAAGTGTTTACTGCTGGTGTTACAGTAGTTCCTGTTGTCCCTGTAAAATTATTTGTTGCAACAGTTGTATAATTATTATCATTTAAATTTTGTTGTTGATGAATAACTTTATAAGGAGTATTCGTATTAGCTGTATAAATAGCACTTAATGTAGTATTACCACTAATAGTAAAACTCTTGGTTAATGAAGTTGTTCCATCACTCCATTTAAAAGTATAACCTGCTCTTGATTGTGCAGTAACTGATATATTTGATCCATAATAATATGATCCATTACTTGTTCCTGTTACATAAGTTCTATCACTAATATTAAACGTATATTTATTTCTTGTATATTGATAAGTAAAGACAGTTGACCCATCCCCATTAATTGTTTTTGTTTGACCTACAGGAGCCGTGAATCCAGTATAAGACATTCTTTGAGGAGTAACTTCAGTATCTGTTGTCCCAGTTAATTGTTGAGTCTCTTCTGTTGTATAACCATTTCCATCAATATTTTGTTTTTGATGAATAACAGTATAAGTAGTATTTTGATTCGGTGAAAAATGAGCTGTATAAACTTTATTACCCATACTTCCAGTAAAGACAGTAACACTAGTTTGTAATTCCTCACTATCTTCTTCTGTCCACCCAGAGAAACTATATCCTACTTTTTCTGGATTATTAAGAGTAAAACTTTCACTTTCAATATTATATGTTTCTGGATTATTTTGAGATAAAGTTCCACCATCTAACATATACATAAGTTGATAAGTAATTGGTTCAAACTTAGGAATAATTTCTATATCTTCTTGAACTGTATCCTCTAAAGACAAATCATCCTCAGTTTCTTTATTAATCCAATTAATAAAATCATACCCATCTTTTTCAGGAATCGGTAATTCTTCTATCTTATCTCCATAAGTCACAACAACTGTCTCAACATCACCATTACCATAATCAATTAAAACATTATATTCTAAAAATCTTCCTTTTATTGTAATATCAGAAAACTCTAATGAAATACTTCTACCTTCTGATGCTCTTACAAAAAAAGGAATAAACAATAATAACAACAATAGTTTTTTCTTTTTCTTAATCACTAATAATAAAACAAAAAACATACCTAAACAAAATCCAATGAAAAGCAATGGACTTTTAGTTTCAGGATTTATAAGAGCATTATCATTACTAAAACTCATATTAAGTTTTAAATTATCTAAATGAACTTCTTCTTGATTAATCAATTCTTTGTCATATTTTAAAGTAATAAAAAAGTGTTCATAATAATGATCTCTAACTATTTTTCCATATTCAAATTCTACAGATAAATAATCATTATGATTTAAACTAACAGATTCTAAAGCAAAAGGTGTATTATCATTATTTTTAACTAATACATCTAATGTTACAAAATCATTTAATTGTCGAAAAGTAATATTACTGGAAATAGTATTATTATTAAACTCAATATCATCTACTGTAATAGTTCCACTTTTATCTTTTATGGTTACTTCTGAAAAAGAAATCTCTTCTGCATATACTGTAGGGATTAATAAAAACAAATAAAAGAAAAATGACAATAGAATTAAAAAAATCTTCTTCATAGCAAACTCTCCTACCATAAGATTATTATATCAAACTAATACTTTAAATACTATAAAAAAAGAATAGATTATAATACTTCCTCTATCCTTTTCCTAATATCCGTTGGAACATCATTCAAAATTTCAAACAATTGATCTCTCTTTTGTTTTAACTTTAAGATTTTTTCATACTCTTTTAGTTTTTCTATCACAATATGAATTTGTTTAAAAGCAGCGTTACGACTCACATCATAGTCTTCTGCCATTTCAGAAAAACTTAAATTATTAAAATAATAATCTTCAAAATATTGTCTTTGTTTTTCCGTAAGTAATTCTCCATATAAGTCATATAACTCATTATAGTAAACAACATCTTCCATCTTATCACCTACATCATATCTTTAAACAATCCATAGATATATTTTTCAATATCAAATGGTTGTAGATCATCTTTTGTTTCTCCTAGACCAATATATTTTACAGGAATTCCCACTTCTTCTTTAATCGCAAGAACAATTCCACCTTTTGCAGTACCATCTAATTTTGTTAAAACAATACCGGTAATATTGGTTATTTCTTGAAATGCTTTTGCTTGACTTACACCATTTTGTCCTGTAGTAGCATCAATAATCAACAGTGTTTCACTTGCACCACCATCAATTAAACCATCGATAACTTTATTAATTTTTTCTAATTCTTTCATTAAATTTACTTTATTTTGAAGTCTTCCAGCAGTATCTATTAAGACAATATCATAGTGTTCTTTTTTTGCAAGTTCAATTCCATCATAAACAACACTAGCAGGATCACTTTCTTCTTTTCCATAAAATCCAGCATCCACTCTATTTGCCCATTCTTTTAATTGTTCTACAGCACCTGCTCTAAAAGTATCAGCTCCAACAAGTAATACTTTTTTACCATCATCAATAAACTTATGTGCAAGCTTACCAATCGTAGTAGTCTTTCCAACTCCATTTACTCCAATAAATAGAATAACAGTAGGTCCATTATCATTCATTTGAATACGAGTACTTAATACTTCATCATTAACATAAATGATAAATAATTCATCAACAATAATTTCTTTTAATTCAGAAGGATCTGTAATATTCTCTTGCTTTACTCTATCACGAAGTCTATCCATAAAACTCATAACAGTGTTAACTCCAATATCCGCCATGATAAGTATTTCTTCTAATTCTTCAAAGTATTCTTCTGTTATCTTATGATACTTATTTGTAAGATTAGCAAGTTTAGAGACAAATCCTTCTCTTGACTTTGATAATCCTTTTTCATATACTTTAACAGATTTTCTTTCTTCTTCTTTTTTATCTTTCTTACGAAATAATCCTTTTTTTTCCTTTTTTGGTTTTTCTACCACTACTTCTTCTGCTTCTTCCTGAGTTTCCTCTTCTACATCAGTTTCAGGTTCTTCCTCAACTTCTTCGGATTCTTCAGCATCAGACTCATCCTCAACTTCTTCGGATTCTTCATCATCAGACTCATCCTCAACTTCTTCGGATTCTTCATCATCAGACTCTTCTTCAACTTCATCCTGAATTTCCTCTTCTACATCAGTTTCAGGTTCTTCCTCAACTTCTTTTTCTTCATCATTAGACTTTTCTTCAACTTCTTTTTCTTCATCATCAGACTTTTCCTCAACTTCATCCGTAGTCTCTTCTTCTACATCTAGTTCAGATTCTTCTTCTACTGTTTCTGGTTCATCTTCTACATCTGTTTTTTCTTTTATTTCAACTTCTTCTTTTTCTTCTTCTCGATAAGATTTAAACATATTTTTAATTTTACTAAATAGTCCCATAATATCACCTATGCTTATTATAGCAAATCTTAATATTGATGTAAATAAAACGTAAAAGAGAATAAAAAAGTTTTATCTACAAGAAATATAATATTATAATAAAAGATGAAAGAGAGGTAATTATGGAAAAAAATGAAAAGCAAATGGAACAATGGAACGATGTAAAAGATAGTAAGAGTTCCGGATTAATAATTATACTACTTCTATTAATTATCATTGGTTTAGGAGTATTTATCTATTTCAATAAAGATAAAATATTTGATAATAAAACAAAAGAACCTGTTGAAGAAATAGAAGAAGAAGTAACATTTTCAGATAGAGAACTACAAGAATATGTTGATTACATAAATCCAATCAGTATAGGTCCATCTGAAAAACTATTTGAAGTAAATCAAATAGAAGCAGAAGAGTTATCTGCTAGAGAAAAAATTGAATATATTGGAGATCTAGTATTTGAAATCCAAACAAATTCATCTGACTATGCACATAGTGTTATTAAAGAGACTGATGTTAAACAAGCAGTAGAAAAAGTATATGGACCAGATTGCTATGAAAAAACAGTATTCAATCTAGGATGTGGAGATTATACATATAAAGAAGATGAGGAAAGTTATTTTTCTCAAACAGGTTGTGGAGGAATGACAGACATCATTACAAAAAATCTTGTAACTGACTACAATGCAACCAATAAAAAATTAGAAATCACTACTACCTATGCTTTTGCAAAACCAGATGGAATCTATAAAGAATATAATAATCATAATGTAGAGACCCTTTTAGAAGAATATCAAGAAACTGATTCTGATACAATTATGGAAAAACTTACTGACTACATTAAAGAACATAAAAATGAACTTCATCACATTACATATGTATTTGAAAGTAAAGATGGAGAAAATTACTACTTTAAAGAATTTACAAGAAAGTAATAGTTTACATCGTAAGATGTGAACTTTTTTTGTAAAACTAGACAAAAAGTGTAAAATAAGCTATAATGATTAGGTTAGTTCTTTATAAATATTTTAAAAAGAAAGGAGTTATTATGAATAAAAAAGAAACCAATGGAACAAAGATTATTGTTCTAGGTGGTTTAGGAGAAGTCGGAAAGAATATGTATTGTGTAATGCATAACGACGCAATTGTTATTATTGATGCCGGGGTTAGTTTTCCAGAAGGAGAACTAATGGGTATAGACTATGTCTTACCTGATTTTACATTTCTAAAAGAAAATGAAGATAAAATTCAGGCTCTTTTAATTACTCATGGTCATGAAGATCACATTGGTGGTATTCCATTCTTACTACAAAATGTTAACATACCAGCAATTTATGCACCAAATCATGCCAAAGAGTTGATTGCCGTAAAATTACAAGATAGAAATATCAGATATGATAATTTGTTTGTGTATACCGACCAAACTAAACTAAAATTTAAAGAAATAGAAGTTGAATTTTTTAGAATCACACACTCTATTCCAGATTCTCATGGAATAAGTATTAATACACCAGATGGTAGAATAGTAACTACAGGAGACTATAAATTTGACCTTACACCAATTGGTCCTATGGCTGATTTATATAAAATGGCATCTCTTGGAGAACAAGGAGTAGATGTATTAATAGGAGATTCAACAAATGCACTAAATGAAGGATTCTCAAATAGTGAATCAGTAGTAGATGAAACATTAGGAGAAATGTTTGATAAATGGAGTAATTCTAGAATTATTATCGCTACATTTGCATCAAATATTTATCGTGTAAAACATATCTTTGAAACTTGTTATAAACATAATAGAAAAATATGTATTTTTGGTAGAAGTATGGAGAATAACATAAATATATCATTAAATGGAGGATATATTGATCATAAAGAACTATTAGTTACTCCAGAAGAAGCTAACCAATTAAAACCAAAAGAAGTCGCAATTTTATGTACTGGTACACAAGGAGAACCACTTGCAGCTTTATCTAGGATTGCAAATGGTACTCATAAACAAATAAAATTAAGACCAGATGATGTTGTTATATTTTCATCATCTGCAATCCCAGGAAATGCTTTAAGCATATCAAAAACAATTAATAAACTTTACTTAAAGGGTGTAAAAGTATATACAAATAGTATTCTAGAAGATTTACATACTTCAGGACATGCTAATGAAGAAGAAATTAAATTAATGATTCGATTAATTAAACCAAAGTACTTAATGCCATTCCATGGAGATTATAGAATGTTAAAAAAACAAGCAAATATCGGTATTGCTTGTGGTATTCCAAAAGAAAATACATTTATTTTAAAGAATGGAGATACTTTAGATTTAAAAAATCATATCCTTACCAGAGGAGATTCTAAACCAGGTGCAGATATATATGTAGATGGAAATAGAATTGGAGAAGTAAGTGGAGCTGTTATTAAAGATAGAAAAATAATGGCAAAAGATGGAATCCTTGTTGTAATTATTAATGTAGATATGAAAAAAAGAGAATTATTAATCAAACCAAATATTACGACAAGAGGATTTATATTAGTAAATGAAAATGAAGAATTAATTCATAAAATAGAAAATAAAGCAGAACAAATTATTGTTCAAGATCTCGCAAATCCAAAAACTACTTTTGCGATATTAAAAACAGATATTACAGAAGCATTATATCCATTCATTAATAATCTAACTGGTAGAAAACCAATTATTCTGCCTATCATATTAGACATAAAAAGAAAAGATCAATAATCTTTTCTTTTTTTAATTAAATAATCTTTTATAATAATGATTATCAATGAATTCTAATGTATCTTGATAATCACTTTTAAAAAATAATGATAAATAAAAGTAAAAATATCTTTCTTTCCTATCTTCAATAGCTAATAGTAAAAGATATTGATCCCAAGTAATATTTTCTAATTGTTCATAATAGATAGGAAAGTTTAAATATAATTTTTCCATTAAATGAATATTTTCTCTATAAGATAAAAAACTATTCCCAAAACAATAAGAAAAATAATCAGCATATTTTTTAAAAATATTATCATAGTATTTTTGTCTTTCATGTACATTTTTACCTAACTTCCATAGAAATAATATTTTGAATTTTGTATGAATAAATTCACCCCCCAATAATATTATTCGATTAAAAAAGAAGAAATACAAAAAACTTTAAAATGATATAAACCCCGTTTCTTAGGCAAAATAGAAACGAGGTTTTTATGATTCATAATATACATGATATGGATTATCACCCGTTCCATCTCCATCTAAAATCATAACAGAATTATCTAAAGAGATTACTGGACGAACACCAGCCGTTTGATGGACTATGTTGGAACCTATTCCTCCACTAGAATAATGTATTAACACTAGTGGATAATAGCCTGAAACACAATTTGTATTAGAACCATTGGAAGTACAAATACTAGCATTATAAGCTTGAGATGGTGATAACAACCAAAAGTATGAACTACTAGAAAGATAATTATTCTTACTATTGCTAGTAATATTACCAGCTAAATCTACTTCATCAGCAGTTAATAAAGCAATAGGATATGTTAATTGTCCTTGTTCTACTGACAAATAATCATTCTCGTTAGAGCACTTTATCTGTGGACCTTCTGAGAAATTATCTTCCACCCTTTTTTGCGCACTAAATTTAAAAGTTCCTTGATAGGAATCATTCAATTTCCAGCCAACATCATCATATATGCTCCTATCTAAACACCATTTTGTATCTTCTAAATAATCATTATATTGATTGACATTATTATTTTCATACCATTCCTCCACTATACTTCTAATTTTCGACTTATTTCCGCCAATTGGATCAATAAATGTTTCATTATAAACATCCTCAATCTTTTTACCAGCAGTTAAAGTAATTCCATAAGATCTTGTAAAATAATAAGTAAAGCTTGTTGCATTATTTCGAAAATAATGTCTATCTGTATCCCACGGAGAACCGTTTCTATTATATATAGAATCTACCATAGAATAACCATCAGCAGAATAATTAACATCATGAGCCCAATAACCACCAGAAGAAAGAGAAACCAAATTCCAGGAATAATTTCTACCATAACTATATTGGCAATAAGACATACTATTATAACTATCATTAAAAGGTTGATAATCAATAACACTTTTATAGTTTTCATAACCACATTGACTATATATTTTTGTAGAATATGTTCCAATAGAAAAACTCATATCCACAACTCCTGGAGAATATTGTGAATACTCAATTGTAAATACATCTGTTTTTTTTACATTACTTAATAATATAAAACCTTGTGTACTTAATAATTCTACACCATTTTTTTTATAATAAACTGGTCCTCCAGTAGAAGAAGGAACTTTTAATAAAAAGTCTCCTTCTTCAGATATACGAAAAGAGATAGTAGAACTCACATGATATGGAGAAGAATAATGCCAATAATTGTCATTCTCATCATAATATAAACGATAGAAATAATTGCCATTACTAATAACATTATATTTTGATTCATCAAGTTTTACATCATTCTGTTCGACACTAATATGCAATTCAATTGGACTAGAAATATCTGCTGATCCGAAATAATCAACCTTTATATTGTTATTCACGCCATCAACAAATATATCATATTCTTTATCTACTTCATATCCACCACCAAAAGATATAGATTCAATTTTTTCACCATCTAAATAATAGTTTGCAGAACCACCAGTAGAAGAACCACTCTTAAAATGAAATTTTAATTTATAACTTCCAGATTCCTTTATAGAGAATTCAAAAGCAGAATCATTATAATCAGTTATAATTGAAACCCATTCATTAGTATTCATATCATATATAAATGGATTCTTATAAACAGAATCAGTATTACTTTCAACATCTTGATAGTTATTTTGCTTAAACGGATAATGATTATAATCTATTTTTTGTTCTCCATTATAAATTAATTTCGTTCCACCAGTATCTGTTGTTCTCACTATTTTCCAACATTTATCTGCAAATATAATATTATTATTGGAAACATCTCCACGATAATAATAAATAGGATAATCATCTTCTGAAGTATCACTTTTAATATAAATACCTTTACCATTTTCATCAGAAGCACTTTTAGTAAAATCAATACCTGGAATATCATTATTAACAAATTCCGAATTAATATTATCCATAATGGCACCATCAGTAACAACATCATATAGATTTCTAGGAATAATAATATTGACATTAGAATTAATCTCTATTTCATAATCACAAAATGCCTTTACTCCAATAGGAATCAACATTACCATAATTAATAAAAAATGAATATTAGTATTCTTTTTTGCTTTGCATAAAGAAAACATTAATGAACAAATAATAAATAGAAATATAATAACATAAAACACATTTCCTGTAATTGGATTAATAATGGAGGAAAATGAACTTTCTTCAGAAAATGGCACTTCATTAGAAACAGTAATCTTCACTTCTTGACTATCTACATAATTTCCTGATTCAAATAACTCTTTTGGAATTTCATTTTCATACTCTACAGTCAATAATACTACTTTAGAAGATTGTGCTTTTATAATATTAGAATGATCTTCTGGTACATATTGATAAGAAAGATATTCGGATTCTGAATTAATATGAAGATTATTAATACTATAATCCTCCAAAGAATCATTTTTAAGTGTTATTTTATATGACAATCTATCTCCAACATTGAACATATTTATATCTAAATGAATTGTATTATCTTCAATCATAATACTTTTAGAAATACTAGAATAATTAGAATCTTCTTGAGGTTCAACTCCAATAATTGAAATTGAATTTATACTACACCCTTCTGCATTTACGAAAAGAGGAATAAATAATAAAAGTAATAATTTAAAAATTTTTTTCACATTACTCACATCCCCGTATTATCATTATAGCACGTATATATAATTTTCAAACAAAAAAGAAGCATTATTTTGCTTCTTCTTGTGCTCTTGTTTCACGAATAACTGTAATTTTAATTGTACCAGGATATTTTAGATTTGCTTCAATTTTTTCTTTTACTTCACGAGCAATTCTATGAGATTCTAAATCATCTACTTCTTCTGGTTTAACAATTACTCTTAATTCTCTTCCTGCTTGAACGGCAAATGTCTTATCAACACCTTTAATTTCATTACCAATTTGCTCTAGTTGAGAAAGTCTTTGAATATAGTTTTCTAATGAATCATTTCTAGCTCCTGGACGAGATGCAGATAAAGCATCAGCAATGGCAACAATCGTTGAAATTACACTAGTAGCAGGAGTATCTCCATGATGAGATGCTATTGCATTAATAACAACTTCATTTTCATGATATTTTTTAGCAATATCAACGCCAATATCTACATGGCTTCCTTCTACTTCATGATCAATTGCTTTACCAATATCATGTAAAAGACCCGCACGTTTAGCAAGTGTTACATTTTCTCCTAATTCTCCTGCAAGTATACCAGATAATTCAGCAACTTCTTTTGAATGTTGTAAAGCATTTTGTCCATAACTAGTTCTAAAATGTAATTTACCAATAATTTCAATCAACTCTGGCGCAAACTTTGTAAGTCCTAATTCAAAAGTAATATCTTGTCCTCTTTGAATCATCTGTTGTTTTGTCTCTTTACAAACTTTATCATATAATTCTTCAATACGAGTTGGATGAATTCTTCCATCCTTAATTAATGTTTCAAGTGTTACTCTAGCAATCTCTCTTCTTAATGGATCAAAACTAGATAAAACAACAGCTTCAGGTGTATCATCAATAATTAAGTCAACTCCTGTAATAGCTTCAATTGTACGAATATTTCTACCTTCACGACCAATGATTCTTCCTTTCATTTCATCATTAGGTAAATCGACAACTGTAATTGTCTGATCACTTGCTATATCAGCAGCATATTTTTGCATAGAAGCAACAATTAATTCACGAGCTTGTTTATCAGCTTCTAATTTAGCTTCATTTTCACGTTCACGAATATACTCTGATATTTCCTTTGTCATATTTTCTTTTACCATGCTCATAACTTTTTCACGAGCTTTATCCTTATTAAATCCGGATATCTTTTCAAGCATTTCAAGTTGTTCTTTTTTTATTTCCTCCACTTTACTTTTTTCAACTTGTATTTCATCTTGTTTTTCTGATAGTTTACTTTCACGTTCATCTAAAGCAAGTTCTCTTTTTTGGAACATTTCTTCTCTTTTATCAATATTAGACTCACGTTGTAATAATCTATTTTCACTTTCTTTTAATTCATCTTTTTTTTCTTTAATTTCCTTATCTAATTCCATTTTTGCTTTATGAGCTTCTTCTTTTTGCTCAATAGCAGCATCTCTTTTTAATTTTTCAATTTCTTTTTTAGCTTGTTCTACTAAATGATCTGCTTTTTTATTAGCTAAACTTCCACGAAAGTAATTAATTAAAAAAGATAAACCAAAGCCTACTACTAGGCCAATTACAACAAGTAAAATGGAGATTCCTGTACTTCCCATAAATCCTCCATCTAGATTGAATTTTTTTATTTCCAATCTAATTCTATTGTAGTGAAATTTAAAAACGATGTCAAGAAAAAGAGAAGCCTACAAAATTAGTCCTCTCTAAAATAATTTGATAGTACTTCATAATCTGAATAATGAATTTTTTTATCTCGAATAGCCATATAATTATCTCTTCCTTTTCCAAGTATTAAAAGAATAGAACCAGGAGAAGCTATAGATAAAGCATAATGAATTGCATCTTCTCGATCAACAATTCTAAAATAATCTTTTTCATCTCCAACCATCTCATCAATAATATCATCTACATCTTCAAATCTAGGATCATCCATCGTAAAGATAGCAGTATCACAATGATGAATAATGTAATCACCAATAACTCTTCTTTTTTCTTTTTCTCTTCCACCGGCACATCCAGTAACTACAATAATATTCTTATAGTCTTTAAATGATTCTAATATACTCTTAATTCCATTAATTGTATGAGCATAATCTAAAACAATATCAAAGTTTTGTCCAAAATCTATAAATTCACATCTACCTTTGATACAACCAAGTTTATGAATTCTTTCCAGTAGCAATGAGTCTTCTACTCCAAAGAGTTTCCCAATGATAAATGCTTCTACGACATTATAAACATTATATTGTCCAAAGAATGGAGAATGAATTTGAAAAGAATAATCTTTATATTCAAGTTCAATTATTGTCTCATTCTGATGATAATCTACTTTATTTATAACATAATCATTCTCTTTAGAAAAACCAAAAGTAATTCTATTAGGATGTTTAATATTTTTAAGAATTGGATCATCTCCATTAACAACTACATATCCATCCTCTTTTAAATAATTTAATAAAGATAGCTTACAATCTACATAATTTTCAAATGTTTTATGAATATTTAAATGATCACCTGTAATATTTGTAAAACCAATAATATCATATTTTAATCCATATATTCTATTATGTAATAATGCTTCACTAGATACTTCCATCGATATATTCTCACAATGATTCTTTTTTATAATTGAAAAATCATGATATAACTCGGGAATACAAGGAGTAGTATTATGAGTATCATAATTTTTATCAGAAACCATTAATCCATTCGTACCTAGATAAGCACAATCTTCAATAATTTCCTTAATAATTGTCGTAGTAGTCGTTTTACCATCTGTTCCTGTAACCCCAATCAAATGAAAAAAAGAAGAATCTATTTGATAATACTTTTTACACAATTCTATATATACATCAAAAAGATTATCCACAACATAATGTGGAAAGTTTTTTTCTAATTTTCTATCACATACAATAAAACTACATCCTCTTTTAATAGCATCCTCAATATAATCAAAATGATCAACATGAAAGCCTTTCGTTGCGACAAAAAGGAATCCTTTTTTTACATCTCTAGAATCATCCGTAATACCATTTACTATAATATCATAAGAACAAGGTAATAAATCTGATACTTTCTTCATAGAATACCTCCAATAATATTATATGAAAAAAAGAAAAGAAAAAGAAGAATTATTCTTCTCCTTTTGTTTGTTCTTTCTTATTATCTGAAATACTAATATCGTAGAATTCTCTTACTTTCTTCTCTAATTCATCTTTTAACTCTTGATTTTCTTTTAATAATAACTTGACATTTTCTTTACCTTGACCAAGTTTTTCACCATTATAAGAATACCAAGCACCAGTTTTATCAACAATACCTGCTTCTGCAGCTAAATCAACAAGTTCGCCTTCACGTGATACTCCTTCTCCATACATAATATCTACTGTACAAGATTTAAATGGAGGAGCAACTTTGTTTTTAACAACTTTAACAGTAGTTTTATTACCAACAATTCCATCACCCATCTTTAATTGTTCACTACGACGAATCTCTAAACGTACACTAGCATAAAATTTAAGTGCTCTTCCTCCGGTAGTTGTTTCGGGATTACCAAACATAACTCCAACTTTTTCTCTTAATTGGTTAATAAAAATTACAGTAGTATTTGTTTTACTAATCGTACCATTTAATTTACGCAATGCTTGAGACATAAGTCTTGCCTGTAATCCTACATGAGAATCTCCCATCTCACCATCAATTTCCGCTTGAGGAACAAGAGCAGCAACAGAATCGATAACTATAATACTAATTGCTTCACTTCGAACTAAAGCATCACATATTTCAAGAGCCTGTTCTCCTGTATCTGGTTGAGATAATAATAAGTTATCAATATCAACTCCCAATTTTTCAGCATAAACAGGGTCTAATGCATGTTCTGCATCAATAAAAGCAGCTCTTCCCCCTAATTTTTGATGTTCAGCAATTGCTTGTAATGCAAAAGTAGTTTTACCACTTGATTCAGGTCCAAATATTTCAATAATTCTACCCTTAGGATAACCTCCAACACCTAGTGCAATATCTAATGATAAAATACCACTAGATACAACATCTACTTTCATATGTTTATTCTCACCAAGTTTCATAATAGAACCTTTACCAAATTGTTTTTCAATATCATTTAATACTTGTTCTAAAGCTTTATCTTTAGAAATCTCTTTATTTACAGCCATCAATTTTCCTCCTTGTAAATAACTTACAAATTCATTGTATAATACCTTTTTAAAAATTGCAATACTATTTCGAACATTTGTTTTTGTTTTTTTATAAAGCATTATTAATAAAAATGAAAAAAGCCTTATAATAAAAGGCTTTTTTCAAGTAACTATATTCTTAAAAAATTAATTTTCATCAAATAAATATTTTTTATTAATATGATAGTATTCAAAAGCACTAACTATAGATAATATACATGCTATAATTAATAGTCCTAAATCCACCCTAACATTAACAAATTCAAATGGTATATTATAGAAAAATACAAAACATAATCCTACCATCATAAATGCAGTTTTAAACTTACCAGTTTTAATTGCTGCCTGTACTTTTCCATGAGATGCAGCTTGCATCTTAATTGCATCAACTACTATATCTCTTGTAACATAAATAATTGCAATAGCAACAGGAATAGAATTATTAGCAGCTAAAGCAATTAATACTGGATTAACTAATATTTTATCTGCAATAGCATCTAACATTTTCCCTAAATCAGTAACTTGATTGTTCTTTCTAGCAAGATAACCATCAAAGAAATCAGTAATACTTGCAATAATAAATAATACTCCAGCTAATAATTGATTCAAATAAATAGGCCCTACTCCATAAAAATCATATCTTGGAAAAGTAAGTCCAAAATAAGAAAATGGTATACATAATAAAACAATAATAAAAATAGTAAGTATAATTCTTAAAACTGTTATTTTTGTTGGTAAATTCATAATCTACACTCCTCTTTTACTAATCCTTTTAATTCATCTGTTCTCTCAGGTACTTTATTGATATTTGTTAATATAACATAAACAAGTAATGACAAGAAAAAAATACCCAAAGTAATATAAATAACAGGCCATATACTGACCTTTTCTTTATATTCCATAGTATAAGGAGATTTTACTTTCTTCTCTAATAACTCTTCTTTTTTCTTTTGAGCTACTTTAATATCTTCAAGAGATATTTTTGAAGTATGTTGAAACAAGAATCCATTAAATTCATCTACTATTTTATCAGGGTTTAAACCTAAATATTTTGAATAGTTTTTAACATAATCTCTCAGTTCATATACATCTTTGAAAGCTTTAACATTTCCGCTTTCAATATTTTCTAGTTGAGAAGTAGAGAATCCCAAATCTTCACAAGCTTCTGTTAAATTTACACCATTACTAATTCGAACTCTTTTTAAATAATCCCCTAATTCTTTCATACAACACCTCATTCAACAATAAATATAAATAAGCCATGTTCTGTTCCTGTTTCCAAGAGACAAACATTTATCTACTGATTACTCAGTCCTTATCTCCGTTTGATTCCTTCGATAAGACTCCCCTACCAATTTTGGGTTTCTCGCTCGCGGGGCTTACCACGTTTCACTTTTCTCTTTCGAAAAACATCGTCACTGCGGCACTTTACAGGCTATTTCATATCCGAAGACTTAGAAAATCACCCTCCGTTAGCATATGCTACCCTAGGTTATTTATTCCCTAGGCACGAACACTACAATCATTTCAGATTGTGCGAGCATGGACTTTCCTCAAGAGTAATAATACTCCAGCGTTTGTCTATATATTAATTGCTTTCTTTATTTTCATTGGTATCTTCATTGTCATTAGCATTATTCTTAGATCCATAAACCATCTTTTCTAATTGTGATAATCTACGAATAACATCAACATTCGTAACTTCACTTCTAGAACTATTATTAGAAGCTACTTCTACACTTAATTTTGAATTACGCAATTCTTGTTTTAAATTCATTATCTCAGTTAATAAATCAGCTTTTTCTTTTTCTAAATTATTAATGATTTCAAGGAACTGCTCATAATCACCAATGACAATATCTAAAAATTGATCAACTTCTTTTAAACGGTATCCTCTTGTATCTATCTTAAAATCTTTATCAAGAATATCTTGAGGCGTTAAAGAAATCTTATTCTGATACATATATATCACCAATCCCTTATGATAATATTATGTCATTAATGAGAATTTTTGTCAATTGATATCCCTCTCTTTAAATGAGATACTTCTAAGTCTAACATAATCAATCTAGTATTATCAATCATTTTACTAAAAATAATATTAATTTCTATATAATTCATTCCATTCACCGTTATAATACTAATATAAGTTAAAAACAGAAAAAAGTATTTAGACAAAACTAGATAAAAAAATAATTCTACAAAAAACTATTAATTATGATAATTAATTATTTTGTATGGCAAAAAAATAAACTTTATAGTATAATGAAAAATAGGTGATGAAATGAACTATCCAAATGGAATTAAAAAACAGAATCAAAAAGACAAAGTAATAGTTGATAGTAAATTAAGTCATAAAAATAGGGGTATGACTTTAGAATCTGATATTAATATTTCTAATGAGTATTATAGAGAGATAGAAAAAGCATATATATATAAAAAACCTACTCCTATTAAAATAACAAAAGTAGATTATCCGTCCCGTGATAAAGCCGTTATAAAAGAGGCCTTCTTCACAGTACCATCAACTACAGATTATAATGGCCTATATAAAGGAAAATATATTGATTTTGAAGCAAAAGAAACAAAAAGCAAAACATCCTTTGCATTAGAAAATATTCATCCACATCAAATTAATCATTTAAAGAATATATATGATAACGGAGGAATTGCTTTCTTAATTGTAAGATTTACTAGTTTAAATCAAACCTATTTATTACCAGCAAAAGAATTTTTGAATTATATTGAAACTAGTGATAAGAAATCTATCCCAATTAGTTTCTTTCAAGATCAAGCTTATTTATTAAAAGATGGTTATAGACCAAGAATAGACTACTTAAAAATAGTAGACTATCTTATTGGAGGTAAATAGAAATGAAAAAAGAAGTAAAAGGAAAGAAAAAAGTTATAATTACAAAAGATGGTAAAACTGCCACTTTAAAGCCAAAACTAAAACCAAAATTTAAGATAAAACATCAAGAAAATGATCCTGTTAAAGAAGAAAAGAAAAAAGCAAATGCAACAGTTTGGATTCTTAGAGCAGTAATATTACTAATCTTAGCAGGAGTATTATTCTTAAGTTATATGATGCTTGGAGTAGAACTAACAATTGCTGTAGCACTATTAATGTTTGTAGTAGCAGGAATAGGATTCTTACTAAGTTTAATTAAGAATAAAGGTCGAAGAAAAAAGATTATTAGTATTTTATTGATATTATTCTTAATGTGTGGAATAGTTGTATTAAGTGCTTTCTGTGCATTCATGTTATATATTAAAGAAAAAGCAGAGCCTAAATATGAAAATGCAAAATTAAATACGATTGAAGTATCTAGATTATATGATAAAGATGGAATAGAATTTGCTAAAATTGGAGAAGAAAATCGTGAAAAAGTAAAATATGATCAATTACCTGAAGTCCTTGTAGATGCAATTATCGCAACAGAAGATTCAAGATTCTTTACTCATAATGGATTTGATGCTCCTCGTTTCTTAAAAGCAACAATTGGTCAACTTACTCATAAAGCTGGAGCAGGTGGTGCTTCTACTCTAACAATGCAAGTTGTTAAAAATAGTTTTACGGATAAATATGGAGAAAAAACATCTGGAAAAGAAGGTATCATTCGTAAGTTTGAAGATATTTATCTAGCTGTATTTAAACTAGAAAAAGATTATACAAAGCAAGAAATAATCGAATATTATGTTAATAACCACTTTCTTGGAGGTAATACATATGGTGTTCAAGAAGCATCTATTGCTTACTTTGGAAAAAGTGTAACAGACTTGAACTTGAGTGAAGCTGCAATATTAGCTGGAATGTTTAAATCCCCTAATGCTTATAAACCAACTACTAATCCAGAAAATGCTGCTGCTAGAAGAAAAACAGTATTAAGATTAATGAGACGTCATGGATATATTACAGAAGAAGAAGAGGCGCTTGCTAATGCAGTACCTGTAACTCAATTAGCTTATGCGGGAACAAATCCATCTGCAAATAAATATCAAGGATATATAGATACTGTTGTAGATGAATTAAAAGAAAGATTCGGAGTAAATCCATATACTACACCATTACTTGTTTATACAAACTTAGATAGAGGTAGACAAGATGCTGTATTAGCCGTTATGAATGGAGAAACTTATGATTGGAAAGATGATTTAGTACAAGGTGGAGTTGCCGTTTTAGAATCACAAACAGGTAAAATACTTGCTATAGGTAATGGTAGAAATAGAGATAATAGTGTTGCAGACCAATTTAACTTTGCAACAGAAATAAGAAGACAACCAGGATCAACTGCAAAACCATTATTTGATTATGGTCCTGGTATTGAATACAATAACTGGTCAACAGCTCAAATATTTGATGATGCTCCATATACTTATTCAAATGGAAGATCAATCAAGAACTGGGATGGAGAACATTGGGGAATTATGACAATGCGTACAGCATTAAAGCATTCGAGAAATATTCCTGCATTAAAAGCATTCCAATCAGTTGACAATACAAAAATTAGAGAATTTGTAACAGGATTAGGAATTGAACCTGAAATCTGTGGAAGTGGATATGGATTCAATTACGACTTGGGTAAATGTGTAAATGAAAAAGATTCAACAGATATGGTAGATCCAACAGGAATCCATGAAGCACATGCTATTGGAGCCTTTACTGGAGTATCTCCATTAATGATGGCTGCAGCATACTCTGCATTCTCAAATGGAGGATATTATAATGAACCTTACTCTGTAACAAAAATTGTATATAGACAATCAAAAGAAGAAGCTGAAGTACAAACAGTCAAAAGACAAGTAATGTCAGATGCAACAGCATATATGATTTCAAGTATTCTACAAGAAGTTAGTTTATCTGGTGGTACACCACAATATGTAGCTTGTAAAACAGGAACAACAAACTACGATGATAAAACAATGGATGATTATGATATGCCTTGGGATGCTGTCAGAGACTCATGGGTTGTTGGATATTCAACACAAACAACAATTGCTATGTGGTATGGATATGATAGTTTAACTTATGACCAAATTCAACAAGGTTACATCTTACATAACATTCCTGCAACTATCGCAAAAGATTACTTCTTCAATGCATTAGTTAATTCTGGCGCAATGGAATGGGATAGACAACCTTTCCAACAACCATCAAGTGTTGTAAGTGTACAAGTTTCACCAAATGGTCAAAATCCACCAAAACTTGCAGTACCAGGAACAGAATCTATAACTGAATTGTTCAAAAAAGGATTTGAACCAACTGAATATGATACATCAAATTATAAATTACCTGCACCAGGAAACTTCAAAGCAACAGAATCAAACGGAAAAGTAACATTAACATGGTCAGCTGTAGATCCAAGCATCTTAGCAAACTCTTCACATGGTGCATTTGGATATAATGTTTATAAAGATGGTACTTTAATTGATTGGACAGATAAGACATCTTATACATATTCATCAGGTAATATTTATGGAACATATAGTGTAATGGCAACATATAAAGGATGGGGAGAAGTTCAAAGTGAAATGGCATCAACTGAGTTGAAAAAACCAAAACCAAAGCCAACCACTCCACCACCATCACCAACAGGAAGTGAAGAAGAAGAAATTACATGTCCAGAAGATGCAACACTAAATACAGAAACAAAAAAATGTGAATGTAACGACAAGTCAAAAACATATGATGAAACGTCAAAAACATGTAAATAAGCATCAATAAGATGCTTATTTTTTTTTTCAATCATGATAGAATAATAATATAAGGTAGTGATTCCATGAACAAAAGAAATAAAAGAATTACAAATTATTTCATTCTATTTAGTCTAATCCTAATATTAGGAGTTGTTTATTCTGTATTACAAGCTAATTTGCAAATTAATGGTACAACTAAAATAACTCAAAATAGTTGGGATGTTCATTTTGATAGTATCCAAGTAACTAAAGGAAGTGTTCCAATTGGAACGGGAGATACTGGCGCAACAATAGACCCTAATAATCCTTTAAAGGTTGATTTTGAAGTAACTCTATCAACACCAGGAGACTTCTATGAATTTACTGTCGATGTAGAAAATGATGGATCGATAGATGCCATGATTGGAACCTTAACCAAAACATTAAAAGTAAATAATGTGACTGTTTCAGAAATACCAGATTATTTAAATTACTCAGTTACTTATGAAAATGATACAGAAATTCTTGAAAAACATTTACTAGCAAAAGGAAAAAAAGAAACTCTAAAAATAAGATTGGAATTTAAAACAGATATTGAGGTAGAAGATTTACCTGGAGCTGCCACTACCATAACAACAAGCGTAGAGACACAATATATTCAAGCAGATGATACAGCAATTAAAATAATAAAACCATCTTTTGTGGGATATTATGCAGATATTGAAGAAGATGGTATAGTAGACGGAATTATATATGCAGATTTACTAGCTGGAAAAACAACAGACGGAAACTCATATACAATTCCAACAATTTCGAATGCAAAAGAATATCATGTCAGTCAAGAAGAATATAATGGGCCATTTGGTACCCATGCAGTACTATCACCATCATCTTCTACCGGAGCAGAAAGATTTTATATTATGGCTTTAACGGATGCAGATGGAACATCATCAGGTGAAACTATTTATTGTTGGTATTCAGCAGCCGGTCGATATGGAGGATCTGGAGTTCCAGAATCATTAACTTCCAGTGATTTTGGTAGTGGAAGAGATAATACAGAAAATGTACTAGAAGCATGGCTTAATGAAGAATATGGTTCTCAAAATGAACACGAAGATAATATAAATGACATATGGGAAGAAGTACAATATAAAGCTAATGATGGTTGGTTTGTTCCATCACGACAAGAATGGGAAGCATTTATTAGAGAATTAGATATAACAGTGGAAAAAGCAAACAATTATGGATTATTTTATAAGGATGATCTCCCTGGTGTTTATTGGTCTTCATCACTTAGCAGTACAACTAGTGCTGTTGCAGCGGATTATATCAATCCAGAATATCCAGAATATACTTATAATGAATGGGTAGACTTCATAGATCGACGCTATTTACGTCTATCAAATACATTTTAAACAAAAAAAGATGAAATTTCATCTTTTCTTTTTTTCTATACAAATATCTTTTAATCGACAAGACTCACATTCTGGCTTTATTGCTTTACAATAATATCTTCCAAATAAAACCAGCTGTAAATGTCTTTTTCCCCACTCTTCTTTTGAAAAATATTTCATAAGTCTTTTTTCCACTTTTAATACATTGTCTTTTTTCTTCGCAATCCCAAGTCTTTTGGATACTCTTTCTACATGAGTATCAACTCCTATCGCAGGTTCATGATAATATTCACTTAAAAACACATTAATAGTCTTTCTACCTACTCCAGGTAGTTTTAATAATTCTTCTCTATCTCTTGGTACTTTTCCATGATACTTTGTATCTAATAGAAAAGCAATTTCTCTTACATATTCAGCCTTTTTATGAAAAGATCCTATAGGACGTAAAATACTCTCTAAATCTTCAATTTCAGCCTTACTAAGAGACTCTAAACTAGGATATTTACCAAATAATATAGGAGTAACCATATTTACTCTTTTATCAGTCGTTTGAGCACTTAATACAATAGCCATTAATAATTCATAATCAGTATGATAATCTAATTCACATTTAGGATTAGGAAATAAAACATCCAAGTAATTTCCAATATTATTCATCTTCATCTAACCAATCCCAATCTACTAATCCTAAATCAATATCACTACTCATCTTTTCTTCTTGTGTATTTTTCTTATTTATTTTATTACTCTTATCTAAATCTTCAACTGTTTCTATTCCCTTTTTCCCCCACTCATACAGTATTTTATCAATATATTTTAAAGTAGAAACTCCATTCGCAACAGCTTCATCTACTGCCTTCTTAATTAAATCTTCATCATAATTATTATCAAACCAAGTATGAACAATTTCATAATCAATAGAACTTAAAGTTCTACCAAATTTCTGTTCTAAATAAGAATAAACAGAGCTTTCTTCTCCATCACTAGAACTTTTCTTTTGCATATCTCCAACCATTAACACTTTTAATTTATTATAGAAATTATCAAGTAAAAGTACATCTTCCATAATCCCTTTATCATTTTTTAATACTTCTACTTGAACAAAACCCTTTTCAGCTAAATGATCAACTAATTCCATAACTTCTTCTATAGATAATTGAAAATCGTTTGAAAATTTCTCTGGATCAAACAAAATCTTATTTCCAAAGTTTTGTAAGTACATTAAGAATAAAAACTCTAATAATTCTAAATTTAATTCTTTATATTTTTTCAACAAATAAATAGGTACTACAATATTACCATCTTTAATCATTTCCATCATTTTAGAACTATCCATGAAATCTCCTCCTAATTTCTTCTATACTAACATAATTTTATTAAAATATCAAAAAAGAGAATTATTGGAACATATCCATAAAACTCTCCCTTTCTTTTTTTTCTTTTGCTAGTTTTTCTTCTTCTGTAAGTTCCTCTTTTCCTTCTGTTTCATTTAACATTTTCTCAACTGGATTTAACTCACTAGGAACATCAGTATCCAATTTTTCTATAGAAGTCTTTTCTTCCTCTTTTTCTACTGCTTTTGAATCTACTTCATTTGTTTGAGGCTCTACTTCTTCAGTAGATTGTAATCCTTCATCAATACGATTTATAATATCTTCTTTTGATTCAACTACATTTTCAATTGGAGTAAATTCCATAGAAGTAGAAGCTTCCACTTCCTCAGGAATATTCTCTTTTAAATCCTTCTCAGAATAATTTAAATCTAAGATATGTTCAGCTTGTTTTTGTCCAGTAATCTTAATCTTTTTCCAGAAATAAACTGGATTTGTTCCATCATTTACAATAAATGGATCAAAGAATAATAAATCATAATTCTTAGTAAAAAACTTAATAATATTAATTGCAATTGAAAAGAAACAAAATCCTAACATTACATATAATAGAATAAAATTACTCTTCGTCATTAAATAGAATGAACCAATAATTCCAACCATTCCAATTCCAGCAATTATTCTTCCAAAAGATATATTCATAGAATAAAACATATTAAGAATAGGAACATAACGTAATGATAGTTTTTTCCCAAACATATTTTTATTTAAATGATTAAGCATCGCAACAAATAAAACATATAAAGTCATAATAAATAACATTATTGCGATAAAAGCATAAAGACCTACATTTAAAATAAAAGAGAAAATATTAACAATACTATTTTCATTCCACTCTGGAGAAACTTTTCCATCTCTAATATCTTCTATTGTTAATCCTATATATTTATCATAATCACCTACTAAACAATTACCATTACCATCTAATACTGCAAGATATCTAATATCATCTTTTGTTTTTCCTTTGACAATATAAGAATCATCTACTGGTACTTCTAAAGAAGCCCCTCCTGTTCCATTAACTTTAATTTGAGCATAATCTCCTCTTAAATCTTTCGTAGTACAATAAGCAACAAACCCAATATTTTCTTTTCTTTTATCAAATAATAATACATCTACCGCTAGTGGTTTCTCTTCTGAACTCTTATTAACAACAAGTTCATATTTTATAATTCCATATGGTTTCTTTTCTACTTCATTTTGATAAGTAAAATTTTGATAATCATATTCTGCTGTTTCTACAGAGGCAAGATTCTCAATTGGAATTAATTCCAATTCTTTATAATCTGTCGCAAAAGTAGTAATTGGAAACAACCACAAAAATAATAATACGAAAGTAAATTTTTTCATTTTATCACCCTCATTATTCATAATGTTTTTTTATATAATTCTTAATATCCTCCAGTTTATTAGGAAGTCTCTTATATAAAATTTCTCTTTCTACATCACCATAGATTTCTTTGATATATTTTCCAGGTTTTCTATTTAATAATTCCATAATTGTTTTAGAATCAATTGAAATATCATCTCTACTATGAATAACTAGATTAGAATAAGCTTCATTAATATCTTTTAAATCTATTCCTTTAATTCTACCCGCACAACTATTTACATATAATCCATATTGATATAGTACCATTGGATCTAAATTATTAGAATTTAAAACTTTTTTAATTTGTTTCATAATCTCTAATTCATTCTTTTGAAATGGATATTTTTCTGAAACATCAAGTAAAGCCCATATCGCAATGGAACTATCTACTTCACAATTTACTATTTTATGAATATTATATAATTCTAATTCTTGATATACTTCTAAATCAATTAATAGTTTTACTCCATAATCACGATTAGAACAATTAAAAATTTTATCTAATTCTTCTTTTTTACGAAAATAAGATAATTCTTTTAATAAGTATTTTTCTTCCTTAATAGCATCAATTAAATCATCAGATAATTGAAAATTAAGAATTGTTGCGAAACGAATCGCTCTTAACATTCTTAAACTATCTTCAGCAAATCTAGATTTAGCATCTCCAACAGTACGAATAATATGATTATGGAGATCATCTTGTCCCCCTAAATAATCAATAATATCACCATTTTCATCCATGCATATTGTATTAATTACAAAATCTCTTCGTAATAAATCAGGATACAAATCATTAATATATTCTATTTCTATTGGTCTACGATTATTCTCATACTGTATTTCTTTACGAAATGTTGTAATATCAAAATGTATTCCTTTCATCACCACAACAACAGATCCATAATCTTCATTTGGTAAACAACTATCTTGAAAGATTTCTTTTATTTCTTTAGGGGTAGCATTTGTTGTAATATCAATATCATTAGATTCTATCCCTAATAGATAATCTCTAACAAATCCTCCTACAATATATGCCTTAAAAGAATGATTAGAAAACTCTTTTAATAGTTTTAAAGCTGTCTCTAACATCCGATACACCACCTAATCAAATTATATCATAAGTAAGAAAAAAAAACCTATGAATAGGTTTTTTTTACGAAACTAACAAATTAGTTTACAGCATCTTTTAATGCAGATCCAGCTTTAAAAGTAACAGCTTTTCTAGCAGCAATCTTAACAACTTCACCAGTTCTTGGATTACGTCCTTCACGAGCAGCTCTCTTAGAAACTGCAAAAGTTCCAAATCCTACTAGAGGAACCTTGTCTCCTTTTTTTAATGCTCCTGTAATAGCAGCAAAAGTAGCATCGATTGCTCTTGTAGAATCAGCTTTAGTTAAGCCTGTTGCTTTAGCAACTGCTTCTACTAATTCAACTTTTTTCATTTATATTTCCCTCCCTATAAATTACTAAGCACATATTATGCTTACATATTAAAATTAACACGAATTATTATAAAAAGCAAGAATTATAAGCGAAATTTACTAAGTTTGTCACTAATATTGGTCAACAATTCAATAATATGTCCTATTGAATAGAAAAAAACGCATAAAATTAGCCCTACAAACCATATCGCAATCATTAAAGAAAAGTTAAATTCTGTAACCAAACAAGCCTTAGAATAAAAATAAGAAGTAGCCTGACAGGTTGCAAATAAATTTCCTAAAAAGATTCCTAAAAAGAAGAACAATAGAAACAATCCAAGTGCAAATATCTGATAAAAATTAAAGTGCAATGAAGAAACTCCTTCTGCAATTGTCTTTTTCTTTGGAAATTCTTGTTTTGCTTTACTAACCTCATCAAATAAACCCATTATTTATCTTCTCCTTTCTTTTTAACAGTTTTTTTAGTAGTAGTCTTTCTCTTAGATTTTTCTTCTTCTACTTTTTCTTCTTTAGGAAGAATCTTCTTTGTTTCTTCCTTTACTTTTTCATAAACATCTACTACTTTTTCATCAATCGTAGTAGAATCTAATACTTCTTGAATATCTTTTCTTACCTCATCAAAATTTCCCTCATTATCAGAATCAAGTTGATGAAGATCTAAATATTCACGATATAAGTAGATATATCTTCCCAATAAAACAACATATACTGCATCCAAGCAAGAAATTAATAGACCTCTAAATACTACAGTAGATATTAAATTAACTACTAACATAAATACGACAACTACGATTAATGAATAAAAATAAGACTCATTAGTAATCTCATTAAATGGAGAATAATTTAAACGAAATTCTTTCCAAATAAGAGTATCTCTAAATAAAGTATGTATCATATACAGTAGTAAGATTGTATTTTCCGCAAGACTTAATACAGTATTAAGAGAAAAAGACTGTATTACAGTAAGTAAAGATGTAATTGTTGTAATTAAATAGATAAATACTAAAAAAGTATTTAAATAATTAAAATATTGTTTTCCTTTCTTAGTCTTTAAAAATACAAAATATACAAGTACAACTAAATATAGAGAATTATGATTAATAATACTACTAAATACAGACAAAGAATTATTTTCTGTCGTAGTAAATGATTGACTACAGATAACAATTAATAATATTACTCCTATCATTAAACTTGTAATTGTATTGGCATTATCATACCATTTTAATTTTTTTTCTTTTTCTTCCAAATTATCATCACCTTCCTAAATAGATTATATCATTAATCAATTGAAAAGAAGAAAAAACTTTAAAAATTTATAACTTTATGCTATAATATTGCTGGATTGGAGGGGATACTATGAAACTACCAACAGTTGCCTTAGTAGGAAGACCTAATGTAGGAAAATCAACTTTATTTAATAAAATTGTAGGAAAGCAAATATCTATTATAGAAGATACTCCTGGAGTAACAAGAGATCGTATCTATCAAGAAGCTTCTTATAATAATAAAAGATTTTATTTAATTGATACTGGTGGAATTGACACTACAAAAATGGATTTTAATGAAGAAATTAAAATGCAAGCAGAAATTGCAATACAAGAAGCAGATATTGTAGTTTTCATAGTGGATGGAAAAGAAGGAATAACCCCAAATGATAAATCAATCGCATCAATTCTTAGAAAATCAGACAAAAAAGTAATTGTTGCTATCAATAAAATGGATGTAAAAGAAGCAAAAGATAATATTTATGATTTTTATGAATTAGGTTTTGATACCTATCTACCAATCAGTGGAATTCATAGTCAAGGATTAATTGAATTATTAGATTCTATAACACAGGATTTTAGTGAAAAAGAAAAAGAAGAAGATAATCGAGTAAAATTCTCAATTATTGGAAGACCTAATGTAGGAAAAAGTTCCCTAACTAATGCTCTTCTACAAGAAGAAAGAGTAGTCGTTTCAGATATCGCAGGGACAACACGTGATTCTATTGATTCAGTATTAAAGTATAATAATGAAGAATATGTCGTAATAGATACAGCAGGAATGAGAAAAAAAGGAAAAGTATTTGAAAGTATTGAAAAATATAGTTTATTTCGTTCCTTAAAAGCAATTGATCGTTCTGATATTTGTTTAGTAGTAATCAATGCAGAAGAAGGAATTATGGAACATGATAAACATATCGCAGGATATGCTATTGAAAGAGGAAAAGGATTAATAATTGTCGTAAATAAATGGGATAAAGTAGATGATACTACTATTCAAGACTTTGAAAAACTAATAAGAGCAGAATTTCAATTTGCTCCATATGCACCAGTTGTATTCTTAAGTGCATTAACAAAAAAAAGAATTCATACATTAATGCCAGAAATTGTAAAAGTAAAAGAAAACATCAAAAAAGAAATTAAAACATCAACTCTAAATGAAGTAATACAAGATGCCTATCAACTAAATCTACCTCCTTCTTATAAAGGAAAAAGATTAAAAATATACTTTACATCTCAAACAGGTATCAAACCACCTAAGTTTACATTTCGTGTCAATAATAAAGGATTAGTTCATTTTTCCTATGAAAGATATTTAGAAAATAAGATAAGAGAAAACTTTGATTTTGAAGGAACTCCAATTATTCTACAATTTAAAAATAGAAGTGATGATGAAGAATAAACCTCACATATAATATATGGGAGGTTTTTTTATGTTAAAAGATAATTTATTTAAAAACATAGAAAATAAAACGAATATCAAAAAAGAAACGATTCTATCTCTCGCAGCAAAATTACAAAATAATAATATGAAAAATGAACAAACAATTAGAGAAATTATTGATGAAATAAGCAAAATAACAAATAAAAAAGTATCTGAAGAAAAAAAAGAAAAAATTATAAATTCAATTATAAAAGATGAAGTACCAAAAAATATTGAAAAAATATTTTAAAAAGACTATGACTTTAGTCTTTTTTATTGTATAATAGAAGATAATAGGGAGTGTATTTATGAAAGAGGAATTAGAAGGGGATAAAAACTCTCTCATGATATTAGAATATGTCATATATAAAACACCAAATGGATTATATTTAGAGGATGATATTTGTAATGAATATGACATTGGAAATCATGAAGAAGAGAAACACATTAAAGAAAAGACATGTTTTCTGATTCAAGAAAAAGATCTTGATGTAATAAATAAGAAAGCAAAAGAAAAAGGGATAGAAATAATAACAAATATTAAACCATACTTTGACCTACAATTACATCTATCATTTACAGTAATAGTAGACTTAGATAATAATAACACATTATACATTGCTGAAAATATATGTAAAAGGTATGATATCCCAATAAAAGATAAACTAAATATTGAAGGAATTGTTTACAGTAGAGTATCAGAGGAAGAAATAAATCAAATAGAAGAAAAAACAAAAAAAGATAAACTAATTCTTCAAAAAAAATACAAAATGGTTCACTTCAATCATCCAATAACTCCTCCTACTTCGACTTTTATCTATTATTTTAATATAAAAGATAAAAAATCATATATAGATTATAGTATTTATGAATTAACCTTAAGATTAGGAATACAAGTCGAAGGAATTTCAAAAGTAATAAATAATAAAAATTGCTATTCCATTACAGAAGAACAATTAAAAAAGATTGAAGAAAAAACTGGTCAAAAGGGAATAGAAAAAATTATTAAACCAAAAAAAGATGAAAAAAGAGTAATAGAAAGGGATAATAAAATGGATATAGAAAGAATAAAAAATGAAATTCTTGGAATAGTAAATCATGACACCGAAAAGAAAGTAGTAAAACTTTTAGGAGATCAAAATGTTAACATTCAAGAAATTAAAGAAAAAATTAACAAAGTTTTAGAAAAAGCTGCTAATATAAATATTGTTAAAGTTTTAGGAGATCAAAATGTTGATATAGAACAGATTAAACAAGATTTAATTGCACCATATGTTAGAAAAGGAGAAGTTAAACTTCTAGGAGATCAAAATGTAGATCTTGAAGGAATCAAAAAAGCTTTAGCAAAATCTCTTGAAACAGATTCTAATAAATGTATCGTAAAACTAGTAGGAGATCAAAATGTAGATATTGAATCTATTAAAAAAGAATTATTAAGTAAAATTAGTGATCAATCTGAAAAACATATTGAAGATCTACTAGGAGATACTCATGAAAAAATCGAAGAAATCAAACAAGATTTAAGAGACCATCTAGATAGAGAATCTGATAGACAAGTAGTAAAATTATTAGGAGATCAGAATATAGATATTGAAAGTATTAAAAAATCTCTAAAAGAGCATTTAAATTTTGAAGCAGAAAGACATGTAGTAAAACTATTAAAAGATCAAGATGTTGATATTGAATTAATTAAAAAAGAAATAAAATCATATCTAAACGATGATGATGAGGAAAAGAAAGTTGTAATTCTACTTGGTGATCAAAATGTTAATATTGACGAAATCAAAGAAGAATTATTAAAGAAATTAGATATGAATGCAGAAAAATATATCGTTAAAAATATTGGCTCTACAAACATAGATGTAGAAAGAATTAAAAGAGAATTAGAAAAACATTTAGTAGAAGAAGAGAAAAGATATATTGTAAAACTTCTTGGAGAACATAATGTAGATATCAATGGTATTAAACAAGATTTATTAAAAATTCAACAAGGAGAAACACAAAGACATTTTGTAAAACTATTAGGAGATCAAAATGTAAATATTGAAGATATTAAAAGAGAAATTAATAAACAAATAGAAGTAGGAACAGAAAGACAACTAGTAAAATTATTAGGAGATCCAAATGTAGATATTGAAGATATTAAATTATCTTTAAATAGCTTCATTAATCAAGAAACAGAAAAACACTTTGTAAAACTTCTTGGTGTTCAAAATGTTGACCTAAATTATATTGAACAGGAATTATTAAAACATTTAGAAGAAGGAAAAGAAAGACATATAGTAAAACTTCTTGGTGATCAAAACGTAGATATAGAAGAAATTGAAAGAGAACTTCATAAACACTTAGAAGAAGATTCAGATAGATATATTGTAAAATTACTAGGAGATCAAAATATAAATATTCAAGAAATTAAACAAAATCTATTAAGCTATATGGATCAGGAAACAACAAAAAATTTAGTAGTCCTACTAGGAGATCAAAATGTAGATATTCAAGAAATTAAACAAGAAATAATGAGTCAAGTAGAAAGAAAAGCAGAAAAGAATATTGTTAAATTACTTGGAGATCAAAATGTTAATATCAAAGAAATACAATCTGAATTACTAAGTAAATTAAAGAAAGAACCTACTGAAAGACATTTAGTAAAACTACTAGGAAATCCTGAAGTAGACGTAGAAAAAGTAAAAAATGACATTTTAAAATGCTTAAATAATGAAACAGAACATTATTTTGTAAAACTATTAGGAGATCAAAATGTAAATATTCAAGAATTAAAAGAAGAATTAAAAAATCATTATGAAAGAACTCAAGCACAAGAAAAAGTATTTATCTATAGAGATAAATTAACACAAAAACTATATATTCCTACCAAATACTCATCACATCCAGAAAAAGAAGTAAAAAATATAGATAATAAGGAATATACAGAATCAGATATGGAAGAAATAAATGCTCTAAACAAAAACATTATAATTATCAGTGTTGATTTCAATGAAGAAAAAACATACAACATAACAATATGTGATGCAGATGGAGTATTATTTATGCCAATTTCTATGCTTAATGAATTAAATATGGGAGTTAAGAGTAATCATAAGATTATTGTTAATAAAGATATCTATATTGAAATATCAAATGATGAGTTAGAACAAATAAGAGAAAAAGAATCTGCTAATTGTCATATAAATATTAATTTAAAACACATTATCCCAACAAAAAAATAAAGAACTAATTAGTTCTTTTTTTTTGTCTAAAACATATATTTAAATGAAATAAGGAGAGTTATATGAATAAAAAAGAAATAATAAAAAATATTGCCAAAAGAAGTGGTGGAGACATTTATTTAGGAGTAGTAGGCGCAGTAAGAACAGGAAAATCAACTTTCATCAAAAGAATGGTAGAAACATTAATCTTACCTAATATAGATGATGAATTTGAAAAAAAAAGAGCTTTAGATGAAATCCCTCAAAGTGCTGCAGGAAAAACAATTATGACAACAGAACCTAAATTTGTACCAACTAATACAGCTAAAATACAAATAGATGATGTAACTTGTAATATAAAACTAATTGATTGTGTTGGTTATATGATAGAAAATGCTCAAGGAGCAAATGATGAAAATGGCCCTAGAATGGTAAAAACTCCATGGGTGATGTTGAATAAGTGATACCCAAATATAAAAACAAATAAATGCCGATAAAATAAGGGCTAAAGACAATATTTCACTTTATTAGTTAAAGACTAATTTATAGAAAGTGAGATATTTTTTTATGAAAAATGAGAAAATTTTAGAAAAAGATGAATTAATACCTTTGCTGATAAAATATGTTAAAGCAAATAAAGTTATATTCCCTATTGAGAGAGTTAAGTATTTATCTAATGAAGAAGTTATAGAAATATTAAAAGATTGTATTGATAACCAAGTAATATATAATCCTAATTATGAAATGGTAAAAAATATTACTTTACTTGATGATAAAGATTTAAAAGAAATATACCCTCTTATAAAAGAAAGTATGGATTATATTAATTATGATTATATGAGAGATATTAAAGATTTAGTAAATAATGTTAAATCTAGAAAGAAAGGTAAAAAATATTCTTTTGAAGAACATTTAAAAGCATTAATTATTGCTCTACTTTCAAATCATAGATGGGGAGATAATAATATAAGAGAAAATATGGAAACTATTGATAAAATTTTTCATAACTATGATAAGAATTATTTAAAGGTAGTTGATACAAGTATTTTAGTTAATAAGTTAAGGAAGATTCATTGCACTAACCCAATGATAAATAATCAGATGAAAGCATTATCTAAAAATATAATGGTATTAGAAAGAATTGAAAAAGATTATGGAAGTTTAGACAAGTTTGTTAAAAAAGAAACTCCTAATGATATTGCTAATATGTTTAATAGTGGTAAATATAAACTAATACAAGTTGGACGAGCTTTTGCTTATGATTATTTAAAACGAGTTGGTATTAATACTTGTAAAAAAAGCGTTCAATTAGAAAGATTATTTGGTAGTCATAGACTAGGAATTGTAGAAAATGCTAATGCAACAGAACAACAAGTATTAAATATAATTAAAAAGATAGCAATATTAAATAACTGTGATGAGATAATTGTAGAATCAATAATCCAACAATTTTGTTTATTAAGGTCTGCTAATATATGTGGAGAACATCCTAAATGTGAAAGATGTAAGATTAGAAAATATTGTAATTATAACAAGAAATGTGATGATATATGTCATATTTAGCATAAAATAATAAGTTTTCTCACAAAATATTTATAATGAAAATAATTATTTCATTACGCAAAATTAAAAAAAATTGATTTTTGGGAAGTAAAACTCTATTTCCCAAAAAGAAAAAAATATCAATTATGGGAATTATGTGTTATAATGTTATTGGAGGGAATAATATGAAATTAATTCAAAGAACATTTTATTTAGAAAAATTAATTAATACAATGAATACTCCAGATATAAAAGTAATAACTGGAGTTAGACGTGCTGGGAAATCAAAATTACTAGAAGAATTTAAGAATTATGTTATAAACAATGAAAAAGACTATAATATAATTCATATTAATTACAATTTAACCAAATTTGAAAATCTTAAAGAATATCATAAATTAATTGAATATGTTGAAAATAATTATATTAGTAACAAACATAATTTTTTACTAATAGATGAAGTTCAAATGTGTATTGATTTTGAAAAGGCTATTAATAATTTTCATGCAGAAGAAAAATTTGATATATATATAACTGGATCAAATGCTTTCTTAATGAGTAGTGATTTAGCAACTCTATTTACAGGAAGAACATTTGAAATAAAGGTATATCCGTTTTCATACAAAGAATTTTTAAATTATTACAATATAGAAAATAGTGATAAGGCGTTTGATAATTATGTCTTAGAGGGAGGATTATCAGGAGCATATTTATATAAAGAAAATGAAGAAAAATATAATTATGTAAACGATATTTACAATACACTTATAAAAAGAGATATTTGTAATAAATATAAAATTAAGAAAGACCATTTACTTGATATGATTAATGATTTCTTAATGGATAATATTTCAAATTTAACATCAATAAGAAATATAGCTGACTCTCTAACTAACAATAAAGATAAAATAAATCATAAAACGGTAAGTTCATATATAAATTATTTGTGTAATGCATTTTTGTTTTATAAAATAAGAAGATATGATATTCAAGGTAAAAAATATTTATCTTCACAAGATAAATACTATTTAGTTGATCACTCTTTTAAATATGCTAAATTAGGAACTAAAAATATTAATTATGGACGAGTTTATGAAAATATTGTAGCAATAGAACTATTAAGAAGAGGATATGAAGTTTATGTTGGAACTCTATATGAAAAAGAAATTGACTTTGTAGCTACAAAAAGAAATGAGAAAATTTATATTCAAGTATCAAGTGATATTGGAGATGATTTTGATAATGATACATTTAGACGTGAAGTTGATCCATTATTAAAGATTAAAGATGCTTATCCTAAAATGGTAATTGCTAGAACAAAACACGATGATTATCAATATGAAGGTATTCAAATAGTTGATATAGCAAATTGGTTGGCTAAAGAAAACTAAATTTAAAAATATTTATTTAGTCAGTATGTAAGGATTTCTTACATACTGATTTTACTATTAAAGGTATGTTTAACAACATATCTTTTTTGTTGTGTAAAAATGAAAGGAGAAATGATATATGGAATTAAATTATGCAATATTAAGAGTTGAACCTATTAAGACTATACCTGATTTAGCACAAATAGGATCACACAATAAACGAGAAAAGAAAGCTTA